>NZ_CP130701.1:3106183-3459275 GCF_030553075.1 Halomonas sp. I5-271120
CGGCACCTTGCGCGTCGATGGCGGCATGGTCGCCAATAATTGGGTGATGCAATTCCTGGCCGACATGCTGGGGGTGCCGGTGGACCGCCCTCGAGTCCCTGAAACCACGGCGCTGGGAGCGGCGTATCTCGCCGGACTGCATATTGGCTGGTATCGCGACCTTGAAGAGGTCGCTGCCCTGTGGAACGGCGAGCGCACCTTTATGCCTCAAATGCCCGAGGCGGAGCGAGAAAGGCTTTATCAGGGCTGGCGGGAGGCGGTGCGCCGGGTAAAGAGTGAAGCCCAGGCCGGCGATGATCAGGTGGTCGCGCTTTGAGGATGGCTTGTCGCCAAGCGGTTGAGTTGCCGTGAGTTTTTTTTGAGAATGGGCTTGCATTCTGCAGGGTGATGGGTAGAATACGTCTCCGTTGCCGAGGCAAGCAAGGCTCGCCATGCAACAAGTGATGCAGGACCGTAGCTCAGTTGGTTAGAGCGCCACGTTGACATCGTGGAGGTCAGCGGTTCAAATCCGCTCGGTCCTACCAAGCATCCTTGTAACGGCCAACAGCAGGACCGTAGCTCAGTTGGTTAGAGCGCCACGTTGACATCGTGGAGGTCAGCGGTTCAAATCCGCTCGGTCCTACCAGATTCTAAAACCCCGCAGCCCTAGGCTGCGGGGTTTTTTCGTTTTTGGCGTTTTTTGCCCTCAGATTTGCCGCTCAGAGCGTGGCGAGGTCGGTGCGCGCGGCAAATACCGTCATCAGCGCTTCGATGCCAGCCTGGTCCTGGTCGTCGAAACGGCCGGGTAGGGGGCTATCGAGGTCCAGAAGTCCCCAAAGGCCATCACCGCTGACGATGGGGATCACCAGCTCCGAGCGGGAATCCGCGTCGCAGGCGATGTGATCGGCCACCGCGTGGACATCCTCGACCCGTTGGGTTTCACGGCTGCGGGCGGCGGCGCCACAGACACCCTTGCTGAAGGGAATGGGGTTGCAAGCGGGTTTGCCCTGGAAAGGGCCCAGCATCAGTGTTTCGGGCAGACGGTGCAGATAGAAGCCGGCCCAGTTGAGGCCGGGCACGCTCTGCATGATGAAGGCGCAGGTCTGGGCGCTGTTGGTCAGGGCGTCGCGTGTATCGAGCAGGGCTTCGAGCTGGCGAGCCAGCAGGCCGTAGTCGGTAGCGGGCAGATCAGTTTGGCGTTCGGTCATGATCGTTTCTCGTGCCGTGAAGTAGAAGGTGTCATGGGGTGTGAGCGAGCAGGGCGGGTCGCAGATGGCAAAACGCCAGCGCACGTGGCGCTGGCGTTTTGCGTATAGCGGTCGGAACGGGGCCTCGCGATTACTTCCAGCCGGGAACCGCTGCACCCTTGAACAGCTCTTCGGCCTTGGCGATCACGGCGTCGCTCTGATAGGCGTCGACCAGCTGCTGGATCGCTTCGCGGTCTTCATCACCGCCACGCACCACGATCAGGTTGACGTAGGGAGACTCGGGGCCTTCCTTGATCAGGGCGTCGTCCAGGCTCAGGCCGGCCGGCTGGGCGAAGGTGTTGTTGATGAAAGCCAGGTCGACGTCGGGCAGCACGCGCGGCAGCTGGGCAGCCTCGATCTCACGGAACTCGAAGTCGTTCGGGTTATCGATGATATCGATCGGCGTGGCTTCCAGGTTCTGCGGGTCGTCGAGCTCAATCAAACCCTGGTTGTGCATCAGGATCAGTGAACGGCCTTCGTTGGACGGGTCGTTGGGCAGGGCGATGACAGCGCCTTCCGGCAGATCTTCGATGCGCTCGAACTTTTCCGAGTAAGCACCGATCGGGTAAACGAACGTGCGCCCGGCAATGGCGAAGTCATAGCCGCGGTCCTCGACCATGCTCTGCATGTACGGCTCGTGCTGGAAGGCGTTGGCATCCAGGCTGCCGTCGGCCAGCGCGGCATTGGGCGAGACATAGTCGGTGAACTCGACGATCTCGGCGTCCAGGTCGTACTTCTCCTTGGCGATGCCGAGGGCCACCTGCATGACTTCGGTCTCGGGGCCGGCAACGGTGCCGATCTTGAGCGTCTGGTCTTCGTCACTGCCGCAGCCGGCAAGCAGGCTGGTACCGACGAGGGCAGCGGCCCCCAGCAGGCGGGTGGGGCGAAGCAGGTTTGCCAGGGTGTTGGTCATCGTGATGCTCTCCCTTGGGGCTAAAAAGCCGCGAATGATCTCTCGCCGGGTGGGCGAGTTTTTAATGGCAAGCCGGACGGTTGGCGTCCAGCGCTCTCGGGCGACCTGCCATCCCGGCAGGTCGCGATCGTTACTTGTGGTCGGCCTTGCGTACCAGGTGGTCGCCGAGGCTCTGAAAGCCCTGCACCATGATCACCAGAATGGCCACGGTAATCAGCATGACGACCGGGTCGAAGCGGTTGTAGCCGTAGCGTATGCCCAGGTCACCCAGCCCGCCACCGCCGACCGCGCCGGCCATGGCCGAATAGCTGATCAGCGTCACCACGGTGATGGTCATGCCGTTGATGATGCCGCCCTTGGCCTCGGGCAGCAGCACCTTGGTGATGATCTGGTAGGGCGTGGCGCCCATCGATTGGGCGGCCTCGACCAGCCCCGGCGGCACTTCGTTCAGTGCACCTTCCACCAGGCGGGCGACGAAGGGGATCGCGGCGATGGTCAGCGGCACGATAGCGGCGTTGGTACCGATCGAGCTGCCGGCGATCAGCCGCGTGAAAGGAATGATCGCCACCATCAGGATGATGAAGGGAATCGAGCGGCCGACGTTGGTGACGATGGCCAGCACCTTCTGGGTCACCGGGTTGGCGAGGATCTGCCCTGGGCGGGTGACGTAGAGCAGCACGCCCAGTGGGATCCCGGCCGCCGCCGCGATCAGCCCGGCGATGCCGACCATGTACAGGGTGTCGAGGGTGGCCTCGAGAATCAGTTCAAGCATCGCGTTGGACATGACCAAGCACCTCCACTTTCAGGTCGTGGGCTTCCAGATATTTGAGAGCCGCGCGGGTGTCGTGGGAATTGCCGATCAGTTCGGCGATCATCAGCCCCAGGGTGCGGCCCTGAATCGATTCGACCTTGGCCTGCAGGATGCTGACATCCACGCCGCATTCCCGGGCCAGGCGTGATACCAGCGGGGTGGCCACGGCGTCACCGCTGAAGGCCAGACGTACCACCGGGTGGCTGCTCACGCTGGGCTCTGCCTCAAGCCGCTCGACCAGTGCCCGGGGCGGTTCAAGTTCCAGGAAGTCGTTGAGGAACTCGCGGCCCAGTTGGGTCCGTGGCGCGGTGAAGAAGTCGCCGACGTCAGCCTCTTCGACCAGCTCGCCGTCGGAAATCAGGCCGACCCGATGGCAGATGGTCTTGACCACTTCCATCTCGTGGGTGATCAGCAGAATGGTCAGCCCCAGCTGTTGGTTGATGTCCTTGAGCAGCTCGAGGATAGAACCCGTGGTTTGGGGGTCCAGCGCCGAGGTGGCCTCGTCGCACAGCAGTACCTTGGGTCGGCTGGAAAGCGCTCGGGCGATGGCCACGCGCTGCTTCTGGCCGCCGGAGAGCTCGGACGGGAACTTGTCGGCCTTGTCGGCAAGGCCGGTCAGGTCGAGCAGCGGTAGCACCCGCTCCTGGATGGCATCCTTGCTCATGCCCACCAGTTCCAGCGGCAAGGCGATGTTGTCATAGACGCTGCGCGAGGCCAGCAGGTTGAAGTGCTGGAAGATCATGCCGATCTGATGGCGTGCCTGATTGAGGCCCGGGCCACTCAGCCGGGTGAGTTCCTCGCCATCCACCTGGACGCTGCCGGTAGTGGGGCGTTCGAGCAGGTTGACGCAGCGAATCAGCGTCGACTTGCCGGCGCCGGACAGGCCGATGACGCCGTGGATGCTGCCTTTAGGGACATGCAGGTCGACGTGCTTCAAGGCCTGAATGGCATGAGCACCGCTGCCGTATGTCTTGGAGACGTTTTCGAGTCTGATCATGGGTCCGTCGAGTCGCTGGCCGATCGAAGTGGCTGCGGCACCGCAAGGCAGAGAAGGGCAGTCCAGAGGGCAAAAAAAAAGGCCACCCTGACGGGTGGCCATCAACGCTGGACACACCCTTTTAGCTGCACTTCCCGCTTGGCTCGACGAATCGAGCCAGACGAGGGCGCCCGCAAGCCGGGTACAAATCGGCGCCTAAAAAAAGTGGGGTGAATCTTATGGTGCCCACCGTGGGGTGTCAACGATCCTGGTACAAGTTTCGGCTTATAGCGCCAATAACCAGTGCATATCGCTGTTATCAAGGCGATGGGTGTCAGATGTATATCAAAAGACCTGCTGTGCGCCGTGTGCGTCTTGAGTTAGGTATTACGTGAGCTATGCAAGGCACCTTTAACTGCAAGCTGTCACAAAGCGCTGTCACAAAGCCCTTTGCTGAGTCCGTAACCGAGCCCTTAACTCAGCCCTTAGCTGAGCTCTTAACTGAGCCCTCTCGACAAGGCCCTGCTGGATGGCCTGTCAGGCTGGTAGACTCGACGGTTTGGCGGGCGCTGAGTCGCCCGAATGATGTCGCACGCAGAGGATCGCCATGTTTACCGGTATTGTTCAAGGCACCGCCACCCTGGTGTCAGTGACCGACAAAGAAGACTTCCGGACCTTCGAAATGGCCCTGCCGCCTGAGCTATGCGAGGGCCTGGTGACCGGCGCCTCGGTGGCGCATAACGGAGCCTGCCTGACGGTGACGGCCATCGAGGGCAGTCATGTATGGGTAGACTTGATGCGCGAGACGCTACGACTGACCAACCTTGGTGCAGTGGAGGTGGGTGATCGCATCAATATAGAGCGTGCGGCGCGCTTCGGTGACGAGATCGGCGGTCATGCCATGTCGGGCCATGTGGTCTGCATGGCACAACTGGTTGAGTTGGAGGAAGCGCCCAACAATCGTCGCCTGTGGTTTGAGGTACCAGCTGCCTATGGCCGCTTCCTGTTCGACAAGGGCTACGTCGGCGTCGACGGCATCAGCCTGACCATTGGCGAAGTGCGTCCCGGTGACGTGACGGCAGCGCCCCGCTTCTGTGTGAACTTGATCCCCGAGACCCTGGCAAGGACCACGCTTGGAGACCGCAAGCCCGGCGATTACGTCAATATCGAGATTGATCCGCAGACCCAGGCGATCGTCGAGACCGTCGAGCGGGTGCTGGCCAGTCGCGGCTGATGGGTAGCGCGGTTGAGGTGGTCTGTGGCTGAGTTGACCATTCCGTCAACTTTGCGTTGGCCACCATGCGTGTCTCTGGCCCGGCGATTGCTTATAAATAGCTTAGCGAATGCCATGACAGCGTAGGATGTCTGTCATGGCGGACAGCAGCGGCCGGTGATCCCATGAGGCTCGCCGGCCGTGTCGTATCAGGATGCCGCCTATCGCATCGGCCTTGGTCGATGGGGTAAGATATGCGGCTTTTCTCGCACCCGGACCATCAGGGTCCACGCGCCAGGGTAGGGTAATGCCGATGTTGAAACGACTGCTCGACAACCACTTCAAGCTCAGCGAACACGGCACCAACGTTCGCACCGAGATCATCGCCGGGGTCACGACCTTCCTGACCATGGCCTACATCATCTTCGTCAACCCGAGCATCCTGTCGGAAGCTGGGGTCGATTACGGCGCAGTGTTTGTGGCCACCTGTGTGGCCGCCGCCATCGGCTGTCTGATCATGGGGCTGTGGGCCAACTATCCAATCGCCATGGCGCCCGGCATGGGCCTCAACGCCTTCTTCACCTATGGGGTGGTGCTGGGCATGGGCTACTCCTGGGAGACCGCGCTGGGCGCTGTCTTCCTCTCGGGCCTGACCTTTTTCCTGCTCAGCGTCTTTCGCATCCGCGAGTGGATCATCAACTCGATCCCCATGACCCTGCGCCTGGGGATCGCGGCAGGTATCGGGCTGTTCCTGGCGATGATCGCGCTGAAAAACGCCGGTATCGTGGTCGACAACCCGGCGACCCTGGTATCCCTCGGTGATCTGACCCAGCCCTCGGCGCTGTATGCCCTGGGGGGCTTCTTCGTGATCACCGCGCTGTCCTACCTGCGGGTCACCGGTGCGGTGATGATTGGCATCCTGGGCGTTACCGTGCTCTCGATGCTGCTGGGCCACAACGATTACAACGGCGTGATGTCGATGCCGCCGTCCGTGGCGCCAACCTTCATGGCCATGGATGTCGCCGGTGCCTTCAACGTGGCGATGTTCAGCGTGATCTTTGCCTTTCTGTTCGTTGACCTGTTCGATACCTCCGGCACCCTGATCGGCGTTGCCCACCGCGGCGGGCTGCTCGACAAGGACGGCAAGCTGCCGCGCCTGGGGCGTGCCATGATGGCCGATTCCACCGCCTCGATGGCGGGTGCTGCACTGGGTACCTCGACCACCACCAGCTACATCGAGAGCGCTTCGGGTATCGCCGCCGGCGGTCGCACCGGCCTCACTGCCGTGGTGGTTGGTGCGCTGTTCCTGATCAGCCTATTCTTCTCACCGCTGGCCGGCTCGATTCCCGCCTACGCCACGGCCGGGGCGCTGCTCTATGTGGCCTCGCTGATGGCGGGTAGCCTGGCGCATGCCGACTGGGATGACGCCACCGAGGCCGCCCCGGTGCTGATCGCCGCGCTGGCCATGCCCCTGACCTTCTCGATTGCCGAGGGTATCGCGCTTGGGTTCATCAGCTACGCTGCCATCAAGACCCTGTCAGGCCGCTTCAGCGACCTGAACCCGGCGGTGATCGTGCTGGCGATTGTCTTCGTCCTGAAATTCTTCTTCCTCGACTGACCACTGGATTCGACCATCGATGAGCATCTACGGCGACTACATCAAATCCGTGATTCGCACCGTCCCCGACTGGCCGCAGCCGGGGGTCAACTTCCGTGATATCACGCCGCTTTTGCAGAACAGCGCAGCCTTTCGCAAGCTGATCGACAGCTTCGTGCACCGCTACCAGGAAATGGATCTGGACGCGGTGGCAGCCATCGACGCCCGCGGCTTCATCATCGGCGCACCGCTGGCCTATGAGCTCGGCTGCAGCTTCGTGCCGGTGCGCAAGAAGGGCAAATTGCCGTTTCGCACCATCAGCGAGACCTACACCCTCGAGTACGGCCAGTCTGAGGTCGAGCTGCACGCCGATGCCTTCCATCATGGCGATCGCATCCTGCTCGTCGATGACCTGATCGCCACTGGCGGTACCATGTGTGCTGCAGCCAAGCTGATCACCCGCTCCGGCGGTCATGTGGTCGAGACCGCGACCATCATCGACCTGCCGGAGCTCGCCGGTTCCGACAAGATCCGCGAGGCCGGTTTTGGCGTCTTCGCTGTCTGCTCCTTCACCGAGGACGAGTAAGTCTCGTCCCCCGTTACGTTTTTGGTAATTCGTCATGAGCGCCAACCGCTATCAGCAACACTTCATCGTTTCCTGGGACCAGCTGCATCGTGATGTTCGCGAGCTTTGCCATCAGCTGGTCGAGCGTGACTTCAAGGGGATTATCGCCATCACTCGCGGCGGCCTGATTCCGGCTGCCCTGATCGCCCGCGAGCTCAACCTGCGCCTGATCGATACCGTGTGCATCAAGAGCTACGACCACATGGACCAGGGCGGTCTCGATGTCATGAAAGGCGTCGATCACGACGGTGACGGCTGGCTGTTGGTGGATGACCTGGTCGATACCGGCAAGACGGCCCGCAAGGTGCGCGAAATGCTGCCCAAGGCGCATTTCGCTACCGTCTACGCCAAGCCGGAAGGGCGGCCGCTGGTCGATCAGTTCCTGACCGAAGTGGGGCAGGACTGCTGGATTCAGTTCCCCTGGGATATGGGCGTTGCCTACGTCGAGCCGCTGGCGGATCGCGTGCGCGGCGAGGCCTCCGGCGAGAGCGGTGCCTGAGGTCGAGATGTCGGAAAGTACCTCTGCACAACATCCATTGCCGGAAAGCTGGGATCGTCATCTGGGGGCGGAATTTGGCGCCCCCTACATGCAGGCGCTGCGTGACGCCCTGGCCAAGGACAAGCGCGAGCGGCGGATCATCTATCCGCACTCCGCGGACTGGTTTCGTGCCTTCCAGCTGACGCCGCTCGACCAGGTCAAGGTCGTGATCCTCGGTCAGGACCCCTATCACGGCCCGGATCAGGCTCATGGGCTGTGCTTCTCGGTGCAGCCGGGAGTGAAGGTGCCGCCGTCGCTCAAGAACATCTACAAGGAGCTGGCCGGCGATCTAGGCTGCACCCCGGTCGATCACGGCCATCTCGAGTACTGGGCGCGCCAGGGCGTGCTGTTGCTCAATACCGTGCTGACCGTCGAAGCGGGGCAGGCAGCGTCACACCGTGGGCGCGGGTGGGAAAACTTCACCGACAGGGCGATTGCCACCGTCAATGAACACTGCGCGCCCTGTGTCTTCCTGCTGTGGGGTAGCCATGCCCGTCAGAAGAAGGCGCTGATCGATACCGGGCGCCATCTGGTGCTTGAATCGCCGCACCCGTCGCCGCTTTCGGCGCATCGTGGCTTCTTCGGCAATCACCACTTTTCCCAGGGCAATGCCTTCCTCGCCGAGCACGGCCGTGACCCCATCGACTGGCAGCTGCCCACTCAGCCTTAACCTCGTCGACCGATACGGGTAGAATGTCGCGCAATTTGTGCATGATCTTCATGCGACAAAGCCGTCATTCGTCCCATCCCGTCGCCCGAAGAGGTCCGCCGCCATGAGCGTTCACGCCATCAACCATCCCCTGGTCAAGCACAAGCTCGGCCTGATGCGTGCCAATGACATCAGCACCAAGAGCTTCCGTGAGCTGGCCGGAGAAGTGGCCAAGCTGCTGACCTACGAAGCCACTCAGGACCTGGAACTCGAACCGACCACCATCGAGGGCTGGAGCGAAGAGCCGATCCAGATCGAGCAGATCAAAGGCAAGAAAGTCACCATCGTGCCGATCCTGCGTGCGGGTCTCGGCATGCTCGATGGCGTCACTGACCTGATTCCCAGCGCCCGCATCAGCGTGGTGGGGCTCTATCGTGATGAAGAGACCCTCGAGCCGGTGCCGTACTTCGCCAAGTTCGCCAACGATATCGAAGAGCGTCAGGCCATCGTCATCGATCCGATGCTGGCCACTGGCGGCACCATGGTGGCGACCCTGGACATGCTCCGTGAGCGTGGTTGCCAGCAGATGAAGGTCATCGTGCTGGTCGCGGCCCCGGAAGGGATCAAGCGTGTCCAGGAGTCTTACCCGGACATCGAGATCTACACCGCGGCGGTTGACGATCGCCTCGACGAGAACGGCTATATCGTGCCGGGCCTCGGCGATGCCGGTGACAAGATCTTCGGGACCCGCTGAGTCGTGACCTGATAGGCCAAAACGCCCCTGACGTGATCACGCAGGGGCGTTTTGCTGTGCGCTGATGTTTCCTGAGTCCTGATGGCAGGGCCAGATTGCTTTGTTTCTCACCTTGGAGACCTGATATGACCGATACGGTGGCCGGCCGCCAGTCCACACAATCCTTGCCGCGCATTCTGCTTACCGGGGTGCAGATGCTGTTCGTCGCCTTCGGTGCACTGGTGCTGGTGCCGCTGCTGACGGGACTTGACCCTAACGTGGCGCTGTTCACGGCGGGGGTGGGTACGCTGGTGTTCCACAGCGTTACCCGCCAGAGCGTGCCGGTGTTTCTGGCCTCGTCGTTTGCCTTCATCGCGCCCATCCAGGGCTCGGTCCAGAACTTCGGCATTCCCGCGACCATGGGTGGCCTGATGGCGGCGGGTCTGGTCTATGTGGTGATTTCCCAGTTCGTGCGGATCAAGGGCACCGCCTGGCTGCATCACCTGCTGCCGGCGGTCGTGGTGGGGCCAGTGATCATGGTCATCGGCCTGGCGCTGGCCCCGGTGGCAGTGGACATGGCGACGGGCGAGACCAGCGACGCCATCGGCTATGGCCAGGCGCTGGTGCTGTCGATGTCGAGCCTTTTGGTGACGCTGGTGCTGGCGGTCTTCGGTCGCGGCCTGATTCGCCTGGTGCCGATCATGGGTGGCATCGTCACCGGCTATGCACTGGCGCTGCTGATGGGGGTGGTCGACTTCACGCCGGTCAATGAGTCGGCCTGGCTGGCGCTGCCGTCCTTCACGGCCCCGACCTTTCATTGGGCCGCGATCCTGTTCATGATCCCGGTGGCCATCGCGCCGGCGGTGGAGCATATCGGCGACATGGTCGCCATTGGTTCGGTGACCAAGAAGAACTACCTCGAGAAGCCCGGCCTGCATCGCACCCTGCTGGGCGATGGCCTGGCCACCAGCGTGGCGGCGCTGTTTGGCGGCCCGCCCAATACCACCTATTCCGAAGTGACCGGTGCAGTGACACTGACCCGTGCCTTCGATCCGCGGATCATGATGATCGCCGCCGTGACCGCCATCGTGCTGGCTTTCCTCGGCAAACTCGGCGCGCTGCTGCAAACCATCCCTGCCCCGGTGATGGGCGGCATCATGACGCTACTGTTCGGTTCGATCGCGGTGGTGGGCATGAACACTCTGGTGCGCGCCGGCCATTCGCTGACCGCACCGCGCAACCTGGTGGTGGTGTCGCTGATTCTGGTCTTCGGTATCGGTGGCATGCAGGTGGGCGGCGGCCAGTTCACCCTGCAGGGCGTGAGCCTGGCGGCGCTGGTGGGCATCGTGCTCAACGCCGTGTTGCCGCCGGCCAAAGAAGGTGAGTAGGGCGATTGAACCGTTAAAGCGAATGTCTCAGGCGTGATGCTGTTCATTCCCGCCGTCTGAGAAGGACGGCGGGGTATTGGCGCTGACGATCACACATTCGCTGTCGCTTGCATTGCGAAAGCGGTGGGGCAGGCGTGAATCGAAGTAGTAGGCATCGCCTGCCTTCAAATGCTGCACCTCGTCGGCGACCTGCAGTTCGATAGTGCCGGCGATCACCACCCCGCCTTCTTCCCCCTCGTGCTCCAGCATTTCCTGGCCAGTATCCGCCCCGGGCGGGTAGTGCTCGTGGATGATCGACATGCTGCGGTTGGGCCTGCGCGCGCCCACCAGTTTCCATGACAGAGTGCCGTCGCCGATCTCGGTAAGTTCGCTGGAGCGATAGAAGACCTGCTCCTGAGATTCGCTATCACCGGCGAAGAACTCGCTGATTGAGACCGGCATGGCATCGAGAATCTTCTTCAGCGAGCTGACCGAAGGGCTGACACTGTTCTGCTCGATCAGCGAAATGGTGCTGTTGGTGACTCCGGCCCGTTTGGCCAGTTCGCGCTGTGATAGCTCACGCGACAAGCGCAATTGCTTGAGGCGATTGCCGACGTCGAATCCACTCATGGGCGGCCCTTGTTGAACATCTTTTACAGCATGATACCCACTCATGAGCGGGAACTTAAGGGCATGACGGTCTCTAATCTAAGACCATGGTGGTCAACTTGCGTCATAAGGGTTCGTGACGGGGCGCTTTGCGTTAGGCTGGCACCAGCGATAATCCTTGTGAATCAGGGACCAAACGAGGGCTTGAGATGACGCATGATGAAGTGACAGGCCTGATTTTGGCCGGCGGCCAGGGGCGGCGCATGGGCGGTCGCGACAAGGGGCTGGAACCCTTTGGGTCCGCGCGCCTGATCGAACATGCCAGGCGCTGTCTCGATGGCCGCGTGGCCGAGGTGCTGATCAATGCCAACCGGCATCTCGATGAATACCGGGCGCTGGGCAGCCGGGTGGTCTGCGATCGAGAAGGCGGCTACCAGGGGCCCCTGATGGGCATCTGGAGCGGCCTCGAGGCAGCCGAAACACCCTGGGTAGTGGTCGTGCCCTGCGACAGCCCGGCGCTGCCTGATGACCTGGTTGAGCGCCTGATTGCCGCGATCGGCGAGGCGGATATTGCCGTTGCCCATGACGGTGAGCGGGATCATCCGGTGGTGGCTTTGATTCGCCGAGACCTGGCCGAGGATCTTGGCGACGCCCTGCGCGAGGGCGAACGCAAGATCGATCGTTGGTACGCTCGCCATACCTGGACGCGGGCGGATTTCAGCGACTGCCCAGCCGCTTTCGCCAACCTCAATACCGAAGACGACAAGGCCCGGCTGGCACAGCAGCTGCGAGCCGGTGAAGCCTGAGGAGGCAAACACGTGCCGCATGACAAGGTGCCCCATGACCCGGCGTCCCAGGAGCGGTCGTTCCGAAAACAGTCGTCCCAAGAACAGTCGTCACTAGAATGTTCGTCATATGGAAGGTCGTCACAACAAGGGGTGTCGCAGGAAATGAACGAGCAGGCCGAACATCGACTGCCGCTGGCCGATGAGCCCTTGCCGCTGCTGTGTATTGCGGCCTTCAGTGGCACAGGCAAGACGACCCTGTTGGAGGCGCTGCTGCCAAGGCTTGCCGAACGGGGCATTCGCGCGGCGGTAATCAAGCATGCGCATCATCAGTTCGATATCGATCAGCCGGGCAAGGACAGCCATCGTCTGCGCGAGGCGGGCGCCGCGCCGATGCTGATTGCCTCACGCTCTCGCACCGCGCTGATGATCAATACCCCGGGGCAGGATGAGCCCGACCTGGCGGCGTTGATCGAGCAGGTGCGGCCGCTGGCCCCGGACCTGGTGCTGATCGAAGGCTTCAAGGCCTGGCCGCTGCCCAAGCTGGAGCTTCACCGCCCGTCGCTTGGCAAATCGCTGCGTGCCGTCGAGGATCCCTGGGTGATGGCAGTGGCCAGCAGTACGCCGCTGACCCTGCCGGCGGGCGTGGAGTCGCTGTCTCTGGATGACCTGGCGGCGCTCACCGACTGGGTGGCGGCCTGGCCCGGGCGCTGGCCTGAGCAGCGCGGCATGCCGGCACGCCAGTTAAGCGCTTCTCAGGAGGCGTCGACATGAGCCTGTCCTGCTTTGACCTGGGTGAACGCATGCTATCGGTGGATGAAGCCCTTGAAGCGATCCTCGGCTTCGCTGCCGCCTCGTCGCCCGCGCATGAAACCCTGCCCCTGGCGGCATTGCGTGGGCGCGTGTTGAGCGAGGACATCACCTCGCCGGTCAACGTGCCCCAGAATACCAATGCGGCCATGGATGGCATCGCCCTGGCATGGCCTGTGGGCCAACAAAGCCAGAGACAAGTTCAGGAGCAAGGCCAGAAACACGCTCCGCTGGCGCTGCCCGAGTGTTGGGCGTTGGTGGGGGAGTCTCTGGCCGGCCACGGCTATCGCGACGAGGTGCCCGAGCATGCCGCGGTGAGCATCACCACCGGTGCCCCGATGCCGCCTGGCACCGACACGGTGATCATGAGCGAGCAGCTCGAAGAAGCGCCACCCGAGGCCGGGCGCGAGCGAGTGAGGGTCACACGCCCCGAGACGGTCAAGGTTGGCCAGCATGTGCGTCAGGCGGGCGAAGACGTGCCGCTTGGAGCGGTGGCCCTGACCGCCGGCACCCGGCTGGCCGCCGAGCACCTTGGGCTGCTGGCCTCGCTGGGCGTCGATCGCGCCCGAGTGTCGCGGCAGGTGAAGGTAGCGATCTTCTCGACCGGCGACGAGGTCACGGCTCCCGGCGAGCCGCTGCCCATGGATGGCATCTTCGATGCCAATCGCTTCTCGCTGCACGGTCTGCTCACGGCCCTTGGTGTCGAGGTCATCGACCTTGGCATTCTCGCCGATTCGTCGCAGGGCATGGTCAGTGCACTGCGAGATGCGGCCGCAGCGGCGGATATGGTGATCACCAGTGGTGGCGTCTCGGTCGGTCAGGCGGACTGGATCAAGCCAGCGCTTGCCGAAACCGGTGAGCTGGGTTTCTGGCGTATCGCCATGCGCCCCGGTCGGCCATTGGCCTTCGGCCGCCTGGGGAGTGAGCGCGTACCGTTCTTCGGCTTGCCGGGAAATCCGGTGGCGGTGATGGTGACCTTTCTGCAGTTCGTCCAGCCGTTGATCCGCCGCCTGCAGGGCGAGCATGCCTGGCAGCCGCTGCGGCTCATGGCGCGCGCCGAGGAATCGCTCAAGAGCCGCAGCGGGCGCGTGGACTTCCTGCGTGGTGTCTATCACGCTGATGAGAGCGGACAGCTCTGGGTGCGCAGCACCGGTCGCCAGGGATCCGGCATCCTGTCCTCGATGGTCGCCGCCAACTGCCTGATCGAGATCGCGGCGCCTTGCGCCGGCATCGAGGCCGGCGAGACGGTGACGCTACAGCCATTTATGCATCGCGGCTAAGGGTGCGATAATGTGTCGTGTCCGATTCACTTTACGAGCGGGTGACCCTGTATGAGCCTGACCCATCTTAATGCCCGCGGCGAGGCCCACATGGTGGACGTGGCCGACAAGGCCGAAAGCCGGCGAGAGGCCGTCGCCAGTGGGCGCATTCGCATGCACCCCGAGACGCTCGCGCTGTTGGCCGATGGTGAATTGCCCAAGGGCGATGTGCTGGCCACGGCGCGTATCGCCGGCATTCAGGCGGCCAAGCGCACCCATGAGCTGATTCCGCTCTGCCATGCACTCCCGCTGTCCAAGGTGGCGATCGAATTTCGCCTTGATGAGCCCACCTCCAGCGTCGAGGTCAGCGCCACCTGTCGACTCAATGGCCGAACCGGCGTTGAGATGGAAGCGCTGACGGCGGTATCGGTGGCTTGCCTGACGCTTTATGACATGTGCAAGGCCGTCGACAAGGACATGGAAATCGGCGAGATCCGCCTGGAAAGCAAGACCGGGGGCAAGTCAGGCGATTACCGCCGCCAAGCGATGTCGTCGCCCATCGTCACCGGTGCCTCGCGCCATGCCGATCCGGGGCTGGCGCTGGATACCGCGGCGCCCTGCATTCACATCAAGTGCCTTGCCGAGCTGCGCGAACGTCTCGGTGTCAGCGACATCGACCTGCCCTTCGATGCGCTGGAAAGTGCCGATATTGCCGGGCTCAAGGCGGCACTCACGGCCAAGGACGCCCGTTTTGCCGGGCTTAATGAAGGGCGCGTACTGTGTGCGGTCAACCAGGTGATGGGCGGTGATCAGACCCCGCTGACCGATGGCGATGAGGTCGCCTTTTTCCCGCCGGTAACGGGAGGTTGATGATGATCCGCGTGCAGCAGGAGGCCTTCGATGTCGGCGTCGAGCAGCAGGCCCTGTTGCAGGGGCGTAGCGACATCGGTGCGGTGGTCAGCTTTACCGGCCTGGTGCGTGACTTCAACGAACGCCCCGAAGTGACGGCCCTGACCCTCGAGCATTATGCCGGCATGACCGAAAAGGCCCTGGAAGCCATTGTTGAAGACGCCTGTGGTCGCTGGCCCCTGCAAGGGGTGCGTCTTATCCACCGCGTGGGGTGTCTGGCACCTGGCGATCCTATCGTGCTGGTGGTGGTCGCCAGTGCGCACCGTCGGGCGGCCTTCGAGGCCTGTGACTTCATCATGGATTATCTCAAAACGCGCGCTCCCTTCTGGAAGAAGGAGCACACTGCGAGCGGCAACTATTGGGTCGCAGAACGCTCGAGCGATCATCAAGATGCCGCGCGTTGGGAGGAAGCATGGAACAATTGATCGATGACTTCGGTCGCCGCGTCAGCTATGTGCGGATTTCGGTCACCGACCGCTGTGATTTTCGCTGTGTCTATTGCATGAGCGAAGAAATGACCTTCCTGCCACGTGCCCAGGTACTGACCCTGGAAGAGCTGGAAATGGTCGCACGCGCCTTCGTCGAGCTGGGTGTCGAGAAGATTCGTCTGACCGGCGGCGAGCCTCTGGTCAGGCGTGGTATTGGCCAGTTGGTCGGTGATATCGGGGCGCTGCCCGGGCTCAAGGATTTCGCCATGACCACCAATGGCGCCAGCCTCGACAAGCATGCTCAGGTGCTGCGCGAAGGGGGGCTAGAGCGGCTCAATATCAGCCTCGATTCCCTTGATCCGCAGCGCTTTCGTCAGCTCACCAGAACCGGCGAGCTGGAAAAGGTGATAGCCGGCATTCACGCCGCCAAGGCCGCGGGATTTTCGCGCATCAAGCTCAACGCCGTCATCCTCAAGGGCCGTAACGACGATGAGGTGCTGGACCTGGTGGAGTTTGCCCGCGAAGAGGGGCTCGATATCAGTTTCATCGAGGAAATGCCGCTGGGCGATGTGTCCGATCATTCCCGGGCAGAGACGTTCTGCTCGAGCGATGAAGTGCAGGCGCTCATCGAGTCGCGTTATCCGCTCATGGCTTCGGCTGAGTCGACCGCAGGGCCTTCACGGTATTTCCGCATGGCCGACAGCGAGACCCGCATAGGCTTTATCTCGCCGCACAGTCACAATTTCTGCTCCTCCTGCAACCGCGTCAGGGTCACGGTGGAAGGGCGTCTGCTGCTGTGTCTGGGTAACGAACACTCCGTCGATCTTCGCGAAGTGCTGCGTCGATATCCCGGTGATATGGAGGCACTCAAGACCCGGATCATCGAGGCGATGCCGCTCAAGCCCGAACGGCATCACTTCACCACCGACGGTGACGTTCAGGTGGTTCGCTTCATGAACATGACCGGTGGCTAAGCCTTTTCCAGCGACATGTTGAGAGCGTTATATAAAAAAACCGACCCCAGTGGGTCGGTTTTTTTGCGGGCAAATATGTGTCTATTTCTTGCCAAGTAACGGCTTGTGCATATACTTTTCTTTTCTGTAGTTAACGGTTTTTTAGCACTCGACACGTGGAGAAGCCAATGTCATCGGAAACCCTCGAGCGTATTGCCCGCAACAAGAATGTCGCGCGCGCAGCCGCGCGGCAGCTGAGCATGGAACAGCTTCACAAGCTGGCTGAAGTCATTGGCGAAGTCATCGAACACAAGCAGGAAGAAGAGCGTGAGCGTCAGCAGGAAGAGCGAATGAAGGAGCAAAAGCTCGCGGAGATTCGTGAAGCCATCAATGATGCCGGGCTTTCCGTGGATGATCTGGTGCCAGAGCAGCCCAAGCGTCGTCGTGGCCGTCCGCCGAAGGATGCCAAACAGTCCTGATCATCGGCTGTCGTGTGATGCTCCACGGAAAGGCTGATGTAAGTCCGTAAGTGAGTCGCGAAGAACCTCATGGCGCAGATGGCCAAGGCCGAGCGGCAGGCGAGGCAGGCAAGGTAAGACAAGGTTGGCTAGTTCAACCAGCCTTTGCCTATCCTCGTCTCTTAAGGTTCATGACGTGTTGGCCCTGCTCAGGATCTGCTGGCGGATGTCTCTTCGCCGGGAGGCTCAGCGGCCAGCAGTTGCAGATGCACCGCCGGAAGATGGCGCAGGCGTTCGCCCAGATAATGCATCAGGCTAGGATGCAGCTGCCGTCGAAGTTCGGCGAGATTATCCGCCGATAATTCGCCCAGTCGATCGTCCAGCCAGTCGGCGAAGGCGTCCTCATCGAGCGGCGTCGATGTGGAAACGTCGAGCAACAGGCGACCGATCCGCGTCCAGCCTTCATCCAGCGGGGTGACCGGCAGGGCCAGGAAGAGACTGCCATGACGTTCACGGCGACCGGCCTTGGGATCATCAAGATCCGGTACCGGGGTTACCGCTTCCTGGCTGATGATGCAGGGCGGCTGAGGGTGGCGCGATTCCCGGGTCAGGCCGTCACCGTCCAGGCGGATCAGATCGCCGTTGACTGGCACCAGCGGTGCTACAATACCGCGGGCTTCGGCCAGTTCCCGGTGCGCCTGCTGGTGGCGATGTTCGCCATGCACCGGCAGCAGGTGGCGCGGCTTCACCCATTCGTAGAAGGTGTTCAGCTCGTCTTGAGCCGGGTGGCCAGAAGCATGCAGCTCAGGGTACTCGCGTTCATCGAAGAGAGTGACGCCGAGCTGGCGAAGGCCGTGCTGCAAGCGCTCGATCAGTCGCTCGTTACCCGGAATCGCCTTGGCGGAAAAGATCACACTGTCTCCCGGCGCGAGCTCGAAATCCCCATGGCGACCGCGTGCAAGACGCGAGAGTGCCGCGCGTGGCTCGCCCTGGCTGCCGGTGGCGATCACCAGGACCTCCTCGGGAGGCAGGTAGCCAAGATCTCGCACCGGCACCAGGGGAGGGAAGTCGTCGAGATAGCCAAGCCCACGGGCAACACCCACCATGCGCTCCATGGAGCGGCCCATCAGGCTGACCCGACGGCCACAGCGCTGGGCGGCGAGGCCGATGGCCAGTACCCGGTCCAGGTTGCTGGCGAAACAGGACACGATCACCCGACCGCTGCAGGCAGCAATGGTGCGCTCCAGTGCCTCGGCCACGTCGCGCTCGCTGCGTGAGTGGCCGGGCAGGGGAGCATTGGTGGAATCGCCGACCACCAGGTCGACCGGTGCCAACGCCCGATAGAGGCTCTCGTCGACCGGCTTGCCGATCATCGGCGCCGGGTCTAACTTCCAGTCACCGGTATGCAATACGCGCTGTTCGGGCGTGGTGATCAGCAGCGAACAGCTCTCGGGAATGGAGTGCGTCAGCGGCAGGAAACGCAGCCCGAAGGGGCCGGTCTCCATGGCCTCGCCCGGATCAATGATATGGATGGCGTCGGTGGCCAGGCCGCGCTCGGCGAACTTGGCCCGCAGCAGGCCGGCCGCCAGCGGCGTGGCATGAATCGGGCAGCCCCACTGGGGCCATAGCCAGGCGGCGGCGCCGATATGGTCCTCATGACCATGGGTGATGATCAGGGCTTTTGGGGTAATACCGAGGGTGCCAAGCGTCGTCAGGTTGGGCACCTGTAGCGGACTATCGGGCAGATCCTGGCGGATCATCATGCCGCAGTCCACGGCGATCCAGTGTCCGTCATAGCCGTAGACATTGAGGTTCATGCCGATCTCACCACACCCGCCCAGAGGCAGGAAGTGCAGCGGAGGACGACGGCGAGGACGAATCTGGACACGAGGTCGGAACATGACGAACACGATGTAGCAAAGAGTCGCCTCATCATACGCATCTGGTAAGGCTAGCGACAACGCGAGGCGCCGCGTACAGAGTGTTTCGAGGCGGGTGAATTCGTTACACTTGAGGGTCTGGTGCCTTGCCAGCAGTCATCTTTGTGGTTTTTTTTCTTCTGGTTATCAACTGACGGTCAACCCATGTCTCATTACTATCGCTTGGTGGTCTCCTGCCCTGATCGTGTCGGCATTGTGGCGCGTGTTTCGAACTTCATCGCCGGCCAGGGCGGCTCGATCACCGAAGCCAACCAGCACTCCGACCTGACCAGCGGCCGCTTCTTCATGCGCTATGAGGTGGTGGCGGAGTCGCTGCCGCTCGACGCGGAAGGCTTTCGCGAGGCGTTTGCACCGATCGCCGACGACTTCGAGATGCAATGGAAGCTGACCGATACCCGCCGTCCCCAGCGGGTGGCCATGCTGGTGTCCAAGGAATCCCACTGCCTGGTCGATCTTCTCTATCGCTTTACCGCAGGCGAGCTGGACTGCGAGATCCCCTGCGTGATTTCCAACCACGACGATTTACGCTCGCTGGTCGAATGGCATGGCATTCCGTTCCATCACGTGCCCGTCGACCCCAGCGACAAGGCCCCGGCCTTCGCCGAGGTCGAACGCCTGGTCGAAGAGGCCCAGGCGGACACCGTAGTGCTGGCCCGCTACATGCAGATTCTGCCGCCGGCCCTGTGCGAGCGCTATGCCGGCCGGGTGATCAATATCCACCACAGCTTCCTGCCTTCCTTCGCCGGTGCGCGGCCCTATCACCAGGCCTATGAGCGTGGGGTCAAGCTGATCGGCGCGACCTGCCACTACGTGACCGAGGAACTGGACGCCGGCCCGATCATCGAGCAGGACATCCAGCGCGTCAGCCACTGTCATACCGCCAATGACCTGGTGCGCTTCGGCCGCGACGTGGAAAAAGCCGTGCTGGCCCGTGGTCTTCGCTGGCACCTGCAGGACCGCGTGCTGATCCACGGCAACAAGACCGTAGTCTTCGCCTGATCGCCGCCAGCGATAACTTGGCAAGCCTGGTATAAGTCGCTATCATCTCAACCGTTTTGGGGGAGTAGTTACTTTCCAACCGCCTTCCTGCGGCGTGTCCAGCGGCTTTCCTATAGGCCGTGTAAAAGCAGCCTGCGTAAGCTTAAAAGCCTGCGTAAGCGCTGCGACACCCGCGTAAGAAGCGACCGAGAATGGTCGATGTCAACAAATTTGGTCGCTACGACCATGGCATCGACGACCCGGGGCCTGGTATCCGATACCTGATAGCCCAAAGGTCAAACGAGACTCAGAACATGATGTGCTTCCGGGGCCGGCGGCACATCGTGTTCTGTATCGTCTAGTGGCCGGCCCGGGGGAATCATTCATTGGACGCACTCATCACTTCCGGCCTGGCCATCGGACTGGCTGAAATTGGCGACAAGACCCAACTGCTCACCTTGTTGCTGGTGGCGCGCTTTGCTCGCCCCTGGCCGATCTTCTGGGCCATCGTTGCCGCTACCCTGATCAATCACGGCGTATCTGCCTGGTTCGGCGCTACGCTGGTTGGTTTGATCGACCCTCGCCTGATGACGGCCCTGGTGGGCCTGGCATTCATCGGCATGGGCCTTTGGCTGCTCAAACCTGACGATGACGACGGCCTGGAGGCCGGCCCGCCTGGGCATGGCGTGTTCCTCACCAGTTTCGTGCTGTTCTTTCTCGCCGAGATCGGCGACAAGACCCAGATCGCCACCGTATTGCTGGCCGCCCGCTTCGAGGACGTGCTGCTGGTGACGCTGGGAACCACCCTTGGCATGCTCGCCGCCAATGTGCCGGTGCTGTGGCTTGGTGCACGGTTCTGCGAACGCCTGCCGATGCGGGCCATCCACTTGCTGGCGTGCTCGGTATTCATCCTGCTCGGGCTGTGGGTGGTGTTGGTCGAGGCCAAGGCCTGGCAATGGCTGCTGGGCTAGCCGCTATCGAAGGACCAGACCTTGTTTGATCTAAGGCGCTACTGGATAGCCGGACATTGACCTGAAAGCTGCGCCGGGGCCGTTATTGCTGTTCCGGCCTGTCGTCAGAAACGTCTTCGACGGCGTCTTCAGAATCATCCTCAAAGACGTCAGTAGATGCGAGGTCGGCTACCGTCTCTGACGCATCGTCAGGTTCGCCGTCGAACAGCGAGAGCTGGCGGCGAGCGTCGGCTGATACCAGGCGCACCCCTACGCCCAGCAGGCGCACCGGCTGTGCCGCCCGCGACCAGGCCTGATCGAGCAGGCGGTGGAAGAGCTCGGCACTGGGGATGGCGCCCTGGCACTCGAGGCTGGTGAGGGTGAAGTCGCTGAAGCGCACCTTCAGGAACAGCTTGTCCAGCGGCGGCTGGCCGTGGCGTTCGATGCGTCCGGCCAGCCGCTCGATCAGCGGGAGAAGGGCGTCTCGGCAGGCCGCCAGGTCCGGCAGGTCGTGGTGAAAAGTCGTCTCAACGCTGATCGACTTGCGCTCGCGGTGGGTGCGTACTTCGCGCTCGTCTATGCCTCGTGCGAGCTCGAAGAGCCGTTTGCCGAACTTGCCGAAGCGCTCAAGCAGGGTCTCGATTGGCCAGGTGCGCAGGTCTTCGCAGGTGGCGATGCCCATTGCCTCAAGCTTGGCGGCGGTAGCGGGACCGACTCCGTGCAGGCAATTCACCGGCAGAGCGGTGATAAAGGCATCGACGTCATCGGGGGTGATGACGGTCAGACCGTCCGGCTTTTCCCAGTCGCTGGCGATCTTGGCCAGGAACTTTGAGGGGGCCACGCCCACCGAGATGGTGATGCCGGTGCGCTTCAGGGCCTCGGCCTTCAGCCATTGCGCCATCCAGGTGGCGCTACCCTGAAAATGGTCGACGTCGCTGACGTCGAGGAAAGCCTCATCGAGGGAGAGGGGTTCTACCAGGGGGGTTAGTTCGTGGAAGATCGCCTGGATCTGGCGGGAGACCTCCCGGTAGCGCTCGTAGTCGCCGCGCACCAGCACGAGATCAGGGCACAGGCGCAGGGCGCGAGCGGTGGGCATGGCCGAGCGAACACCAAAGGCGCGAGCGGGATAATTGCAGGTGGCAATCACCCCGCGCTGGTCGACCCCGCCCCCGACGGCGATCGGCACGTCTCGCAGGGCAGGGTTGTCGCGCATCTCGACCGCGGCAAAGAAACAGTCGCAGTCGGCATGCAGGATTTTTCTTGGCGTGCCGGCCATGTCGGGCGTTCCGTCAGTGGCGTGAAAGCGTGGGTATCAGTGCAGGGCCTGACCGTTGCCGCCGCGAATCACGCCCACACCGACGCCCTCGATTTCCAGTGCCTGATGGCGCAGGTCGATCTCGATGGGCGCGAATTCCTCGTTCTCGGCCATCAGCCAAACGGTATGCCCCTGGCGCTTGAAGCGCTTCACCGTGACCTCTTCATCGATGCGTGCCACCACGATCTGACCATCGCGAATGCGCTCGGTGCGATGCACGGCCAGCAGGTCGCCCTCGAGAATGCCGATATCCTTCATCGACAGCCCGCGCACCCGCAGCAGATAGTCGGCACGCGGCGTGAAGTAATCGGCCGGCAGCGGGCAGTAGCGATCGATATGAGCGGTCGCGAGGATCGGGCTGCCCGCTGCCACCTCACCGATGATCGGCAGCCCCTGAGCGCTTGCCTCGGACGCATTGGCGGCCTTGGGCTCGTTTTCCCCTGCCTCGGCTTCCATCGCCGGCAGGCGAATGCCCCGCGAGGTGCCGGGCACCATGCGAATGGCGCCTTTCTTGTCCAGGGCGCGCAGGTGTTCCTCGGCGGCGTTGGGGGAGCGGAAGCCCAGGGCGCGGGCAATTTCGGCACGGGTCGGGGGGTAGCCCAACTCGCTCATGGTCTTGACGATAAAGTCATAGACGTTCTGCTGGCGCGGTGTCAGGGGGCGTGTCATGCGGCCTCCGCCGGTGGTCACTGAGGGTGTTTGTTCAAGTATACAGTATGTGATTGCATCCAGTAATACGGCAAGCCTCTTTCGCCCGTACCCTTCACCACTGTGCTTCGTCATTACCCTTCACCACAGCCTTTTCGCCAGGGCCATTCAGGCCGCTGTGATGCACGTTGACGGGCCTAAGGTGGATTTTCCGCACCGTTGTGACATTCTGATGCACGACATAGAATCAGGTTATGTTTTAAACATTCGTTTATTGGTGACAGGTGGAGAGGCATGAGCATGGCCCAGACCGATACTGTGACGCGGATTCTCGATACCGCAGAGGTGCTGTTCGCCGAGCGCGGCTTTGCCGAGACCTCCCTACGGACCATTACCAGCAAGGCCAAGGTCAACCTGGCAGCGGTGAACTACCATTTCGGTTCCAAGAAGTCGCTGATCCAGGCCGTCTTCGCCCGCTATCTTGATCCTTTCACCGAGCGCTTTCACACCGCGCTCGATGCGCTGGAGCAGGACTACCAGGGGCAAATCATTCCCCTCGAAGTCCTGCTCGAGACCATGGCGCGCTCGGTGCTTGACGTGCCAGCCGAACGTAACAGCCTGAAGGTCTTCATGAAGCTGCTGGGCCTTGCCTACAGTCAGGCCCAGGGCCATCTGCGCCGCTACATTCAGGAGCACTACGGCAGCGTCTTCACCCGTTTCACCGACCTGGTACGCAAGGCCACACCGGAACTGCCGGATGCCGAGCGCTTCTGGCGCCTGCACTTCGTGCTTGGCACGGTGATCTTCACGCTTTCTGGCCTCGATGCGCTGCGTGACATCGCCGAGAAGGATTTCGACGAGCATGTCAGCGTGCGCGATCTGGTGCGTCGTCTGCGGCCGGTGGTAGTGGCCGCCCTCCAGGCTCCCTTGCCAGAAGGTGCCCCCGAATCCATCAAGGCCGCGGGGTAGGAGATGCACACGCCACGACTCGACGCCTTGCCGCCGGCGGATGGCATCTGGCTCGACATCGATGTCACGACGCAGCGCCTTGTCGTCTGGCAGGGCTCTGCCCGTCACGCCGAGTATGCGATATCAAGTGGCTTGGCCGGTCACGGTCAGCACGAGGGCAGCGGCCAGACACCGCTCGGCTGGCACTATGTTCGCGCCGCCATCGGCGAGGGGCAGCCACTCGGCTGCGTCTTCCGGGGCCGCCGGCCCACCGGCGAAGTCTATTCAGCGGCGCTTGCCGCCGAGCATCCCAAGCGTGACTGGATCCTCACCCGCATCCTCTGGCTGTGTGGCCTCGAGCCTGGCTACAACCGCGGTGGTGACGTCGACTCCCAGCGTCGCTACATTTATCTGCACGGCACACCGCCCACCGAACCCATGGGGGTGGCTGCTTCCCACGGCTGCATTCGACTGCGCGATGAGGCCCTGCTCGAGGTCTTCGCCGCAGCCCCGCCCGGAACGCCGGTCTGGCTGCATGACTGAGCGGTGCCTGTCGTCCGGCGAGACATTGTTCTAGAATCCCCCTCCTTCAACGCCAAGGAAGACCAAGATGACGCAACCGCTGGGTTCAGTGATGTTGGATCTCGAGGGTCCCCAGCTGACGCCGGAAGAAGCCGATATGCTCATGCGCCCCGACGTGGGCGGGGTGATTCTGTTCGGCCGCAACATCGAGGATGCCACCCAGGTTCAGGCCCTGTGCAGCGCGATTCGCGCGGTACGGCCAGACCTGTTGCTGGCCATCGACCAGGAAGGCGGGCGAGTGCAGCGGCTTCGTCGCGGCGTCACCCGGCTGCCGGCCATGGCACGGCTGGCCGAAGGCTTCGAGAGTAACTCCCAGGCAGCACTGCAGCATTGCCAGGATGCCGGCTGGCTGCTGGGCATGGAGATGGCCGCCTGCGGGCTGGACATCACCTTCGCCCCGGTGCTCGACGTCGACGGCGGCGAGTCCACCGTGATCGGCGATCGCAGCTTCTCGAGCGACCCACAGCAGGTCAGCCGCCTGGGCGGCGCCTTCATTGCAGGGCTTAACGAGGCCGGCATGGCCGCCGTGGGCAAGCATTTCCCCGGCCACGGCAGTGTGGCCGCCGACTCGCACCTCGAACTGCCCGTTGATCCGCGCCCGCTTAACGACCTGCGTGAGCATGACCTGGTGCCCTTTGCCGATCAGGCCGCGCGGCTCGGCGGCGTGATGCCTGCGCACGTGGTCTATTCCGCCTTCGACGCCCGCCCGGCCTGCTTCTCGCGCAGCTGGCTGGGTTTCCTGCGTGAGGAGATCGGCTTCAAGGGCGCGATCTTCTCCGACGACCTGTCGATGGCCGGAGCCCACGTCGCCGGTGGCCCCGGCGAGCGCGCCCTGGCGGCGCTGGATGCCGGCTGCGACATGGTGCTTGTGTGCAACGACCGTGCCGCCGCGCTGGAAGCGCTCGACGCCTGCGCCGGTCGTGGCAGCAAGCGTCAGGCCAAGCTGCGCTACGGCCGTGCCCGGCCAAGCCTCGAGAACCTGCCGGCGCTGTCGCGCTGGCGCCGCGTCCATGCCCGGCTGGAAGCCCTGGCCAATGGCGAACCCTCTTCTTCACTCCCAACCGACTCGTGACCCCATGACTCAACAAGCTTTTTCCGCCGACGCGTCCCTGGCCGCCATGCGCGACATCATGGATAACGCCGACTGCCTGATTTCTCAAGAGGCGGTCGAGCGGGCGCTGGACCAGATGGCCGAGAGGATCACCGCCGATCTCGGCGACAAGCTGCCGGTGTTTTACTGCGTGATGAACGGCGGCCTGATCACCACCGGCCACCTGCTGACCCGGCTCGGCTTCCCGCTGGAGGTCGACTACCTGCACGCTACCCGCTATCGCGGCGGCACCCGCGGCGGCGAGCTATTCTGGCGCGTGTCGCCGGAGGTGCCGATGGCCGGCCGTCATGTGGTGATCGTTGACGACATCCTCGACGAAGGCTCGACCCTGGCCGCCATTCTGGCCTACTGTCGAGAAGCGGGCGCGGCCAGCATTTCTACCGCGGTGCTGGTCGACAAGCATCATGACCGCAAGGCCGTACCGGGCCTCAAGGCCGACTACTGCAGCCTGGATGTCGAGGATCGCTACGTATTCGGCTTCGGCATGGACTACAAGGGCTACTGGCGCAACGCGCCGGGGATCTTCGCGCCCCAGGGCATGTAAGGCCCGGCGCGGCGGTCATAGAGGCGGTCATAGATAAGGAGGGGCAGCATGCTCGCGATCATCGGAGGCACCGGCCTCACCCAGATGCAGGGGCTGGAAGTGACCAAGCGGCACAGCGCCGAGACCCCCATCGGTACGGCCTCCGGTAGCGTGCTGCAAGGCCAGCTCGGCGATCACGAGGTGCTGTTCCTGGCCCGCCATGGGCACCCCCACAAGCTGCCGCCGCATCGGGTCAACTATCGCGCCAACCTCTGGGCGCTGAAGCAGGCCGGCGCCAGCCGTATCGTTGGCGTGAATGCCGTGGGCGGCATCGATCCCCTCCATGCCCCCGAGGCGCTGGTGGTGCCCGACCAACTGATCGACTACACCAGCGGCCGAGAATCGACCTACTTCGATGGCCGCTTCAAGAGCCTCAAGCACATCGACTTTTCCTGGCCCTACGATGCCGCCCTGCGCCATGCGGTGCTTGAGGCGGGCAGGGCGGCCGGCGAGGCGCTGCATGATGGCGGCATCTACGGCTGCACCCAGGGGCCACGGCTCGAGACCGCCGCCGAGATCGCCCGCATGGCGCGAGACGGCTGCAGCCTGGTCGGCATGACCGGCATGCCCGAGGCGACCCTGGCTCGGGAGCTGGAAATCCCCTATGCCTGCCTGGCGCTGGTGGTGAACCCCGCCCCCGGCGTGGTCGAACGCGAGATCACCATGGCCGAGATCGAGGCCGCACTGGTCGGCGGCATCGAGCGGGTGAAGCGTGTGCTGCGGACCTTGCTCGAGGCCGGGTAAGCGTCAACTGCCCGCCCAACAGATGGCGGGCATTTTTTTGATGGGGGCTGGATCAAGAGGACTCGCTCAAGACCGATAGTCGACAGGCGCCTGAAGCGACACCGCCGTACCTGACACCACAATCCCTCCCGAGGCCGGTATTGTTACCTCGAGTCGACTCGGCCGCCCCATTCCTTCGCCCTGAAGCAGCGTCAACTGCGCGGGTGCCTCTATTAATCCCGCATCGCGCAAATAGCCCCCCAATGCCGCCGCCGCTGCTCCGGTAGCCGGATCCTCTACCACGCCACCGACCGGAAACGGATCGCGCACATGAAAGCGTGTCGACGATTCCTGCCACACCAGCTGAAGCGTAGTGAGATTCTCTCTTAGCATCAGGGCCTTGAGTGACGCGAAGTCATAGGACAGGGCGTCGAGTCGCGCCTTGGAGGCGGTGGCCAGCACCAGGTGCCAGGCGCCGGCATAGGCCACTGCCGGCGGCAGGTTCGGGTCCAGCTCATCCGCCTGCCAGCCGAGACTCGCCAGTCCCGCCTCGACCAGGGCGGGGTCGGCGGTCCGGTGTTCTGGCGCCACCGAGACCAGCGAGGCGTGCCAGTCGCCGTCGATCTGTTCCACGGCAACCGGCACCTCGCCGACTGCCGTGGAAAGCCGGTAGGTGCCAGCGCCATCGAGCTGACCCAGCACCACGCCGGCGGCGATGGTGGCATGGCCACAGAAGCTGACCTCTGCCTCGGGGCTGTAGTAGCGCACCGTGCGCACGCCGGCATGCACGGGGCCGAGGAAGGCCGTTTCGGAATAGCCCACCTCGGTGGCAATGCTGCGCATGGTTGCCACATCGGGCAGGGTTTCACCGATCCACACACCGGCAGGGTTGCCGCCCTTGGGGTCATGGGTGAAAGAGGATAAACGGTAGAGCGTGCCAGTCATGTCAGTGCTCCTGATCGAGGGGGGATGACTGGCATTATTGGCCTAAAATATATAACAGCAATGTATCGTTTCTCACCCATAGGCTTAACCGGAGTAAGCCATGTCGTCTTCCTCTCGGCTACCTTTGCCCACCCTGCACGCCTTCGAGGCGGCGGCGCGCCATGGCAGCTTCAGTGCGGCCGCCGATGAGCTGCATGTTACCGCCGCCGCCGTCAGCCATCGCATCAAGGCGTTGGAAGAGAGCCTGGGCCTGCGGCTATTTGAGCGAAAGGCGCGTGGGGTGGTGCTCACCGAGGCCGGCGTGCGCTACCAGGAACGCATCGCCGAGGCTTTTACTCTCATCGATCGCGCCACCCGTGAGCTGAGTCAGCCGAGTCTCGACGGACCGCTACGGGTGTCTGCGCCCCAGGCTTTCCTGCAGCATGCCCTGATGCCACGGGTGGGCGAACTGCTGCGCCGCCACCCGGGGCTGGATCTCACGCTTATTGGTGACAACCGGATGGTCGATCTCCGCGCTGGCAAGGTCGATGTCGCGATTCGGTTTGGCACCGGAAACTACCCTGGCCTGAGTGTCGTGCCCCTGCTTGACGAAGCCATCACGGTATTGGCTCCGGTTCATGGTGATGGGGAGTACGCGGATTGGCGACACGCCTGCTTCATTGAGGACGATAGTGCGCTGTCCACGGAACCCTGGAGCCACTGGCATCCATGGTGGCGAGAGGCGGGGCTATATGCGCCGCAGGAGTTGCGACGACTCAAGGTCTCGGACAGCGGGCTGGCGCTAGCCGCCTGCCGTAAAGGGCTGGGGTTGTGCCTGTCACGCCTGTCGGTGGCCCAGGAGGCGATCGATCATGGTGAGGTCATTGCCTTGCGCCCTTGGCGGCGCACGGAATTCAGCTACTACCTGGTCAGCCTGCCAGGGGCGGCGGATGCCCCTCGAGTCGTCGCCTTTCGTGACTGGCTTGATGAGACACTGCGCGACTTGCGGCAGGCGATGACGGCGGCGATTCAGCAGCCAACAGCCTAGCGGGCCGCTGCGCGATGCTGTGCCGGGCTCATCCCCCTGACACGCTTGAAGGCGGCGCTGAAGGCATAGGGGGTGGCATAGCCGACTTGCTCCGCCACGCCGCTCACCGTGGCATCGGGCTGGCAAAGCAGGTCCGCCGCCAGGGCCATGCGCCAGTGCTTGAGGAAGGTCATGGGCGGCTCGCCGACCCGTTCATGGAAGCGCCGCGCTAGAGCGGCTCGCGAGGCGCCAGCCTCCATCGCCAGGGTCTCCAGCGTCCATGGGTGTGCTGGGCGGTCGTGCATCATGCGCAGGGCATGCTCCACGATGCGGTCGCCCTGATGGCGCCACCAGGCCGGTCGCCCCGCCTCCTCCCGGGCGAACCAGGCCTTGAGTACAGCAGTAATCAGCAGGTCGAGCAGGCGGTCGAGCACTGCCGCCTGGCCCGGCTCATCGATCGCCATAGCGTCGCATAGCAGGGCCACGAGCGGCGATTCCCAGTCATCGCGGGACAGCATCAGTACCGGGGGGAGGGCGCGCAGCAGACGATCGCTGATATCGCTCAGGTGCTCGTAGGCGCCGACGAGAAACGTCGTGTCGCCCGCAGGATCGTTGCCCCAGGTGCGCACCCCGTGGGTCATGGCGTCATGCACCGATTGTCCCGCCAGGTCGCGGCAGTGCTGTCCCGGATGGATGACCACCTGCGGCGGAGCGTCGGGGGCGTGGGCGATGGTGTAGTGAACAGGAGAGCGGGTGACGGCGATATCCCCCGGGCCGATGCGCATCGGTGCGCCCTCATCCGACAGCAGCCACGCCTCGCCGGTCATGCCGGCGATCAGCGTCAGCGGCGATTCGGCGAGGATGCGCAGTGACCAAGGGGCACGCATCACCGTGCGCAGGGCGAAGGCGCCTCGCGCCCGTGGCGCGTCCAATAATCCACCTAGCGTATCCATCGCTCGATTATAGACGGATGCGTATGTATCTGAGCACCCCGAGCATGGTGGCAAAGTAACACGCCCCTTAATCTTGAGCGGTATGGCAACCGTCATCATCGCCCCTAGAGAGGAGGGCCCTCATGAACGCGACATCAACTTCCCATCAGACTTCCCGTCAGGCCCAGGACGAGCTCGTGCTGGTGCTGGGCGGCACCGGCAAGACCGGGCGCCGCGTCGCCGAGCGACTCAAGGCGCGCGGCATTTGCACCCGAATCGCTTCACGCACGACGCTGCCAGCCTTCGACTGGCAGGATCCAAGCGGCTGGCAGGCGGTCCTTCAGGGCGTATCGGCGGTCTACATCACCTACGCCCCGGACCTGGCGATCCCCGGTGCCACCGAAGCGATCCGGCGCTTCGTGGACGAGGCTGTGTCCAGCGGAGTCCAGCGCCTAGTGCTGTTGTCGGGACGTGGCGAGGAGGAGGCCCAGGCCTGCGAACGGATCGTCCAGGCGGCAGGTGTCGAGTGGACGGTGGTGAGAGCGAGCTGGTTTCTGCAGAACTTCTCGGAAGGCGAGTTTCTCGGCATGGTACGAGAGGGCGCTATCACTCTGCCCGCCGCAGACATTCCCGAGCCCTTCATAGACGTCAACGATATCGCCGATGTAGCGGTGGCGGCGCTGACCGAACCGGGCCACGCCTATGAGACCTACGAGGTCACCGGGCCGCGCTGCCTGACCTTCACCGAGCTGGCCGACGAGATCTCCTGTGCGGCCGGGCGCGAGGTGCGCTTCACACCGATTCCCAAGGATGCCTTCGCCGAGGCGCTGGCCGAGTCCGGTGCGCCGGATGAGATCGTTTGGCTGCTGAAGTACCTGTTCGAGACCGTGCTCGACGGGCGCAACGCCCATGTTGGAGATGGGGTGCAGCGGGCGCTGGGACGAGCACCCGCCGATGTGACGGCCTTCGCCCACCGCATCGCCGCGCGTGGCACCTGGCAGGCAGCGGACGAAGCCACAACTGCCTGAACCGCGAGGGCTGTAATCGGGTAGGGGCATGCACGGCATGCCCCAAGCGACCCTGGTCCGTGAGTTTGAAATCATCTATGCCCGCTTGGCGCTGCTGGTGGATCCTTCTCCCGACTTTGTCGAGCGTGACATCACCATGGCCGAGATCAAGGCCGCGCTGGTCAGCGGCATCAAGCGGGTCAAGCGCGTGCTGAGTACCTTGCTGGAGGCGGGGTAGCCGACGACTTCTCGTCCGAAAGTCGCGGGCCACATACGTCACATCATACTTTGACGGAATAATTGAGGTCTCGCGCCTCATCGCCTGTCATGCCCCGAAAGCCCCAGCAGTGAGCTGGCTGCTCTTTTATCGTGATCTCAATGTCCACGGGCGAAATGCCTACCTCGGACTCTATTTTGGCGAACAACTCCTTGATCAGCGCCTTCTGCGTCTCAGAGTTACGCCCCTGCATCATGTTGATTTCAATCGCCGTGTAAGCGGGCGTTCTACCACCCGGATAGGAGAAATCCTCTGCATCCATTGGGATGAAACGATGAGCCCGCTTGTCTTCAGGCAAGCAGCCGCAGAGTGCGGAGGGAACCCGAAACGCGCGAGCGTTTTGGGCGGTCAACTGCAGCGACCTGTTGGGCAAATTAGTTTTAATTGTTAAATTTATAGATGGTTGCGATATCTTCGATCGAACCTAGCTCCAAGTGCGTAAATCCTTCAGCTTCAATTCCCTCTAAGCTTGTCCAGATGTATCGATACTCCCTCTGATATGCAAAACGAAAGTTTTTGCACATCGCGGCGTCGAAATACTGATTACGCCCTACGTCGTAGGGGTCGAAGTATTCGACTGGATTATGATGATAGTACCAACCACCGATAACCTGCTTGGCGGCCCGCTCGAGCCGTGATGCGAACTCATCTGTGTCGTGTATGACGACGCAGCAATTGGCACCAAAGTCTTCTAACAAGTCGACATCCCAGTCGCAAGACATACACAACGCATAGTAGTCCAGCGTACTTTTAGTCCTTTTGAGATCGCCAATGATGGGAGACTCGCTGCTATCAGGGTTAATTATCTTGATATATTCTCCGGGAGAATAAGAGTGCTTATTCAACTCGTCATCGGACCGGACTTCACCCAACTCAATATCCCGATAATAACCAGCCGCCGCCAGTCGAATTTTTCCCTCGTAAAGCATTGGCTCTAAATAGCTAACATCACCGTAGCGATATAAGACGTCTGCGCAATTAGGGGAACGTGGACGGCGAATTGGAGTTTTATCGACCTCTTGAAATGGTGCTGTTTTTGGGGCTATTGGAAGTTCCAAATCACGAAGCGCAAATTCCAGCCGTGTCTGATGCTCTTTCTTATGCCAATACCATGAGGATAAGAAACTTTGAATCGGAATTTTATCGCGGTCAGTTGCAGTAAGCGTCCGAAGATTTCGGTGAAGCGCAACGTATCTTTCGCGGAGCTCGGTCTCGGTTATACGGCTTAAGTACCGGCGTGTCCGATAAAAAAATTCCCAAAACTCCGGATTGTAGCCATGAAAGTTATCTCCAAATGACTCAATAGCCTTTGGATGCGGAAGGTTATCTGGTAAGGACAGTGCTTCAACTATTAAAGGCATATCCGATCTTCGATTATTGAGTGGCCTAGCGCTGAGCTTAGCGGCGCCCATCGGCCGCGTACTATAGCGACTGGTTGAACGCTCATTAACTCCGATACCTAGCCCAGATATTGGAGTGTAGAAACTCCACCTCATCACCAGCCTCAAGGTCACCGAATGCATCGGAATCGTCGATGATGCGGCTTACAGTCCCCGCGTACGAATCGGCATTGCTCGTGTCGACTGTGACGTTAACCCTGTTTCCACCAACCTTGAGCGTCACTTCATCACCGGGTTCGATGGTTTGTAACAGGCTTGTCCCGAGTTCATAGTCGCCCATATACATGGGGCCAGAGTCGTCGTCTGCTCTGTAATCGAATTCCATGGCTGACCCTCCCGTTGATGATCAGTGTTTTGAGCGTTTAACGCTCGCATAATAGGTGCGAGCTTGCGAGCGTCCTAATTAACGCGTTTGTTATGTCTAGGCGGCGAGAATCAATCTATTCTAGCCCCTAGTAACTCATTTAGATAATTATCTTCAAGTACAACCCATCTTATAAATGCTGAAAATTCTTGATTTCTGGACATTAGTACTTGTAACCGCTCAAGCGCATCATCTTTCCTTGTTTGCGGAAGCTCATCATCTAAATATTCATTCACGAGCTCTAAAAAACGGTTATATTTTTGAAAGACTTTTTTCCTTAGATATTTCCCTGTTATCTTTTTGTTAATAGTTTTTTCTGTGTTAAATATTTCATCTAGCAGTGCAGCTGTTTCGATAGTTTTTTCGTCAGTGAATATTGGCTCTATTATGATTTTGCTTTGATAAGGTGTGTGAGGAGGTAGATGTTTTATCGATCTAAAAACATCTACGTCATCATTGGTACAATCTAATAAGTTATTATATTTGGCCAGTTTTATATTATTGCATCGGCCGCAGACATAAAATAGGTTATGCCAATCAAACTTCTTATCCAAATTACCTTGGTGAGCATAAAAATGCTCTACATTAATTGAAGTAGGGTCTTTTATTTCACAGAGATAGCACTTATCGTAGAAAATCTCCCTGAGTTTATTTAATACGTCTTCTTCAGAGTAGCTTCTCCTTGCGGCCAAGGATTCTGGGGCGTCAGCGGGTCTAGTCACATTGAACATCTATTTCCCTACCCCCTTCTTGATCTTATTTATCTCTAGTTTTGCACTATTAAGGTAAAACCTAGACTCTTCGTCCAAAATATCTTGATTGCTTTCCAGTTTATTAACTAAGGTTTCTAATTCTTCGGTATTCGTGTTTTCATCTTCAATTTTTATTGCTATTTCCCGAATTTTATTCTGAAGAATATCAGAAGCTGAACTCACTCCAAACAATCCTTCTAGAACAGATTCATAGGAATAAGAAGAAAGATCCCCAACTTGTTCCCTCCTGCTAATGTCATATATTTCGGCATTACTTACGGATGTTAGAACAAAGGGAGAATGAGTCGTGACTATATACTGAATCCCAGGGAATGATTCAGATAGAAAAGGCAATATTTTCCGCTGTAGGGTTACGTGTAGGTGAGCATCTATTTCGTCGATAATAGCTACACCACACAGCTTTGAGGGACTGACCTTTAAATATTCAGAACGCATCAAAAGTTTTGAGAATACGCTAAAAATCGACGAATACCCTGAAGAGAGATTCTGAAACGTATAAGGTTCCTTACCATCTTGTTTAATATAAAACTTGAAATTATCTGCATCGAAGTTTAGATGGACTGACTGATCTTCCATTAAAAACTTTAGATTGTCATCAAAATCAGATAGCCACTTAGTTATCTCTTTCTCTAATTCCTGGTTTCTATGCTCAGTAATAGAGAATGATCGGCGGGTATATAAGTTAACCAGGTGCTGTTCTAGCTGGTTTCCAATTTGAGCACCAGATCTTTGGTTGTTTAAGTCGCCTTTATTATAGTTTGTTCCCGATGCACTTCGGGCATCCTGAATTTGAGACTGTCTGACAGCTGGAAATAATTCAATGACTCCCAATTCACTGTCTACCATTCGAGAAAACTCAAGGTGGTCACTAATTGTAATATTAGGACTGCTGGTTACGCTATCAATCTCACGATCTAAATGTTCAATTTGTTTTTTTGCGTTTTGATATTGAGAAGAACCTTCCTGGGCGTTATCTCGCTGTCCAATCCAATGTAGTTTTTGTTGCTCCCATTTCTTAAGGTTATCCAGTTTCTTAGAGCGTACAATATCAATAAGTTTTTTATAGATACTGTCTACTAAAGATGTCTTGCCTGATCCATTTGAACCAGTAAGAATAAGATTTTTCCCATTCAGTTCAATATCTATTTGATCTTCTGAATACGGAACGGTAGTTGATATTTTTTTAATAAATTTTTTCAAGATCTACCTCTTTAACATGCCTTTGCAGAATTTGAGTCATGGCGCCCAGCTCACGCGCCGGTTTGGAGCTGCGAAGCGGCGGAAAATCGGTCGCTGTGCAGCCGATGGTTAGATTCAGACAAGATCAAATGGAAGCTTTTCACCATTGAGCTCCGAAAGAGTTTTCCCGAAAGAGGGGTTGTATTTTCGAGCATACTCGAGGGAAACCATCGGTATTCTGAACTTTTTGGTGTGCATTCTTCCAAAGGTATCGGCAAGCTTCACCCTAACCTCGACCTCTTCCCTGTTCACTTTAGGAAAGCAGCCACCCCAACTATCTGGTTGTTCGAAATAAACGACTCCATTCGTTGATTGTCCAATGTTTAAGTAGGTTTCTACTTTGTTGAAGCCCGAACTGGCGTTCTGGAAGAGGAAAGGGTATACCTTCGTGGATTCACCAATTTTTGCTTGAAAATCCTCCAAAGCGACAGCTTGCTGGTTTAGCCAGAACCAACCTATTGAGTGTTTTACCCATAGTAGACTGAAAGGTTTGAGATTCCAGTGGTAGCCCACCGAAAGAGCTTCCAGGCTGGATGGCGAAGACCCAACATTCGATACGCTCAGGTACAGAGCTATACAGGTACGATGAACCTCAAATTGCCCCTTCTTTTTCCCTGTGGTAAATGTGCACGCGAAAGTCGGCCCATCAATAACTCTGAGCGCAAACTTAGGTTTCCGTCTAAGAGCTGAGAATATTCCGCTAACCCAACCCAGCAGGATCGTGGCCAAGAATATTGATAGCGTCAGAACACCTTGATTGTTGTTCAGCCAACTGGCGAACTCGGTATATATGGCCATAAAAAATCTAACGACTAAGCTCACCGGCGGCAATGGAGCGCAGCGGAATTGCCGTCCGGTGCAGCGCCTTGTTATGCATCGGATTATGGGGCAACTAATAAATAGCGATTATCTCCGCCACCCTTCGGTGGCCATTATCTTTTGCGCTTCTTCGGTAACCAGAAAGTCTAGGAACATCTGCGCCTCACGGTCTGCGTCAGGTGAGATGACTACATTGACATCTCGCCAGATCGTTCGGCCTTCATCTAAGCGAACAAGCTCCAATACATCGGGGTGCGTGATTGGCCAGTTCGGCCAGGTAATCCAGGCATCAGCGTCCAGCTCCTTGAACGCATTGAAGCTGGCGCCAGAGCCGAGCGAGTACGACACGATATTCTTCCGAAACTGCGCGACGTCATTCAGCGAGCCCATGCGTCCGGCGACGTCTTCCCATGTTCCAGTTCCGGAGGTGTTGTAGATGCCCTTGCCCTCCGTAACGACGATTTTCATTCCTTCCACTAGAAGCGCGTCAAAGCCCTGAATATTCTTTGGGTTGCCGGCCTTAACGGCTATAACGGTGGGCCTGATATAGATCGGCTCGACCTTGCTGGGGTCGAAGGTCTTGTAGGTTAGCAGGAATGCCGTCATCGACTGCTCCGAAGTACCCCAAAGTATATCGGCATCTGCCTGCGCATCAGCAGACCATCTGCTTTCAGGCCCGGCGATAATTTCCACTTTGGTACCCGAACGGTTTTCCCAGACCTCAGCGACTTTTTTGAAGGCGGTATTCGGCCCCCCAGCACCATACAGTTTGACGACACCATCCTTCGGCTCGTGCTCGATTGATGGGTCATAAAGTGATGCCTGAGCGAATGACGGAACAACTGCTGCTGCACAAAAGAGTGCTATGACGGTAACTATTTTCATTTTCTATCTCCTAATTTGAATGAGATTGTAACTTGGCTGTGAGGCATAACGACTAAGCTCACCGGCGGCAATGGAGCGCAGCGGAATTGCCGTCCGGTGCAGCGCCTTGTTATGCATCGGATTATGGGGCAACTAATAAATAGCGATTATCTCCGCCACCCTTCGGTGGCCATTATCTTTTGCGCTTCTTCGGTAACCAGAAAGTCTAGGAACATCTGCGCCTCACGGTCTGCGTCAGGTGAGATGACTACATTGACATCTCGCCAGATCGTTCGGCCTTCATCTAAGCGAACAAGCTCCAATACATCGGGGTGCGTGATTGGCCAGTTCGGCCAGGTAATCCAGGCATCAGCGTCCAGCTCCTTGAACGCATTGAAGCTGGCGCCAGAGCCGAGCGAGTACGACACGATATTCTTCCGAAACTGCGCGACGTCATTCAGCGAGCCCATGCGTCCGGCGACGTCTTCCCATGTTCCAGTTCCGGAGGTGTTGTAGATGCCCTTGCCCTCCGTAACGACGATTTTCATTCCTTCCACTAGAAGCGCGTCAAAGCCCTGAATATTCTTTGGGTTGCCGGCCTTAACGGCTATAACGGTGGGCCTGATATAGATCGGCTCGACCTTGCTGGGGTCGAAGGTCTTGTAGGTTAGCAGGAATGCCGTCATCGACTGCTCCGAAGTACCCCAAAGTATATCGGCATCTGCCTGCGCATCAGCAGACCATCTGCTTTCAGGCCCGGCGATAATTTCCACTTTGGTACCCGAACGGTTTTCCCAGACCTCAGCGACTTTTTTGAAGGCGGTATTCGGCCCCCCAGCACCATACAGTTTGACGACACCATCCTTCGGCTCGTGCTCGATTGATGGGTCATAAAGTGATGCCTGAGCGAATGACGGAACAACTGCTGCTGCACAAAAGAGTGCTATGACGGTAACTATTTTCATTTTCTATCTCCTAATTTGAATGAGATTGTAACTTGGCTGTGAGGCATAACGACTAAGCTCACCGGCGGCAATGGAGCGCAGCGGAATTGCCGTCCGGTGCAGCGCCTTGTTATGCATCGGATTATGGGGCAACTAATAAATAGCGATTATCTCCGCCACCCTTCGGTGGCCATTATCTTTTGCGCTTCTTCGGTAACCAGAAAGTCTAGGAACATCTGCGCCTCACGGTCTGCGTCAGGTGAGATGACTACATTGACATCTCGCCAGATCGTTCGGCCTTCATCTAAGCGAACAAGCTCCAATACATCGGGGTGCGTGATTGGCCAGTTCGGCCAGGTAATCCAGGCATCAGCGTCCAGCTCCTTGAACGCATTGAAGCTGGCGCCAGAGCCGAGCGAGTACGACACGATATTCTTCCGAAACTGCGCGACGTCATTCAGCGAGCCCATGCGTCCGGCGACGTCTTCCCATGTTCCAGTTCCGGAGGTGTTGTAGATGCCCTTGCCCTCCGTAACGACGATTTTCATTCCTTCCACTAGAAGCGCGTCAAAGCCCTGAATATTCTTTGGGTTGCCGGCCTTAACGGCTATAACGGTGGGCCTGATATAGATCGGCTCGACCTTGCTGGGGTCGAAGGTCTTGTAGGTTAGCAGGAATGCCGTCATCGACTGCTCCGAAGTACCCCAAAGTATATCGGCATCTGCCTGCGCATCAGCAGACCATCTGCTTTCAGGCCCGGCGATAATTTCCACTTTGGTACCCGAACGGTTTTCCCAGACCTCAGCGACTTTTTTGAAGGCGGTATTCGGCCCCCCAGCACCATACAGTTTGACGACACCATCCTTCGGCTCGTGCTCGATTGATGGGTCATAAAGTGATGCCTGAGCGAATGACGGAACAACTGCTGCTGCACAAAAGAGTGCTATGACGGTAACTATTTTCATTTTCTATCTCCTAATTTGAATGAGATTGTAACTTGGCTGTGAGGCATAACAGTGATTAGACTGCGCGCTCGTTTATTGACTTGAACGTGCACGCGCGTTCAAGTCAATAAACGAGCGCGCAATTCCTTACCTAACCCTTTGATAGAAAAGGTTTCCAAGAATGGCTCGGCTACCTATGCAGAATTCGCACGCCTGCGCTTTTTGCCGGATCCAATAATACTGTGCATTTATCCATGCCCTGAGGTAGTCGGGCATGGAGACGTAGTGCATACCAACACTGCCAAGCCGGGTAAGAGCGGCCATGCGAGTGAACCGCTACAAGCGGGCGGTGAGGCCTGAATTTGGGATAGCACGAAAATTTGGAAGGGTACCGGCCACGCTACCGCCCCTACTTGAGCATATCGTGATGGCTCCCTGCCATCCATGCAGTAGTCCTTTCCTTAGCGCGATGCTATCGGTCATTTCTGGGCTGTTACTGACCGTGAACAGTCAGCTTATTGATTGGTGGCGTTGGATGCAAAAGGCTGCGTGGAAAACATCCGTATCTGCCGCTAAGCGAATACTCTTGCTGTTGGTGACCCTATTCCAATGAAAACACCCCGAAAGCTGGGGGCACAGCTTTCGAGGTGTGATTCAGGTCTTGCAGGTATCAGGAATTACACGGTTCCTATTGGAAGGTGGCGTTACAGCCCCAGCTCGTGGGTGGCTTCTTCGCGCATCTTGAACTTCTGGATCTTGCCGGTAACGGTCATCGGGAAGGCGTCGACGAACTTCACGTAGCGGGGAATCTTGAAGTGGGCGATCTTGCCCTGGCAGAAGCCTCTCAGGCCTTCTTCATCCAACTCTTCACCCTCGACCAGCTTGACCCAGGCCATCACTTCTTCGCCGTACTTGGCATCGGGTACGCCGATCACCTGCACGTCCGAGATGGCGGGGTGGGTGTAGAGGAAGTCCTCGATCTCGCGGGGATAGATGTTCTCGCCGCCGCGGATGATCATGTCCTTGATGCGACCGACAATCGCCACGTAGCCGTCTTCGTCCATGGTGGCGAGGTCGCCGGTGTGCATCCAGCGGCTGGCGTCGATGGATTTGGCGGTGGCATCCGGGTTGTCCCAGTAGCCGAGCATCACGCTATAGCCGCGGGTACACAGTTCGCCGCGCTCGCCGCGTGGCACCACGGCGCCGTTGGAAGGATCGACCAGCTTGACCTCCAGGTGCGGGTGAATGGTGCCCACGGTGGTGACGCGTTTCTCGAGCGGGGCATCGGTGAGGGTCTGGAAGCTGACCGGGCTGGTCTCGGTCATGCCGTAGCAGATGGTCACGCCTTCCATGTGCATCTTGTCGATCACCTGGCGCATCACCTCGATGGGGCAGATAGAGCCGGCCATGATGCCGGTGCGCAGTGTCGAAAGGTCGAACTCGGCAAAGCGCGGATGTTCCAGTTCGGCGATGAACATGGTCGGCACGCCGAAGAGGGCGGTGGCGCGCTCGTTTTCCACGGCCGTAAGCGTCGCTTCGGCGTCGAAGCCGTCTCCGGGATAGATAATGGTCGCGCCGTGCGTCATGCAGCCCAGGTTGCCCATCACCATGCCGAAGCAATGATAGAGCGGCACCGGAATCACCAGCCGGTCGGCCTCAGAGAACCCCATGGCGCGGGCCACGAAGAAGCCGTTGTTGAGAATGTTGTGGTGGGAAAGCGTCGCGCCCTTGGGCGAGCCGGTGGTCCCAGAGGTGTACTGGATGTTGATCGGCTCATCGAACTGCAGCGCCCCCTGAACCTCGGCGAGTTGTGCCTGGCTGACCGTCTCGGCCCCTTCCAGTAGGCCTTGCCAGGTGAGCATGCCGGGCAGGGCATCGGCGGCATCCAGGCAGATCACCCGCTTGAGCGCCGGCAGGTGAGGGCAGTTCAGGCCGCCTTCTTGCGGCTTGGCGAGCTCCGGTGCCAGCTCGGCGATCATCTGCACGTAGTTCGAGGCCTTGAAGCGCCCCTGCAGAATCAGGGTCGCGGTGGCGGACTGGGTGAGGGCGTATTCCAGCTCGTGGGTGCGATAGCTCGGGTTCAGGTTGACCAGGATGGCGCCGATCTTGGCGGTGGCGAACTGGGTGATGGTCCACTCGGCCCGGTTGGGCGCCCAGATACCGACCCGCTCGCCCTGCACCACACCGGCGGCGAGCAGCGCGCGGGCGGCCTTGTCGACTTCGGCCTGCAGTTCCCGCCAGCTATAACGCAGCCCCTGGTGCAGGCTTAGCAGGGCATCGCGGTCGGGCACCCGCTCGACGGTGGCATCGAAACAGTCGCCGATGGTCTGGCCCTTGAGGGGCGTGTCGCTGGTGCCACTGACATAGCTTGCTACGGGCGGGGTGGTGGGCGAATCCGGGGTGGGGCGTTGGCGTGTCATGCTGGCTCCTATGATTATTGTGCTTTTAGAACCGGAGCGCCGCGCCCGCCACACGGGGCGCATTTTGCTGGTATTCCAGGCTAAGGCCCGGGTTAAGGGTCCAGGCGCTCCAGCACCGCCCGGCAGCGCGTCTCGACGTCATCGAGCTCATGCTGCATCAGGCGGATATCCTCTAGGCGTTGCTCCATATCGGCCCGCTTCTCGGCGAGAATTTCGAGGATGCGGTGAAGCTGGCGGGCATTGCCGTCGGGCATGGCATCGTAGAGCTCGACGACCTCGCGAATCTCGGCCAGCGTGAAACCGAGCCGCTTGCCGCGCAGCGTCAGCTTCAGTCGCACCCGGTCCTTGTCATGATAGATGCGTCGTTGGCCCTTGCGCTCAGGCGACAGCAACCCTTCCTGCTCGTAGAAGCGGATGGTGCGGGGCGTTACCTCGAACATCTCGGCCAGCTCACCGATCGCGAAGGTTCGCTTGCGCCTCACGGCTCCCGCGGCGGCCTCGGCCGGGGTTGCCTGGGACTCGGTCTGGCTGGGCTTGGGCATAGTGACGTTCCTTGGCGTTAGCGATGCTGTTGCGATGCATTGGTCGGTGACGGAATGATCGCATGAACGCCGTGGCGCTTCGACTCTCCCAGATTAGTTATGCTTGACGTTAACGTAAAGGGAATATATTGCTGTTGGCCTTAGACCAAGGGGTGGCTTGCGCCCGACCAAGCAAATGCTAGGTTGGTGGCATTGCCCGGCGAGGCCGCGGCCGCCCCGTCATTCTTGCTGTCATTCATGCTACGGAAAGCGTTATGGCCGGGCCGACGTGAATACCGACTGTCTGTACGGCGCCTTTCGTTAACGCCAACTTCGTTAACGCTGGCCCGTTTCAGACGATGTCGAGACGCCTGCCGGCCGGTGACGTCAGAGGAGATCACCATGGATTTTGCACTCACCGAGGACCAGTACGCCCTGCAGCAGGCGGCGGCTGACTTCTGCCGTGCCGAACTCGCCGACCATGCCGCCGACTGGGATGCCCGTTCGCACTTTCCGGTGGATGTCATCAAGCGTGCCGGGGAAGCCGGCTTTCTGGGCATCTATATCGATGAGGAGCGGGGCGGGCTGGGGCTCTCGCGGCTCGAGGCCTCGCTGATCTTCGAGCAGCTCGCCCAGGGCTGCATCTCGACCACGGCCTATCTGACCATTCACAACATGGCCAGTTGGATGATCGCCAACTGGGGCAGCGAGGCGCTGCGCGAGACCTGGCTCGAGCGGCTGATCAGCGGCGAGCTGCTGGCCTCCTACTGCCTGACCGAGCCGGGCGCCGGTTCTGATGCGGCCAACCTGCGCAGCAAGGCGGTACGCGAGGGTGACGAGTATCGAATCAGCGGCTCGAAGATGTTCATTTCCGGGGCCGGGTCCACCGATGTGCTGGTGGTGATGGCGCGCACCGGGGCGTCTGATTCCGGCGCTGGCGGTATCTCTGCGTTCCTGGTGCCCGCCGACAGTGCCGGTATCGAATACGGCAAGAACGAAGAAAAGATGGGCTGGAAGAGCCAGCCAACCCGGCTGGTCAGCTTCGATGATGTGCGGGTGCCGGTCGGGAATCGCCTCGGTGAAGAAGGCGAAGGCTTCCGCCTGGCCATGAAGGGTCTCGACGGCGGGCGGCTCAACATCGCCAGCTGCTCGCTGGGTGCCGCCCAGCAGGCGCTGACGCTGTCTCGCGACTATCTAGGCCAGCGCAAGCAGTTCGGCCGCGAGCTCTCAAGCTTCCAGGCCCTGCAGTTCAAGTTGGCCGACATGGCAAGCGACTTGGTGGCATCGCGGCTGATGGTGCGCCATGCGGCCTGGCGTCTCGATCAGGGCGACCCTGAAGCCACGGCCCACTGCGCCATGGCCAAGCGGGTCGCCACCGACATGGGCTTCAACGTCTGCAACGAGGCCCTGCAGCTGCACGGCGGCTATGGCTACATCAAGGAATACCCGCTGGAGCGACTGGTGCGTGACACCCGCGTGCACCAGATCCTCGAGGGCACTAACGAGATCATGCGCGTGATCAGCGCCCGGCGTCTGCTCGCCGATGGCGTGATCGAGTCGCTGCAGTGAGGCGCGCCCGACGCCACCTATCCACCACCTTTCAGTTTCTCCGATAACGACCGACAAGGAGCCCGATCGATGACCGATGCACCCGTGCTGTTCGAGGAGCGCCCGACCCGCGAGGGGTATCTTATCGGGGTGGCGACCCTCAATGCCCCAAGGGCGCTGAACGCCCTGTCGCTTGCCATGATCGAGCAGCTCTCGGCCCGCCTGACGCAATGGGCCGATGACGAGCGGGTGGTCGCCGTCTGGCTGGAAGGCGCCGGCGAGAAGGCATTCTGCGCCGGCGGTGACATCGTTGCGCTTTACAAGGCGATTCAGGCCGGGGAGGGCGGCGCCCTTGCCGAGACCTACTTCACCGGCGAATACGGCCTCGACTATCAGATTCATTGCTATGAAAAGCCGCTGCTGGTGTGGGGCGACGGCATCGTGATGGGCGGCGGCATGGGACTGATGGCCGGAGCCGGTCATCGCCTGGTCACCGAGACCTCGCTGCTGGCGATGCCGGAGATCAGCATCGGCTTTTATCCGGACATCGGTGCCAGCTGGTTCCTCAACCGCATGCCGCCGGGCATCGGCGCCTACCTGGGCCTGACCGGCGCCCAGCTCAATGCGCGAGACGCCTTAGACCTGGGCCTTGCCGACCGCTTCGTGCCTCGGGAGAGCCGCGAAACCCTGTTCGAAGCGCTGCTATCTGCCGACTTCGACGAGGCCGATGACGCCCGGGCGCTGCAGGCGGTGGTGGGGCGAGTGCTCGACCGTTTCGAGAATCGGGACCAGGCGCCGGCTGCCCAGCTGTGGCCGCATCGCGATCATCTGCAGCGCCTCACCGCCTGCGCATCGGCCACGGATGCCGCCGCGCGCATCCTCGACGATGACCATCAGGATGACTGGCTCGCCGCCAATCGGGCGCGGCTCGCCGCTGGCTGCCCGCTGAGCGCGCAGCTGGTCTGGCAGATGATCCGGCGTCATTCCCGCACCGGCCTCGCCGAGGCCTTCCGTGAAGAGCTCAATCTATCTGTGCAGTGCTGTCTGAAGGGTGATCTCGCCGAGGGCGTGCGGGCGCTTCTAATCGACAAGGACAAGACCCCGCGCTGGTCGCATTCAAGCGTCGGCGCGGTGCCCAAGGCCGATGTCGAGGCCCTGCTGCGACCGCTGTGGAACCCTGAGACGCACCCGCTGCGCGAGCTGTAATACAGCGATGCAGCAACGATAACGGCAGCAACAACAACGCAACAACAACAACGATCACATAACCACCCAACAAGGAGCCACACCATGCGTATCGCCTTCATCGGTCTTGGCAACATGGGGGGCCCCATGGCCACCAATCTCGTCAAGGCTGGCCATGATGTCTGCGTCTTCGATCTATCGGATCAGGCCATGCAAACCCTCGAGGACGCCGGCGCTAGCCGTGCCGCCAGCGCCGAGGCGGTGACCAAGGAGGCCGAGGTGGTGGTCTCGATGCTGCCAGCCGGCGCCCATGTGAAGGGGCTCTACCTGGGCAACGACGGTGCCCCGGGGCTGCTGGATACCCTCGCCGGTAACCCGCTGATCATCGATGCTTCGACCATCGCCCCGGATGATTCCCGCACCGTGGGTGCCGCCGCCGCCGAGCGCGGGTTTGCCTTCGTGGATGCTCCCGTGTCGGGCGGGGTGGGCGGTGCGGTCGCCGGCACCCTGTCTTTCATCGTCGGTGGCAGCGACGAGGGCTTCGAGCGGGCCAAGCCGGTTCTCGAGGCCATGGGCAAGAACATCTTCCACGCTGGCGAAACCGGCGCCGGTCAGGTGGCCAAGATCTGCAACAACATGCTGCTCGGCATTCTCATGAGCGGCACGGCAGAGGCCCTGGCGCTGGGCGTCGAGAACGGCCTCGACCCGGCGGTGCTCTCCGAGGTTATGAAGCAGAGCAGCGGCGGCAACTGGGCGCTCAACGGCTACAACCCCTGGCCAGGGGTGATGGAGAAAGCGCCGGCGTCGAACGACTACCAAGGTGGCTTTCATACCGACCTGATGGCCAAGGATCTGGGGCTCGCCTGGGAGCTGGCGCTGGGGTCAAGGTCGACGGTGCCGATGGGGTCTCAGGCGCGTAACCTCTTTGCCCTGCATGCGGCCAATGGCAACGGCGGGCTTGATTTCTCGAGCATTCAGCGCCTGTATCGCCGCGACGAGGACTGAGGTGAGAGGCGGCGTGGAATGAGAAGCTCAGAGCAGTGAGAGGTACGTAAGAGCGCAGTGAGAGATACGTAAATAGAGATAGCTGGGGAAATAGAGATAGCTGGAGAAATAGAGAGGGCCGGCCGCGTCAGACGGTGCCGGCCCTTGCTCACATTGGGGCCATGGCCTGAGTGGGGCACAATGACGTCCCCTTTCGACCGAGGTTGCCATGACGTCGACATCTTCTTCCCAGTCACCCGCCCGGCGCGGCTCGATGCTCGAAGCGCCCATCGCCCGCACGCTGGTGCGCAAGACTCTGCCGGTGATCGGCGGCATGCTGGCGATGATGACCTTCAACCTGGTCGATGCCTGGTACATCGCCAGCCTCGGCACTGCGCCGCTGGCGGCGGTATCCTTTACCTTTCCTGTCGTCTTCGCGGTGATCAGCCTGGCGATCGGGCTCGGCATCGGCACCTCGGCGGTGGTGGGGCGCTTGCTCGGCCAGGGCCGTCACGACCTATTGGCACGCCGCGCCACGGATGCGGTGCTGCTGTCGCTGCTCGTCGGGGCTCTGGTGACACTTGCCGGGCTGCCAAGCATCGAGTCGCTGTTCTCGCTGCTGGGGGCCGACGCCACCCTGATGCCCTATCTCGAAGCCTACATGGGTGTGTGGTACTGGGGGGCCGCCCTGGTGATCGCGCCGCGCATCATCAACAGCGTGCTACGTGCCCACGGCAATACCCTGGCGGCGGGGCTGTCGATGGGCGTTGCCGCGATTCTCAATCTGGTGCTCGACCCGCTGTTGATCTTCGGCGCCGGGCCGGTGCCGGCGATGGGTGTGGCCGGGGCGGCACTCGCCACAGTGCTGAGCTGGGGGCTGATGACGCTGGGCCTGATCTGTCAGCCGCGGCTGCGCGGCCTGATTGCCTTTCGGGGTCTTACCCTTGGTGCGCTGGTGGAGTCCTGGCGCGTACTTGGGCGCATTGCCTTGCCAGCGGCGGTGACCAGCCTGTTCACGCCGGTGGCCATGGCGCTGGTGACCCGCATCGTCGCCGACCACGGCCATGCGGCGGTGGCGGCCTTCGGGGTCGGATCGCGGCTGGATGCCATCGCTCAGATCGTGGTGCTGGCGCTTTCAATGACGCTGTCGCCGCTGGTCAGCCAGAACCTGGGCGCCGGCCAGCTCGCGCGGGTGCGCCGGGCCATCGGCGGCTGCCTGGGCTTTGTGCTGGTCTGGCAGTTGGCGATCTGGGCGGGGCTGCAGGGCCTGGCGCCCTGGCTGACCGCTCGCTATGCCGAGGGGCCGGAGGTCGGCGAGGTGCTGCGCGATTTTATCTGGCTGGTGTCGCTGGGGCTCGGCGCCCAGGGGGTGGTGATCCTCTCGGTGTCGTCGCTCAATGCCTTGCATCGGCCCCGGGACGCCATGGCGCTTTCCGTGGTGCGCCTCTTCGTGCTGTTCGTGCCGCTGGCCTGGCTGGGCAGCCGGTTGGACGGGCCGCATGGCATCTTCACCGGTATGCTGACGGCTAACCTGATCATGGCGGGCATTGCCTGGTGGCGGTTGAGGGCAGTGTTGGCACGCCAGCGTCAGTCGCAAGGCCAAGATGAATCGCAGGGCCAGCTCCAGTAAGCGGCCGCGACCAAGGTCGGCTTGGCAGGGCAGGATGCTTGATCTACATTGCATTTAAATGTCGACATTATTGAGGAGCTCCCCATGAGTCAGATCACGCCTATTACCTGGGACGACCCCTTCCGCCTCATCGACCAGCTCGACGAGGACGAGCGCATGGTGCAGCGCACCGCCCACGACTACTGCCAGGACAAGCTGCTGCCGCGGGTGATACAGGCCAACCGCCATGAGCATTTCGATCGCGAGATCATGAACGAGATGGGCGAGCTGGGGCTGCTCGGGGCGACGCTCGATGGCTACGGCGGGGCGGGCCTCAACTATGTCAGCTACGGCCTGATCGCCCGGGAAGTGGAGCGGGTGGACTCCGGCTATCGCTCGGCGATGAGCGTGCAGTCGAGCCTGGTCATGTACCCGATCCATGCCTTCGGCAGCGAGGCGCAGCGCGAGAAATACCTGCCCAAACTGGCCAGCGGCGAGTGGGTCGGCTGCTTCGGCCTCACCGAGCCGGACCATGGCTCCGATCCCGGCGGCATGAGCACTCGGGCGGTGCGCACGGAAAGCGGCTGGCGCCTCAACGGCAGCAAGACCTGGATCACCAATTCGCCGATCGCCGATGTGTTCGTGGTATGGGCCAAGGACGAAGAGGGCATCCTGCGTGGCTTCATCCTCGAGAAGGGCACGCCCGGCCTTACCGCCCCCAAGATCGAGGGCAAGTTCAGCCTGCGGGCCTCGATCACCGGCCAGATCATGCTGAGCGATGTTGAGGTCGGCGAAGAGGCCTGCCTGCCCAACGTCACCGGCCTGAAGGGACCCTTCTCGTGTCTCAATCGTGCCCGCTACGGTATCGCCTGGGGCGCCATGGGCGCCGCCGAGGCCTGCTGGCATGCCGGTCGTCAGTACACCCTGGATCGCAAGCAGTTCGGCCGCCCGCTGGCCGCCAATCAGCTGATCCAGAAGAAGCTCGCCGACATGCAGACCGAAATTGCCCTTGGCTTGCAGGCCGCGCTGCGGGTCGGGCGGATGATCGATGACGGCCAGCTGGTGCCGGAGGCGATCTCGCTGATCAAGCGCAACAACGCCGGCAAGGCGCTGGATATTGCCCGCGTCGCCCGGGACATGCACGGCGGCAACGGCATCAGCGACGAGTACCACGTCATCCGCCACGTGATGAACCTCGAGGCCGTCAACACTTACGAGGGCACCCATGACATTCACGCCTTGATTCTCGGCCGTGCCCAGACCGGTATCCAGGCCTTTACCGGCTAACGAGTCGACACCAGAAAAGATCAAGCGGGGCGTCGAGAAACAAGCCGAAGAGGAGGTCCTGCGCCAGAGATGGCGCAGGTAGCTTACAGGGAGGTATTCATAGCGCCTCCTCATAGGCTTGTTGCCGAATCAACCCGAGCGACCAAGGAGCTCAAGATGAGCGGACCCCTGGAAGGGCGCGTCGTGCTGGATATGTCGCGGGTGCTGGCCGGCCCCTGGGCCGGCCAGCTGCTGGCTGACCTGGGCGCCAGGGTGATCAAGATCGAGCATCCTGGCCGCGGCGACGATACCCGCGCCTGGGGACCACCCTGGCTCGAGGACGTCGCTGGCGATCCTGTCGAAGCGGCCTACTACCTGTGCGCCAACCGCGGCAAGCAGTCGCTGGCCGTGGATATCGCGAGGCCCGAGGGCCAGGCGTTGATCCGCGCGTTGGCGGGCCGCGCCGATATCCTGATCGAGAACTTCAAGGTCGGGGGGCTTGCGCGTTACGGCCTCGATCACGAGAGCCTCAAGGCCGAGAACCCGGAGCTGATAGGCTGTTCGATCACCGGTTTCGGGCAGGATGGCCCTTATGCCGGGCGGCCCGGCTACGACTTCATGATTCAGGCCATGGGCGGGCTGATGAGCCTCACCGGTGAGCCGGACGGCATGCCGATGAAGACCGGCGTGGCGATCACCGACGTGATGACCGGGCTCTATGCCACGGTGGGTGTGCTGGCGGCGCTGGACGAGCGCTCCCGCACCGGTCGCGGGCGCTACATCGATGTGGCGCTACTCGACGTGCAGCTGGCCACCCTGGCCAATCAGGCGCTGAACACTCTGGTCAGCGGTCATGCACCTGAGCGTCACGGCAACGCCCATCCCAACATCGTCCCTTATCAGGCCTTTGCCTGCGCCGATGGCCATCTGGTGCTGACGGTGGGCAACGACGCCCAGTTCGCGCGGCTCGCCGCGCTGCTTGAATATCCCGAATGGGCCCAAGACCCGGCTTACGCCACTAATGCCGCCCGGGTTGCTCATCGCAAGCCACTGGTCGAGAAGATCGCCGCCTGCCTGGCGAGTCGCTCACGGGATGCTTGGCTTGCGGCCTTCGAGGCGCACGGCATTCCGGCGGGGCCGATTCACAGCGTAGCCGAGGCCCTCGAGGATGCCCAGGTGCGTCATCGCGGCCTGGTCAGGACCCTCGAGCGTGGTGGTCAGGACGTGCCCCAGGTGGCCAACCCGCTGCGTTTCGACGGGGTGTCCTGCACTAGTGAGGTGGCGCCGCCGGCGCTGGGGGCCGACAGCGATGCGGTGCTCACCGAGATGGGGCTGTCGGCCGAAGACATCGCCAAGCTGCGCGACCTGGGCGTAGTGCGCTAAGTGTTGCGCTGAGTAGTGCGTTAAGTGTTGCGCTGAGTGGCGCGCTGAGCAGCGGCCTCGGGGCGGTGTTGGCTCAGCGCGGGCTAAAGCGACGGTGCAGGCCGGCCTCGGCAATCATTCGGGTGGAGATCTCCTCGATCGAGAAGCGCGTGGTATCGATGTAGGGGATATGCATCTGGCGATACAGCCCCTCGGCCTGAGATACCTCCTGCATGCACTGATCCATCGAGCAATAGCGGCTGTTGGGACGCCGCTCGCTGCGGATCGCCGCCAGGCGGGGCGGGGCGATGGTCAGGCCAAACAGCTTGTGGCGGTAGGGCGCCAGCGCGCGCGGCATCTTGAGAGTGCCGTCCTCGTCGTAGTCGTCTTCGGTGAGCGGGTAGTTGGCGGCGCGGATGCCGAACTGCAGCGCCAGGTACAGCGAGGTGGGGGTCTTGCCGCAGCGTGAGACGCCGATCAGGATGACGTCAGCCTTGTCATACTGGTTGAGCCGCGCGCCGTCGTCGTTGTCCAGGGCGAAGTGCACCGAGTCGATGCGGTTCATGTAGACATCGTCCTGGCCGATCGAGTGAGTGCGCCCCACGGTATAGGTGGAGTGGGTGGCAAGCTCTTCTTCCAGCGGCTTTAAGAAGGTCGAGAAGATATCGACCTTGAAGCCGGGGGCCGTGGAGACGATGCGCCGCACGTCCTCGTCGACGATGGTGTCGATGATGATCGGCTGCTCGCCGTCTCGGGCGGCGGTGGCATTGATGCTGTCCACCAGCGCCTGCGCCTTCTCGGTGTCATCGATGTAGGGCTTGGTGATCATGCGGATCTCGACGCTCTCGAACTGCGCCAGCAGGCTGCGGCCCAGCGTTTCGGCGGTGATGCCGGTGCCATCGGAGATGAAAAAGGCGGTACGTGGCATGAGGGAACCTTCGGTTCTTGTCGTGACGACTGGTTAGCGGCGACGGGTTACTAGTGAGTTGTGATTGATTTACGGCGACGGTTAGGTAGTGGCGCCTGAATGGCTCGATTGTCTCGGCTGACGGGCGGCGCGGCAAGCGCCATGCGGCCCCGCGGCGCTTTCGGCCGGTAGGTTTTGGTGGCGTCATCTCAGCCTGACTACAAAAAGGCGGCCAAAAGACGCCGTGTTGTAAAAATCCTCCAATGACTTCGCTATTAGACCAATGGCGAACATTCCCGACCCTTGATAGGGTGCTTAGCATCCAGCTATGGCGGCCGTCGATCGCGATGCGGCGATCGTTGCCAGTGAGTGTCACCAGTCGACAAGGGGGTCGCGTGAAAGAGTCCGTGAATCAGTACATTGAGTGGTTCGACCAGCTCGGCATGAACGACGTCGAGCGCGTGGGCGGCAAGAACGCCTCGCTCGGCGAGATGATCTCCAATCTGGCCAATGCGGGCGTCAGCGTGCCTGGCGGCTTTGCCACCACCGCTCATGCCTATCGCGAATTCCTCGCTCACGACGGCCTCAACGAGCGCATCAATCAGGCGCTGGCGCGGCTCGACGTCGATGACGTCGAGGCCCTGGCCAAGACCGGCGCCGAGATCCGCCAGTGGGTGATCGACACGCCGCTGCCGCCGTCCTTCGAAGCGGCGCTTGGCGAGGCCTACGATGCCATGGTCGCCCAGCACCCCAGCCTCAAGGTCGCGGTGAGAAGCTCTGCCACCGCCGAAGACCTGCCGGATGCCTCTTTCGCCGGCCAGCAGGAAACCTTCCTCAACATCGAAGGCTTCGCCAACATCAAGCGTGCCGTGCATGAGGTGTTCGCCTCGCTGTTCAACGACCGGGCGATCTCCTACCGGGTCCACCGCGGCTATGCCCACGAGAACGTGGCGCTGTCTGCCGGCATCCAGAAGATGGTGCGCTCCGAGACCGGCGCGTCAGGGGTGATGTTTACCCTCGACACCGAATCCGGTTTCCGCGACGCCGTGTTCGTGACGGCCTCCTGGGGGCTCGGCGAGACGGTGGTGCAGGGCGCGGTCAACCCCGACGAGTTTTACGTCCACAAGCCGACCCTGGACGCCGGTCGCCCGGCGGTGCTGCGGCGCAACCTGGGCTCCAAGCTGATCAAGATGATCTACACCGGCGATGCCAGCGCCGGCAAGTCGGTGGAAACCGTGGATGTGCCGCTGTCCGATCGCGGTCGCTTCTGCGTCAACGATGAGCAGGTCATGGAGCTCGCACGTCAGGCGATGATCATCGAGCGCCACTACCAGCGTCCGATGGACATCGAGTGGGCCCTGGACGGCGACGATGGCCAGGTCTACATCGTGCAGGCCCGACCCGAAACGGTGGTGTCCCAGACCGAGGGTGGCAAGCTCGAGCGCTTCCACCTGCGCGAGAAGGGTCGCAACCTGATCTCCGGGCGTGCCATCGGTCAGCGCATCGGCAGTGGCGAGGTCAAGGTGATCATGACCCCGGACGAGATGGGCAAGATCAACGAGGGCGACGTGCTGGTCACCGACATGACCGACCCGGACTGGGAACCGATCATGAAGCGTGCCTCGGCGGTGGTCACCAACCGTGGCGGGCGCACCTGCCATGCGGCGATCATCGCTCGCGAGCTGGGCATCCCGGCGGTGGTCGGCTCCGGCGACGCCACCAGTGTGCTGCGCGACGGTCAGGAGGTCACGGTATCCTGCTCCGAAGGCGATACCGGTCATGTCTACGAGGGGCTGCTGGACTTCGAGTGCAAGACCACCAGCGTCGACAGCATGCCCGAGCTGCCCTTCAAGATCATGATGAACGTCGGCAACCCGGATCGCGCCTTCAACTTCTCGAGCCTGCCCAATGCTGGCGTCGGCCTGGCGCGCCTCGAGTTCATCATCAACCGCATGATCGGCGTGCACCCCAAGGCGCTGCTCGACTTCGACACCCTGCCGGTGGAGCTTCAGCAGACCATCGAGCAGCGCACCGCGGGCTATGACGACCCGGTGAGCTTCTACGTCGACAAGCTGGTCGAGGGGATTTCGACCCTGGCCGCGGCGTTCTACCCGCAGAAGGTCATCGTGCGGCTGTCGGACTTCAAGTCCAACGAGTACGAGAACCTGATCGGCGGCAAGAACTACGAGCCCGGCGAAGAGAACCCCATGCTCGGCTTCCGCGGCGCCTCTCGTTACCTGTCGGAATCCTTCCGCCCGTGCTTCGATCTGGAGTGCCAGGCGCTCAAGCGGGTTCGCGATGTGATGGGCTTCGATAACGTTCAGATCATGGTGCCCTTCGTGCGCACCACCGACGAGGCCCGCGGCGTAATCGACATCTTGTCCGAGAATGGACTCAAGCGCGGCGAGAACGGTCTCAAGGTGATCATGATGTGCGAGCTGCCGGCCAACGCGCTGCTCGCCGATGAGTTCCTCGAGCACTTCGACGGCTTCTCGATCGGCTCCAACGACCTGACCCAGCTGACCCTGGGGCTGGATCGTGATTCAGGGGTGATCGCCCACCTGTTCGATGAGCGCAACCCGGCGGTGCTCAAGCTGCTGTCGATGGCCATTCAGGCCTGCAAGGCCCAGGGCAAGTACGTCGGCATCTGCGGCCAGGGCCCCTCGGACCACCCGGATCTTGCCAAGTGGCTGATGGAGCAGGGCATTGATTCGGTGTCGCTGAATCCGGATGCGGTGCTCGAGACCTGGTTCATGCTGGCCGGGGAAACCATCGGCTAAGTCGCCGCCGCTGGCTAAGTCGCACGTCCCGCGCATTCTATAACCCCGCCCTTCAAGGCGGGGTTTTTCGTTTGGGTGCGAGGTGTATGGATGATGGGTGCGAGGTGTATGCGTGTTGCCGGCGGGGTGGACGTGAGGGAAGAGCGTGGAATGGGCGTCACTGAGGAGAGTCGACACCAACCGTCAGCCTGCTAACATTGTGTACGATTAAATCTTGCACACGAGACGCCGGTCCACGGCGCATGAGCGGCGAACCACGTCGCTCCGATGACCACTTGAGGAGAAGTCCCTTGGCCAGTTTTACCCTGAACGGCAAGCCGGTCAGCGTCGAGGTGTCTCCGCAGACCCCACTGCTGTGGGTGTTGCGGGATAGCCTGGGCATGACCGGCACCAAGTTTGGCTGCGGCATCGCCCAGTGCGGCGCCTGTACTGTCCATCTCAATGGCAGTGCCACGCGTACCTGCGTGCTGCCGGTGTCCGCGGCCGAAGGCGGTGAGGTCGTCACCATCGAAGGGCTGTCGGACAGCGATGATCATCCCCTGCAGCAGGCCTGGCGTGAGCATCAGGTGCCCCAGTGCGGTTACTGCCAGTCGGGTCAGATCATGCAGGCCGCCGACTTCCTGAGCCGCAACCCGGATCCCAGCGATGAAGAGGTCACCCAGGCCATGTCCGGAAACCTCTGCCGCTGCATGGCCTATGTGCGCATCCACCGAGCGGTCAAACGCGCCGCCGAAATCGGTCAGGCCAGCCAGGCGTCTACCGCCGGCGTAGGCGTCTTCGACCCGAGCCGCGATCAGGAGGTGACCCATGGCCAGGTTTGAGGACCAGTTGGCGGCCGTCGAGGCCAAGGGCAGCGACGCCCAGGGGAACGACAACAACGATGCCAAGGGCATCACGCGCCGAGGCTTTCTGATCGGCACCATGGCCGGTTCGGCGATGATGGCCTTCGGCGTTTCCGGGGTCGCCAGTGCGGTGAGCGGAAGCTCTGCCAGCGAGTCGCTGGCCGCCGGGCGCTATGAGCCGACGATCTGGTATGCCATCGCGCCCGACGGCACCGTGACCGTCCATATCACCAAGGCCGAGATGGGTCAGCACGTCGCCACCAGCCTGGCCCGCCTGGTCGCCGAAGAGCTCGAGGCAGACTGGTCCTCCATCGAGGTCGTCTACGTCGATAGCGACCCGAAGTGGGGCTATATGGTCACCGGCGGTAGCTGGTCGGTACACCACAGCTATCTGCCGCTGTCCCGTGCCGGCGCGGCTGGCCGTATCGCCCTGATCGAGGCCGGCGCCAAGCTGCTGGGCGTCGATCCGGCCGATTGCCGTGCCCGCCAGGGCCAGGTGATCAGCGGTGACACGTCGATCAGCTATGGCGAGATCGTGTCTCAGGCCGGGCTCGAACGCACCTTTTCCGAGGAAGAGCTAAAGCAGATCAGCCTGAAGCCTGCCAGCGAGCGCCGGGTGCTGGGCACCAAGGGCGGTGCCCTGGACGTGCCGGCCAAGGTCAACGGCGAGGCGATCTATGGCATCGATGTCACCGTCGACAAGATGCTCTATGCCCGCCCTGTGCTGCCGCCGACCCGCTTCGGCTCCAAGCCGACCTCGGTGGACGACAGCGCCGCCCGGCAGGTCGAGGGCTATCGCCAGACCATAGAGCTGGACGATCCGTCTGGCGTCTGCCAGGGCTGGCTTGCCGTGATCGCCGACAGCTATTCCTCGGCGATGCGCGCGACCGATGCCCTCAAGGTCGAGTGGCAGCGGGGTGACAGCTACGACATCAGCGAGGCAGATATCCAGCAGCAGGGCCATGCCCTGGTCAAGGCGCCGAGCCAGGATAATGGCTCGCTGTTCGTCGATATCGGCGAGGTGGCCTCGGGTCTCGAGGGCGCGAGTCAGGTGATCGAGTCCACCTACACCACCTCGAGCGTGTTGCACTTCCAGCTCGAGCCGGTCAACGCCACCGTGGTCGAGGAAGACGGCCATTGGCACGTGCACTGCGGCAACCAGCAGCAGTCGCTGGCGGTACCGATGCTGGCCAAGGCCCTCGAGGTCGATGCCAGCAAGATTACCCTGCATCAGTATTATCTGGGCGGTGGCTTCGGTCGGCGCCTCTACGGCGACTACACCATTCCGGCGGCACTGGCGGCCAAGGCCCTGGGGCGGCCGGTGAAGATGCTCTTCACGCGGCCCGACGACACCCGGCTAGACTGCGTGCGCTCGCCCTCGGTGCAGCGCCTGCGCTCAGGCCTCGACGGCAACGGCAAGGTGGTAGCCTCCGAGCATGCCGCGGCTGCCGGTTGGCCCTCTGCCGCCATGGCGCCGGCCTTCCTCGCCGAGACGGTCGAGAACGGTGGCAAGGTCGATTCCTTCGCCATCAGCGGTGCCGATCACTGGTATGACGTCGGCGCCCAGCGGGTCTGGGCACAGCAGAACCACACGGCGCATGAGGTCTTCGTGCCGGGCTATCTGCGCTCGGTCGGGCCGGGCTGGACGACCTGGGCCGTGGAGCAGCATATCGACGAGTTGGCACTGGCCGCCGGCCAGGACCCGGCACGTTTCCGGCTCGGCCTGCTCAAGGCCGAAGGTCGCAATTCGGGCCAGGCGCCACACAGCGTCGGCGGTGCTGACCGCCTCAAGGCGGTGCTCAAGCGGGCCATGGACAAGGCCGACTGGGACAGCCGCGACAGCCTGCCCGAGGATGTGGGCATGGGGGTGGCGCTAACCTTCGGCCAGGAGCGCAACATGCCGACCTGGGTCGCCTGTATCGCCCGGGTCAAGGTCGATCGCGGCGATGGATCGGTCAAGGTGGAGCGTCTGACCACGGTGGCCGATGCCGGCACCCTGGCGCATCCCGACGGTGCCATGGCGCAGCTCGAGGGCTCGCTCTTGTGGGGACTTTCCATGGCGCTCTTTGAGGGCACCGAATACGAGAAGGGCAAGCCGAAGGCACTTAACCTTGGCGCCTACACGCCGCTGCGCATGAACCAAGTGCCAGAGATGGATCTCGAGTTCGTCGACAGCGATGCCATGCCGGTGGGCCTGGGTGAGCCGGGCACTACGGTAGTGGCGCCCGCCATCGCCAACGCCATCCAGCATGCCGTCGGCGTTCGCCTGCGCGACATGCCGATGCGCGCCGAGGCGCTCAAGGCCGCCCTCTAGGGCAAGCCTTGCCTCTTGATCCAGAAACGCTGTCCCAGAAGCCCCGTTCCGGCACGTCCGGGCGGGGCCTTCCCGAGTGAGACCTATCATGCAACACCTTGATCTGACGGTGATCCGCCAGGCCCTTGCCTGGGCGCAAGAGGGGCAGACGCTGTGGCTGTGCACGGTGCTCTCGACCTTCGGCTCCTCGCCCAGAGAGCCCGGCGCCTGGCTGGTGGCGCTTCGAGACGGCCGCCATGTGGGCTCGCTTTCCGGCGGCTGCGTCGAGGAAGACTTCCTGGCGCGGCTGTCCGATGGCGCCTTTCAGGCGCCGGTGCAGCGTGTGCGCTATGGCGACGTTGATGGAGAGGAAGGGGGGCTGGACGGGCCCGGTGTCTCGCTTCCCTGCGGCGGTATCCTCGATGTGCTGGTCGAACGCCTGTCACCGGGTGAAGAGACCCTTGAACACCTCACGGCCCTGGAGGCCGCGCTGACGGGCCAGCGGCCGCAGCTTCGTCACGTTGATCTGGCCAGCGGCCAGTCGCAGCTCGAAGACGATTCTGGCCTTGGCGAGCGGGTGGTGCTGCCGGCAGTGGGCAGCCAAGAGGCACCGGGTCAGGTGCAACTGCGCGTCGGCCCGGCGGCCCGGCTGGTGCTGGCCGGTATGTCCCCGGTGGCGGAGGCCTGCGCCGAGTTTGCCGTGCGGCTGGGGTTCGAGGTCATTCTCTGTGATCCCCGTCCCGATATCTTCGCAGGAGTCTCGCTGCCCGGCGTCGAGCGGGTCGAGACGCTGCCCTCGGCCTTCATCGCTGGGGGCGGCTGTCACGGGGCCACCGCAGTGGTGGCGCTGACCCATGATCCGCGTATCGATGATCTGGCAATGATCGAGGCCGTCAGAACCGAGGCCTTCTACATTGGCGTGATGGGCTCACAGAAGACTTCCGCGGCTAGGGCCGAGCGCCTGAAACGCAGCGGTGGCCTGAGTGAAGCCGAGCTTGCGCGCATCCAGATGCCGATCGGGCTTAAGCTCGGCAGCAAGACGCCGGCGGAAATCGCCCTCGCGGTGATGGCCGATATCGTGCGGGTGCGCCGGGGGCGGGAGCGTACCGACCTATAAGCATGTTGACGCTTCCAATCAAAAGCGCCCGACCAATTCAATTGGCCGGGCGCTTTTCGTTCTTCGCCACGTCATGCGGCAATGTGGCGTCAGTCGTCGTTGTTGACGCTCTCGTCGACGTTCTTTTCGACGCTATCGCCAACGCTATTGCCGAGCCAGGTAGCGACGAGGTCCGGGTGCGAGTCGACCCAGGCCCGGGCGTTGGCCTCATAGTCGCCGTTGGCCTGGTTGGCGGCCATCAAATCCTGCATGTCCGCGAGGGTCCACTGAAAACGATCGAGGATGGCGGTGATGCCTGGCTTCTCCTCGGCGAGCCCCTTGCGGGTCACGGTGTGGATCTGTTCGTTGCTTGAATAGATGCCCTGGGGGTCGTCGAGGTAGCGCAGCGAATGGTCCGAAAAGACCGGATGCGGGGCCCAGGCGGTGACGACGATCGGCTCTTTGCGTGACATTGCGGTCTTGAGGGTTTGGCTCATGGCCGCATCGCTGCCCGCGACCAGCTGCCAGTCCTCGATGCCGTAGGCGTCCATCGCCTGTTCGGTCAGACCCATGATGCCGGCGCCCGGGTCGATGCCGTGGATGCGCTGGCCAAACGTCTCACCGGCGTCCGACAGGTCGGCGATCGAGGTGGTGTCCGCGTAGCTCGGCACGGCCAGGCCGACGCGGGCATCGGTAAGGTTGGGGCCAAGGTCATCGATCTTATCGGCCATGCCTTCGAAGTAGCTGGCCTGAGTGACCGGCAGCCAGGCGCCGCTGAAGGCATCCAGTTCGCCGACTGAGAGTCCCTGCCAGATGGCGGCGAGGCTCACCGAACTAACATCCACTTGATGGCCAGCGTCCTCGAGGACCGCTTTCAAGACATAGGTGCTGGCCTGGCCGGTGGCCCATTCGCCTATGCCAAGACGCAGGCTGTCGGCCTGGGCCAGGGGGCTGACGGCGCCGAGAACAAGGCCGGCAGCAGCGAGCAGTGAGCGACAATACATCAAACAATCTCCAGCAATAGACAGTAGGAGGAACACAACGTAACGAGTCGACAATGATAACGGTTCTTTGCTGATGACGATGCCGTTCTTGCACTTTCTCGGCCCAATCTGGAACTAGACTGTGGGTATGTCTTCCCATCGTAGGTGTGTAATGAAACGCAAAGGATTCTTTTCTGCTCTGCTGCTTGGCGCTGCCCTCGGGCTGGTACTCGCGTCTGGCCCACTGCTGGCCAAGCCTGACCACGGTCAAGGCGAAGGCCAGACATCCTGGAAAGCCCCGGGCGATGGACATGACAAGGGGCATCGCGGCCAAGAAAGAGGGCACGGCGGGGGCCTGGCCGGTGAGGGGGATCGTTATCGCGATGAATCCCGGGAGCGAGACCGCTACCAGTATCACGAGCGCGAGCGTGATCAGGACGGTATGTGGGGGCCGAGGTTCGACGAGCGCGAGATACGCGAGATCTTCCGCAGCCGGCGAGAGTACCTGGAGCATGACGACCGCGATAGCCTGCCGCCCGGCATCCGCATGAACCTGGAGCGCGGCAAGCCGCTGCCTCCCGGCATTGCGAGAAACTTCGATGAACGCGTGCGCCGTGAGCTGCCTTATTACGACGACTATGAGTGGCGACGTGTGGGAAGGGATGCCGTGTTGGTCGACCCTGCCAATGAGATCATTCTTGAAGTGATCCGCGACATCCTGCGCTGACCTAGCCTAATCATGACCGAGCCTAACCAGATCAGCGGCGCCGGGCAGGCGCCGCTGAGGGCGAAAACGCAGTTTCTTCCACCATGCGATACGCGATCACGGTGCTCGAGTAGCTTGCCCGGGGCGGATCAGCCCTTGAGGTTAAGCTGCTCCTTGGCGATCAGGATGCCGTTGTTGTCGGCGTAAAGCCATTGCCCGGGGGTGATGGTCACGCCGGCGAAGCTCACGGCGATATCTCGCTGACCTTCACCGCGCTTCTCGCTCTTGCGGGGATGGGCAGCGAGGGCCTGAACGCCGATATCGGTCTCGGCCAGCACATCGACATCGCGCACGCAGCCGTACATCACCACGCCCGCCCAGCCGTTGCTGGCCGCCTGCTCGGCCAGCATGTCGCCAAGCATCGCGCAGCGCAGCGAGCCACCGGCATCCACGACCAGCACGGCGCCGTTACCTGGCTCGGCCACGGCCTCCTTGACCCGCGAGTTGTCCTCGAAGCACTTGACGGTGCGCACCGGGCCGCCAAAGGCGTCGCGACCGCCGACGTTGACGAAGATCGGTTCGAGCACCTCGACGTCCGGGTAGGCGTCGCAGATATCGGGCGTGATGATGGAAGTCATGGGATTCTCCTTGAGCTGGAACCCTGATGGTGCCACAACCTTGGCGTTGTGGAACCCCGCGATGGGGCATAGAAACGCCGGGCCTGGCCCCGGCGTGTTCTGTTCCGCTGGCCTATCTTCGCGTGATCAGAAGCGCAGGCCTGCCGAGGCGGTGAAGGTGTCGATCTGGTAGTCGCTATCCAGGTCGTAGCGCTCGTATTCGGCACGGACCAGGAAAGGATCGAAGTTGAACTGCGCGCCGACGCCATAGACCGGATCGGTGCCGTCGTTATCCTCGAGATCCAGGCTGGAGTTGCCAAGGTTGCCATCGACGTTGGTTTCCCACTTCGCCAAGCCGGCTTTGGCGAAGGCCGTGAACCAGGGGGTGATCGGCAGCTGGCCGACAACGTTGACGCCGTAAGCGTTGGACTCGAGGTCGGTGTTGGCGACGTTGTTGCCTTTCAGGCGGGTGCGGCCAAGGTCGGCGTAGAAGACCTCGGTGGCGAAATACGGGTTGAGCTCATAGCCGACGAATCCCTTGAAGACATTGTCATCGTCGTCGACATTGAAGTCTTCGGAGCCGGACTTGATGAAGTTGTCGACGTCCTCCCGATCATTCTCCAGCGAGCTGAAACCCGTGCCGAGACCCAGGTAGAGGCCTTCGGCACTCGGAGCGGCGAGCACGGCCGGTGCTGAAACGCACAGGCCAGTGGCGAGTGAGGCTGTAAACAGAGTACGGAGTTTCATGGGCTTCTCCTTGATGGCGATATCTGGGTTGACCTAGGCGTCCCAGCGTTGGTGCATCTTGCCGAGGAAACACGGGCAGTACGGTTGATTGACTAGCCCTCGGAATATAAGCAGAACACTGTTCGATAACAAGGTTTGCTCGGTAACGCCGGGTGAGTTTGTTGTGATTGATGGCGCATGGCCAACGCACATGGCCAAAAAAAAGCGCCCCGCAGGGCGGGGCGCTTCGGTCATCGACTCCGGGTTATCTTTACTGACTGCAACGTGAATGCGTCAGCAGCGTGATAAACCGGCGATGGTGCGAGCATCGTCGATTAGTGTGATGTCCGGTCTCAGGCTTCGGCGACCGGAATCACGTTCGAGGCAGCTTTCTGGAATTCCTCGATTTCATGGAAGTTCATGTAGCGATAGATCTCACCGGCCATCGCATCGAACTCGCCCATGTAGCCCTGGTATTCCTCGACCGTCGGCAGGCGGCCTTCTACCGCTGCCACTGCGGCAAGCTCAGCAGAGGCGAGGAAGACGTCAGCGCCGTCGCCCAGGCGGTTGGGGAAGTTACGCGTAGAGGTGGATACCACGGTGGACTTCGGCGCCACGCGTGCCTGGTTACCCATGCACAGCGAGCAGCCCGGCATTTCCATGCGGGCGCCGGCGCGGCCGTAAATGCCGTAGTAGCCTTCCTCGGTCAGCTGATGCTGATCCATCTTGGTCGGCGGTGCCAGCCATAGCTTGGTCTTCAGGCTGCCGGCGGGCTGCTTCTCGAGCAGTTTGCCGGCGGCGCGGAAGTGGCCGATGTTGGTCATGCACGAGCCGATGAAGACTTCGTCGATCTGGCGGCCGGCGACCTCGGACAGCAGGCGGGCATCGTCCGGATCGTTCGGGGCGCACAGTACCGGTTCCTTGACGTCTTCGAGATCGATCTCGATGACTTCGGCGTACTCGGCGTCCTTGTCGGCGCGCATCAGACTCGGATCGGCCAGCCACTCTTCCATGGCCAGGATGCGGCGCTCGATGGTGCGACGGTCGCCGTAGCCGGCGTCGATCATCCACTTGAGCAGGGTGATGTTGGACTTCAGGTACTCGGAGACCGAGTCCTCACCCAGGGTGATGGTGCAACCGGCGGCGCTACGCTCGGCGCTGGCGTCGGACAGCTCGAAGGCCTGCTCGACGGTCAGATCTTCAAGGCCTTCGATTTCCAGCACACGACCGGAGAAGGCGTTCTTCTTGCCGGACTTGTCGACGGTCAGCAGACCCTTCTGGATGGCGTAGTAGGGAATGGCGTGAACCAGGTCACGCAGGGTCACGCCCGGCTGGCGCTTGCCCTTGAAACGCACCAGTACCGATTCCGGCATGTCCAGCGGCATGACGCCGGTGGCGGCGGCGAAGGCCACCAAACCCGAGCCCGCTGGGAAAGAGATGCCCATCGGGAAGCGGGTGTGGGAATCGCCGCCGGTGCCGACGGTGTCGGGCAGCAGCATGCGGTTCAGCCAGGAGTGGATGATGCCGTCGCCCGGGCGCAGCGAGACGCCGCCGCGGTTCATGATGAAGTCGGGCAGGGTGTGGTGGGTTTCCACGTCGACCGGCTTCGGATAAGCACTGGTGTGGCAGAACGACTGCATCACCAGATCGGACTGGAAGCCGAGGCAGGCCAGGTCCTTGAGCTCATCACGGGTCATCGGACCGGTGGTGTCCTGGGAGCCCACGGTAGTCATCTTCGGCTCGCAGTACATGCCCGGACGCACGCCGTCCAGGCCGCAGGCCTTGCCAACCATCTTCTGGGCCAGGGTAAAGCCCTTGCCGGTGTCGACCGGCTGCTCGGGCAGGCGGAAGACGTCGGACGGCTCGAGGCCGAGCGATTCACGGGCCTTGCCGGTCAGGCCGCGGCCGATGATCAGCGGGATACGGCCGCCGGCGCGGACTTCGTCGAGGATCAGTTGGGTCTTGAGCTCGAAGGTGCTGACCACTTCGTCGGTGCCGTGCTTGCAGACCTTGCCCTCGTACGGGTAGACGTCGATGACGTCGCCCATCTCGAGCTTCTCGACGTCCATCTCGACGGGCAGGGCGCCGGAATCTTCCATGGTGTTGAAGAAGATCGGGGCAATCTTACCGCCGAAGCAGAAGCCGCCGGCGCGCTTGTTGGGCACGTTGGGGATGTCGTCGCCGAAGAACCACAGCACGGAGTTGGTAGCGGACTTGCGCGAGGAGCCGGTGCCGACCACGTCGCCGACGTAGGCGACCGGGAAGCCCTTGGCCTTCACTTCCTCGATCTGCTTGAGCGGGCCGGTGGTGCCGGGCTCTTCCGGGTTGATGCCGTCGCGCGGGTTCTTGAGCATGGCGTTGGCATGCAGCGGAATATCCGGGCGTGACCAGGCATCCGGGGCCGGGGAGAGGTCATCGGTGTTGGTCTCGCCGGGCACCTTGAAGACGCTCAGGGTGATCTTCTCTTCGAGGGCCGGCTTGGCCAGGAACCACTCGGCGTCGGCCCAGGACTGGATGATGTCTTTGGCCACGGCATTGCCTGCCTTGGCGCGCTCTTCCACGTCGTGGAAGGCATCGAACATCAGCAGGGTGTGCTTGAGCTGTTCGCCCACTTCCTTGGCCAGGCTCTCGTCGTCGAGCAGCTCGACCAGCGAGACGATGTTGTAACCGCCCTGCATGGTGCCAAGCAGCTTGACCGCGTGGGTCTTGTCGATCAGCGGGGACTCGGCTTCGCCCTTGGTGATGGCGGTCAGGAAGCCTGCCTTCACGTAAGCGGCCTCGTCGACGCCCGGCGGCACGCGATCGGTCAGCAGCTCGAGCAGGAATTCTTCTTCGCCGGCCGGCGGATTCTTCAAAAGCTCGATCAGTGCGGCGGTCTGCTCGGCATTCAGCGGCTTGGGCGGCACGCCCTGGCTGGCGCGTTCTTCGACATGTTGGCGATAGGCTTCAAGCACGGAGGGACCCTCATCAAGTTGATCTTCCAGAGCGTGGCCTGCCGACGACACATGGCAAAAAATGATCGTCGATCGTGACGCTCCGGGACTTTCGTTATGCGTCTTGCGGGAGGCATAAAAGTTTACCTGAGTTTGTCGACAATGTTAAGCAAGCCCCCGTTGTCAGGCCTCGTACCTTGGTCGTGGGGTTGGCAAGTGACGCCCGGATGACGCGGCCTTGCATGGCCTGCTGTGCTTTCGGTGCGATGCGGGCCCCAAGCGCGATCGAGCACTAGCAAGAGCCCTGACAAGGGACACGGCAAGAGTGTCGTGGAACCGTCGAGCCGGGTAAGATAGCGGGCAGCAAAGAAGGAGAGTCATGACACGCCGAATCATTTCGCCCTGCGTCGGGCTGTGTTCGACCACCGTCGGTGACGATGTCTGCCGGGGCTGCCAGCGCCATTCCGACGAAATCCGCGACTGGCCTACCTATGAGTTCGATGAGCGGGACCTGCGTCTTGCCGAGCTGGATGCGCTGCGGGTGGCGGCGGCCGGGGAGCTGCTGCGGGTGGTCGATGCCGACATGCTCAAGACCCAGCTAGACCGTCATCGCATCCGTCATCGCGACGACCAGCCGCCGCTTTCTCAGGCGGTGGAGCTTCTGCGGGTGGGGCGCGATCGCATCAATGACCTGTCACGCTACGGACTCGAGGCGGTGGGAGAGGGGCAGGGTCTGTTGCCCGCCGCGCTGCACGCCCAGCTGGTGCCGCGTTTGATGGCAGTGGCCGAGGCCCGGCGTCAGGCATCGACCTGATTCTTGTCATGACAGACCCACGCCATGCTCCGGCGCTCATGATGGCGATGACTCAGCCTTTTTTATTGAGCCCTTTTTCATAGAGCCTTGTTGGTAGGGATTGGTTGATAGAGCCCACGTTTGATCGCCCTGATCAATGACCCTGACTATCGCCCTCACTATCATCCTCACTATCATCCTCACTATCACCCTGACGATCTGAGAGACAATGCAAGATACTGTGGAAGACCTGCTACCCGCCGAACTGCGGGACTTTCTGACCTGCGAGACGCCTGATGCCTGGATCGAAGCGGCGCTTGCCCACCCGGACCTGCTGCTGATCGATCATGCGCAGTGCGAAAAGAAGGCCGCCTCGACGGCGATGAGCCTGATGTATCGCTATGTCGATCGTCCGCTTTTGTTGACCAAGATGTCGCAGCTGGCGCGGGAGGAGCTTCTGCACTTCGAGCAGGTGATTCGTGTGATGGAGGCTCGCGGCATCGAGTATCGCCACCTCAGCGCGTCACGCTACGCCGAGGGGCTGCGTCGTCATGTGCGCCGCGAGGACCCGGAGCGGCTGGTGGATATCCTGATTATCGGTGCCTATATAGAGGCGCGCAGCTGCGAGCGATTCGCTCGTCTGATCCCTCATCTCGATGTCGAGCTTGCCAAGTTCTATCGCAGTCTGGTTAAGTCAGAAGGACGCCATTACGAAGATTATCTGATGCTGGCCCGTCGCTATGCCGCAGAGGCGAATGATAAGAGCGTGGAAACGCGCATTACTTTCTTCGCCGACTGCGAACGCCAGCTGATCTGTGAGCCGGATGAGGTATTCCGTTTTCACAGTGGCGTACCTGCCGCAGCCTGAGGGAGTGCCTGCGTTAAGGTGGTGAGACAGCAAGAAGACGCGCGTGAAGGCCAGCCAGAGATGTGACCCGGTCAAGGATACCGGGGACGATACGCAGCCGCGTAAACACAACAAAGGGTTCGGCAGGCTCACTTCGCGTAAGGGTGTCGTAGTTGTCCGAGCCAGCAAGATAATAACGCAGGTACCAACACGATGCGGGAACCCTCAGTCAACGAGCAGTTAGCGCTTTTCGGACACTTTTCCCTGACCCTGGGTGAGGACTGCCTGACCCAGTTCAGCTATGACAAGGTCAAGGCCCTGCTGGTCTACCTCCTGCTCCATGACCAGCCGGTCAACCGAGCGACCCTGGCCGAGCTTCTCTGGCCGGATCAGGGCCTGTCATCCGGCCGAACCAATCTGCGTCATGCCCTTCACTGTCTTCGCCAGTCACTGGGGGACGAGGCCGACCAGGTGCTGGTGGTCTCCCGCCAGACGATCGCCTTCAAGCTGCCCGAGCACTGGGCCTTCGACCTTCATGAGCTGCATGATCTGCTCGACGGGGTGGCGAATATTCCCACGCTGGAAGCCATTCTCGACGCCTATCGTGGCGATCTCGTCGAGGAGCTGCAGCTCACCCCCTGCGCCGAGTTTCAGCGCTGGCTCCTCCAGGTGCGCAACGAGTGGCGCCAGCGGGTCATCGCCTTCGCCGAAACGGTCATCGAAGAACATGACGATGTGCCGGAGTCGCTGCTGCGCACCCTGGTCAGCCGGTTTTCCGGCTACGGCCCCTTCCACGAATGCTTGGTGCGACAACTGGCCGAGCAGGGGCAGTCGGCGGCCGCTCATGAAGAGTACAACGCCTATCTGCAGCTGTTGGCGCTGTCCGGTCAGCAGCCTGACCTCAGCTTTCTCCAGCTGGCCAGATACTGGTCCGACAGCCAGTCAGAGCTTTCGCCGATCACGCCGCAGGGTGCTTTCTCTCGGGCCATGGCCGCCGACAGTACGCCTCTCCAGGAAGATGAAATCGAGCAGCGACAGCTGTCGGTCATGGCGATTCGTCTGAAGCTTGAAGGCGACTGGCAGGACCGCTCGGAGACCTGCGCCTGCTTGCGCCTGCAGATAGAGCTGCTGCGCTGGCTGGAAGAGCAATGTCATCACCTGGGCGGCTTCTGGCTGACCGGCGCTACCGGTGGGCTGGGCCTTGCCTGCTTCGGCACGCATGGCCCGGCGCATCAGCTCGCTGAACTGGTCGCACTCTACGAGCACTGCCGTACCACGCTGCCCGAAGAAAGTCAGCGGCGCTGGTCCGGTGAAGGCGAGATGCCGCAATTCACTCTGTCTGCCGGGCTCAACAGCGGTCGGGTGGTCTATGTGCCTGAACGCCAGCTGGTAGACCCGCTCGGTCAGGTAACCCAGCGTTCTCTGGAACTGATGGGCGCGGCCGATGGCAGTGAGCTGGTGATCTCTCATGAATCCAGCCAGCACATGCCGCCGGCGCTGGATCTTCAGCCTCGACTGACCTCGCGGCTGGTGGCCTGCGACGGCAAGGTCCAGCTGCGGGCGCTGGTCCTTGGGGTCAACGAGGGCGGCCGCGATGCGATGCCGCCGAGCCTGGTGGGACGCGAGTCCGATCTGCGCAAGCTGCGCGACGCCCTCGCTCGGGCAGGCATCGGTCTGCGCCAGAGCGTGTTGGTGCGCGGCCCCTCGGGCATGGGCAAGTCGGCGCTGATGGTGGCGTTTCGCCAGCTCGAACAGAGCCGTGAAGCGGCCATCTGCTGGCAGCCTGCGACACGCATGGCTGCCCAGACGCCCTACAGCGTGGCGCGCACCCTGCTGCGCTGGCACCTGGAAGCAGAGCCCAGCGAAGCGCTGCTGGATGAGTTGCTGGAGGGGTATCCGGCGCTGGAGATCGATGACAACCAGCGCCGGCTGCTGGCCGAGGCTCTGGGCATCTGCCACAGCGACGAGGCGATACTGATCCAGAGCGGCGAGGCGGTCGAACTGGTAGCTCGATTGCTACAGCAGCTGATCGAGGCCTTGACCCAGGACTGTCCGCTGGTCTTGATGCTCGATGATCTGCAGTGGCTCGATGAGCCGTCCTACAAGGTGCTCGCCGCTCTGCAGACGCGTTTGCCGATCAACTGTCCGCTGCTGCTGGTGGCAAGCCATCACGGCCGCGAATCGTTGCCTTCCAAGCTGCACTGGGACCAGCAGATCACGCTGGGTCGCCTGGACAATCAGCAGTCTTCGAACCTGCTTTCTCAGCTGGCGCGACGCTACCGTTTGCATCTCAGCCCGCGCCTGCGCAGCCAGTTGATCGAGCGCTGCGATGGGGTGCCGCTGTATTTGCAGGAGATCTGTCGTCGCCTGGACATGGAGCGTCGCGAAGGGCGTAGCGTGCAGATCGATGAGTTGCCGCAGGGCTTGCTGGGCCTGTTGGCGAGCCGTATCGATCAGCTTGACGCCGACCGGGAGGTGGCCCAGATCGCCGCCGTGCTGGGGCGTCAGTTCCGCATGGACTTTCTTGCAGAGTGCAGCGGCTGGGAGGCCGCGCGACTCAAGCAGGCGCTTGAACAGATGTTGCGCCTCGAGGTCATCGAACCCTGCACGTCCTCGCCCGAGTGCGAATACCAGTTCAGCCACCAGCTCCTTCAGGAAGCCGCGTACCTTTCATGCCCGCGGGATGTCAGGGTGTCCATTCATCGCCAGGTGGTCAGCCTGATCGAAGAGCGCTTTCCGATCTGGATCAGTCGTCATCCGGGCGACTTTGCCACTCATCTGCGACGCAGCGGGCACTATGCTCGCGGTGCCCGTTACTTCGAGCTGGCGGCCCGCGAGGCGCTCAAGGTCAGTGCCAATCGTACGGCCCTGAAGATGGCCGACGAGGGCTTGGCCAGTCTGCGCCAGGTCGAAGACAGCGCCGAGCGGGAGATCAGCCTACTGACCGTGCGCGGTCAGGCGGCTTTCGCCATGGAAGGGCATGCCTCGCCCACTGCGCATGAAAGCTTCGTGCGAGCGCGAGACTTGCTGGCGGCCCAGCAGGAATCTCAGGAAGCGTCGCAGGAGGCCTCTCAGCAGGAGCAGGCCGACGATGAGAGCGATCTCGAGCAGCGCTTCCTGGTCAAATGGGGGCTCTGGGTCGGCTGCAGTCAGCGGCATGCCCATGCCGATGCCTTCTCGCTGGCCTCTCAGCTGGCGGGGCTGGCTGCTCGTCTCGAAGACCCTCGCTATCTGCGTCTGGCCGACTATGCCCGAGCCAGCTGCGAATACTGGGCCGGAAGCATCCGTCAGGCCTACGCTCACCTGGAAGAGGTCGATCCGCTGCATCAGCCGATGATGATCGAGTGGCTACCGTTCTCCGATCATCCTCAGGTGGCTGCTGCCTGCTATCAGGGCTGGGCGCTGTGCCTGCGTGGCGACTATCGCCGAGCAGAGGTGCAGGCAGAGGCGGCGATTCGTCTCGCCGAAAGCCTCAATCATCCGGGCTCGCTTGCTATGGCCTTGATGTATGCCGCTGCCGTCTATCGACAGCTGGGGCATGTGCATCTGGTCAGTCGCCGCGCGCAGCGTGCCTTCGAACTCACTGGCACGCCGGATCTGCACTTATGGCAGATGTCGTCCCAGAGTCTCTTGGGTTGGGAGAAGGCGCTGGCGGGTGATCGTGAAGGGCTCAAGGTGATCGAGGCCTGCATGGAGGAGTTCGATGCCATTTCTGGCCGTCATCGCTACCAGACGCCGATGTTGTGGTGGATCGATGCGCTGGTCGTGTGTGAAGAGTTCGAGCGCGCCGAAGACTATCTCGATCAGTGCCTGCTGGTGGCGCAGGAGCGCAGCTCGCTCTACATGCCGGAGCTGGCCATTCAGCTGGCGCGGGTGCGCCACCGTCTTGGCCATCCGGTCGAGGAAGTGCGCCGTCTGGCCGAGCAGGCGCTGGAGCAGGCCCGCGAGCACGATAACCTCCATCAACAGCTGAATGCCCTGGAGCTTTGGCTGACGCTGGTGGACCCGCAGGATGTGGCAGCGCGTGATGCGTTCCGCAAGCTTTTGGGTAGCGTGAGCGTCAGCGATGCGCCGGTACTCATGCGCTGGCGGACCCTGCTTGATCACCGGCTGGAGGCGCCGGCGCGGGCGGAAAGCTAGCGGCGACCTAGACCTGGGACTTGAGACCTAGGACTTGAGACCTAGAACGCGAGCTGAGGGCGCGACTATCAGCGCGCACCTAGCGCACTTAGTGAGCATGAGGAAATAGGGCGCATGACGAAAAACGGCCCATCCGCCTGGCGGATGGGCCGTTCTGTTGCTGGGCGAAAAGCATCGGTCGGGTGGAAGCGCCTCGGTGTGTCAGGTCATGGTTTCCCAGGCGGCGATTCGTGCCAGCGCTTCTTCGCGATCGCTGCCGCAAAGCTCCTGATCGAAGTCGAAACGCGCGCAGACGGCAGGGCGGCTTGGGTCGCCAAACAATCGGCAGAGGTTGTCATCATCGAGCTGCACGCAGCGCACGCCGGCCGGCTTGCCCTCAGGCATGCCGGGAATCGCTGAGCTGATCGAGGGGGCGATGCAGCAGGCACCGCAGCCCGGGCGGCATTCGCCGGTGGCGTGAGCGGAGGTAGACGCCGCGGCCTGGGTACTGGCAATCAGTCGGCTCATGGCGTTCGCTCCGCAATGGCTCCCTTGCCGATGCCCTCGAAGGCCTGGACCCGCGTGACCTGGCCGGTTTCCGCAGCGATCTCGCCGGCAAGCCAGGCGGCGATCTGCTCGATGGTGGTGGCCGTCGGCAGGATCAGGCAGCGCTCGCGGGGCAGGCGCAGCAGGAAGTCGCCCTGGGGCGCGCGATAGCGCGTCGTGAGCTCACCCTGAGCAACGTCCTTGTCTTCGACATCGCTCTCATCGACGAGATAACGATCCGCCATGCGGCTGGCCCATTCGGCCTCCAGCGCCGGGGCGCGTTCGCCTGTCTGCCAGATATGGAGCGGCGAACGATGCCCGTGGGCGATGCGCTGGCAGTTACCTGCGTGGCGGCGCAGTCCGTGGCTATAGGTGTAGGCAGCACCCGACAGGGCTTCATCCTCGAAGGTGAGGCGAATCGCGCTGACCCGCGGCGGTGGGTCTTGCAGCATCTCCTCGCTGAAGCGCTCGGCAAGCCCTGTCGGTGTGATCTCCGCCCAGGGCACCAGAGTGAAGGCCTGGTGCGGGCCGCGCACCTCCATGGCGTAGGGCGTGGTGGTGCGGATCGCGAGGCCTTCCAGGCATTCGCTGACCGTCACGCCCGGCGCCTCGGTCGGTACGATCAGGGTGTGGTCGGCACCGTCGTCCAGCCGCGACTTGATCCACGGCTTGACGTGGCCGAAATCAAACAGCATGCCATCCTCGCCGAGTTCGCCGTCGAGTTCGGCATTCACCTGCCAACTGACACCGATCAGGCCACGTGTTGGGCACCATAGCGAGGCGTCGAGATGGGTCAGGCCATTGACGAAGAGGGTCATCAGTCGATCCCCGCGATCTTGTGAGTCTGCAGTGACAGCTGCCATTGAGGTGCACTCAGGCAGTAGTCAACGACGTCGGCCATGGTATTGCCGTCTCCGCCCAGCGGGCCGAGGTCCATGGGCTGCAGATAGAAGTGGCGAAAGTTGAGCCCGGCGAAACGCTCGGGTGGGGCGTGCTGTTGCGGATAGACCAGCTTCAGCTCGTCGCCTGCCGTGATGGCAAGCGAGGTATCGCCCTTGGGGCTGACACACAGCCAGTCGATACCGGCCGGCGGGGTGAGCGTGCCGTTGGTCTCCACCGCGACCTCGAAATCGCGGGCATGCAGCGCCTCGATCAACGGTGAGTCCAGTTGCAGCAGCGGCTCACCGCCGGTGAAGACTACGTAGCGCTGGCCGCCGGGCACCGCGGGCCAAAGCGCGGCGAGATGATCGGCGAGCCCTTCAGCGTCGTGAAAGCGACCGCCATTCTGCCCGTCGGTACCGACGAAGTCGGTATCGCAGAAGCGGCAGGCGCTGGTGGCTCGATCCTGTTCGCGCCCCGACCAGAGATTGCAGCCGGAGAAGCGGCAGAAAACGCTGGCACGCCCGGCCCGGGCCCCTTCGCCCTGCAGGGTATAGAAGGCCTCTTTGACGCTATACATCGTGGCGCCCTTCGCCTGAGTCAGCGCTGGTTTCTGCGTCAGAGCCGGGCCGCTGTGATGCGGCAGCTTTTTCATCCGAGCCGGATCGCTGTGAAGAGGAATAGCCCAGCGGGTCGCTCAAGCCATGGTGAGCAAAGGCGGCCAGGCGCTCTCGGCAGCTGCCACACTCGCCGCATGCCAGGGGCTCGCCCAGGTAGCAGGTCCAGGTGTTGGCGTAGTCCAGCCCCATGGCGAGGCCGTCAGCCAGGATCTCGTGCTTGCCCTTGTGCAGATAGGGCGCCTCGATGGTCACCGGAGAGAAATTGGCGATGGCCGCGACGTCGTTCATCTTTTCTACGAACTCGGGCCGGCAATCCGGATACAGCACGTGATCGCCGCCGTGGGCGCCGTAGAAAACGCGATCGGCGCCGATGTTCACCGCCTGAGCGATGGCCAGCGACAAAAGGATCATATTGCGGTTCGGCACCACGGTGGCGCTCAGGTTGTCGGCATCGTAGTCGCCGCCGGGCAGTGCCTGGGAGGCGTCGGTGAGAGCTGAGCTATCTATCAGGCCGTGAATGGCGCGGATATCGACGATCTGATGGGCGATCCCGAGTTGCTCACAGACCTGTTTGGCGGTGTCGAGTTCACGGGCGTGCCGCTGCCCGTAGTTGAACGACAGGGCGTGGAGCTCATAGCCCTCGCGGCGGGCCCGGTGCAGCACCGTATAGGAGTCCATGCCGCCGGAGTAGATCACCACGGCACGGGGAGTTGAAGAGGTCATGGAGATGTCCTTTCGGAGAATTTGTTTAGGCCGCAGCCTGGCGGCGCGGACGCCCGGGATCCGGTCCGGACGAGCCGCGCATTGTAGAGACTGGCGTCGCCGCTGACTAGCGCCGGCCGCTGTCATGCCTTCGCCATGTCTCTGACATGGGGTCGTCATGGCATTTGCCGAGGATATCGACATCACCGGAGGAACCCTGATGCTCGATATCGAACGCCTGATCGACGACAAGTACCCCGCCCTCAATGGTCGCGCGCCCCTGGTGCGCCAGCCAGCCATGGGGTTGTTGCGACGCTTGATGCATGAGGATGAGGTCAACGACTTTCTGGCGCGGCACCGCGACGCTGGCCCTTTCGAGTTCGTAGATCATGTGCTGGAGCATTTCCGCTTCAGCTACATGGCCTCGGCCAGGGATCGATGCAACATCCCCAGCGAAGGGCGAGTCGTGATCGTCGCCAACCATCCGCTGGGGACCCTGGATGGCCTGGCGCTGCTCAAGCTGGTGGGAGAGGTGCGCCGCGACGTCAAGGTGATGGTCAACGATCTGCTGTGGGAGTTCGTGCCGCTGCGGCCCTTGCTGCTGCCGGTCGACAACCTGACCGGCAAGGGGTACCGGAAGACTGCGCGCGCCGGAAATGAAGCGCTGATGGCAGAGCAAGCGGTCATCGTCTTCCCCGCCGGTGAGGTGTCCCGGGCAGGGCCCTCGGGGATCAAGGATGGTCCCTGGCTTAGTGGTTTCCTGCACCTGGCCCGCAAGGCGAATGCCCCGATCCTGCCGGTGCATGTGGGCGGGCGCAATTCCGCGTTGTTCTATTCGCTTTCGATGATCTATCGCCCGCTGGGCGGGCTGCTGCTGGTCAATGAGATGTTCAAGAAGCACGCCATGGATCTGCCTATCCGAATCGGGGAGCCCATTCCCCTGGCGCGCTTCGATTTGCCGACGCTGCCCAACCGCACCAAGCTCAAGCTGCTGCGCAAGCACGTCTATCGGCTAGCCAAGAATCGCTCTCCGCTTTTTGTCACCGAACGGCCGATCGCTCACCCGGAGCCGCGCCAGGCCTTGCGTGCCGAGCTGGATCAGGCGCAGTGCCTGGGTATGACCAAGGAGGGCATGCGGATTCTTCTGCACGACTATCGCGCGGACTCGGTGGTGATGCGCGAGTTGGGGCGATTGCGCGAGCTGACCTTCAGACGCGTGGGAGAGGGGACCGGTGAGCACCGTGATCTGGATGACTATGACCGCCATTATCAGCACCTGCTGGTATGGGACGACAAGGCCATGGAGATAGCCGGTGCCTACCGTCTGGCGAGGGTCGGTGAGGTATTGAACACCCATGGCGTCGAAGGCCTCTATTCGGCGTCGTTATTCGACTGTTCAGGGGAGTGGCTGGCGAGTGTCGGTGAGGGTATCGAGCTGGGGCGCAGCTTCGTGCAGCCTCGCTACTGGGGGCGGCGCAGTCTGGACCTGCTCTGGTTTGGCATCGGCGCCTACTTGAAGGCTAATCCGTCGATCGCCTGGATGGTCGGCCCGGTATCGCTCTCCAATGCCATTCCACGAGCTGCCCTGGAGTTGCTGGTGTACTACTACCAGCACTATTACGGCGCCAATGAGTCAGGCGTGCGCGCCCGCGCGCCGTTTCGGGTGTCGTCGGCGACGGTTGAGGAGGCCAGTGCGCTGTTTTGCCACGAGGATGCTGTTGCCGACTTCAAGGTGCTCAAGCAACAGCTCGGCATGCATGGTGTGACGGTGCCGGCGCTCTACAAGCATTACACCGAGCTGTGCACGTCAGGCGGTGTGCAGTTCCTGGACTTCAGCGTCGATGCCGACTTTGGTTACTGCGTGGACGGTCTGGTTCGGGTCGAGGTCGCAAAGGTGAAGGCGAAGAAGCGGGCGCGCTATATGGGCGAGTGAGACTGGCTAATTGGAACTGGGCTAGACAGACAGGCTTGGGCGGAACCGGTGGGCGGCGAGGCAGAGCAGGGCGCAACAAAGCAGGTCGAGAAATAGCAGGTCGAGCAATAGCGGGGCCAGGCGAAAGTAGGCTGAACCGTATCGCAGCTGCTGGCCGCGCAAAGAGGCCGGTGGTGCAAGGATGCTGGTCTTGATGAGGCGGGCTGGTTACCCTCGGGGTATCTGCGCACCAGCAACCGGAACTCGAATATGGCCACTATCGAACACAGCGCGACATTGCCGGCGACGCCGGAGCGGGTCTTCGAGCTACTCAAGAGGGTCGAGGACTTCGCCGAGTATTCTGACCTGATCGAGTCCATCGAGCCCCTGGGGGATGACCGCTACCGCTGGCATGTCAGGGCGGTCGGCGTCGACTGGACCTTCGACGTGGCGATTACAGAATCCCGTGCCCCGGAGCGGTTGGCCTGGGAGTCCATCGACGGGGTGAAGAATCAGGGCTGTTATCGACTGACGCCGGTGCCTGAAGGGACGCATGTTTCCCTCACGCTCGACTACGTGATCAAGAATCGCCTGGTGGAGCGGGCCGTCAACAAGGCGGCCCGCCCGCTGGTGAGCAGGGTCAGCCGACAGATTCTCGAACGCGTCGAGGCGCGGCTATGACCTTGATCGGCCCGTCGAGCTCGACGGGCTTGTCATCACGGGCTTTTCATCAGGCCCCGCGCAGCGCCGCATTCAACTGATCGACCACTTCTGCCCAGTCGGCGTCTTCTTCCAGGGCGCTGCGAATCAGCTCTGCCTGTGACTGGTTCCAGAAGGGGGCTTCGGCCAGCCCCACGTCGTCGGGAAGTGGCGCATGACGCTCGATAAAGGCCTGGATGGAGGCGTTGTCGGCGGGAAGGCCGAGCTGTTCAAAGAGTTCACTGAAGGGGTGTACGCCATGTTCCATATTGATGCTCCTTGTGATCAGTCAAGACTGAGTCGGTGATTCCGTGTCTTCAGGATTGTGTGTCGTGAGGGCTACTTACCTTGAGTATCGTGCCACTCGGTGTGATATCGAGCGTTGTTGCTTTCGTCTTTGTGACGTCAAAGTGGCAGCCTTTCTCTCTCTGGCGCCACCTGTTCATGCCTGCGACAGGCAGCCCTCTATAATAGGCCCTTCGGCTCAGCGTTCGCCGATAAGGCTCGTCAGGAAGTGCCGGCGCCGTTCGGCGTCGCTCAACGGCTGGGCCAGCAGGTGAATCAGCTTGGTCATGGCGGCCTCGGGGGTCATGTCATCGCCTGAGAGCACTTCGGCATCCATGAGCCCCTGGCCGGCCGCGTAGGTACCGATCTCGATTCGCCCCTGCGGGCATTGGCTGATGGCAGCGACCAGCTTGCCTTCACCCCTGGCCTGGGCGAGCACCTCGACCAATGCCGGGTCATCGGCAATATTGCCTCCTCCCCAGACCTCCAGCAGGGCGCCGCTGACGGTGTCGTCGAGCAGCATCGCGCCGAGCTGTCGTGCGGTCATGCCCGGCCATAGCGTGATTCTTACCACTGGCGAAGGGCCTAGTACACGATAGTCAGGCAGCTCGAAACGCTGGGCGCCGCGCTGGTGGTCGGCCAGTCCGCGGCCGGGGTAGAGCACTGGCGCGCCGTCGACCAGTTCGCCGAGCAGCGGATAGTTGGGGCTGATGAAGGCATCTTCGGCCTGTGTTTGCCACTTGCGGGTGCGCACGCCGCGAAGCAGGCGTCCGGCGAAGTAGAGCGCGACTTCCTGGAGTTCTGGCTGGGCGGCGAAGCGCAGGGCGCCCTCGACATTGGCGAGCGCATCGCTGTGCTCGGCTTCCAGCGGGTGCATAGCGCCGGTCACGACCACCGCTTTATCAATGCCCTGAAGCTGAAAGGCCAGGCTGCTGGCGGTCCAGCTCAGGGTGTCGGTGCCGTGGAGAATGACGATGCCTGAATAGGTCTGCTGATGGGCCTCGATCAAGGCCGCAAGGGCCTGCCAGTCGGACGGACGGGCGCTGCTGGAGTCGATGGGCGAGGCAGTTGCCAGGAAGTCGAAGGCAGGCAGGCTGGTGCGCCGAGCCGGTGTCAGGGTGTTCAGCATATCGCGCAGCCGAGACTCGAAATTATCGCCCGGTGCGAGGCCGTGAGGGGTCTCGACCATGCCGAGAGTGCCGCCCGTATAGATGACCAATAAAGGGGAGCGGGACGCGTGCATGGGGACTCCTGTCAGCGGTTAGGGGAAGGTGCCATGATACCCGATGCGGACTTTGCTGTGATCGGGGGTGGCGCCAGTTGGTGGTCGAGGAAATCAAGCCCCGCCTCGATGGCCGGGCCGGCCGTGAGGAAGGTGGTGTAGTGGCCGCGCAATGTTAGCCGATACAGCGTATTGGGAATGCCGCGAGCGTCCAGGGCAGCATGGAAGACGTCGGCTTGCTCAATCGGCACCAGGCCGTCGAGGTTGCCATGAAAGAGGAAGAAGGGTGGGGCGCTGTCGCCAAGCTGGAGTAGCGGTGACGCTTGGCGATAGCGAGCCGGGTACTCGGCCTGAGTGCCGCCAATGAAGTCGGTAAGCAGACGTCCGTCGTCGAACCGCAGAAGGTCGGTCGGCGTGCCGCCGGCCAGCACGCCGGCAAGCCGTGTCTCTGGGCCTCCGTAGGGGCTGTCCAGTGGGTTGTCGGCATTCATCACGCCCAGCAGGCTGATGAGATGTGCGCCGGAGGAGTAGCCGACGCCGATGATGCGATCGGTATCGATACGCAAGCGTTCTGCCTGGTCACTGATCCAGTGCATGGCCTGCTGAAGGTCATGAAGCTGTGCAGGAAAGCGGTAGGTCGGTGCAAATCGGTAGTCGATGTTGACGGCCACGTAGCCGCGCTGAGCGAGGCGCTCGGCGATGGCGTCCATGTCGGCCCGCTCGCGACGCTGCCAGCCTCCTCCATGAACGACCAGGGCGGCGGGCCTGAGCTCGGCGTCATCCGCGGTGGCCGGCAGGTAAACATCCGCCTGCAGGGGCTCTGGCCAGTTCTGTGGCGTGTAGGTGACGGCGTCGAGGCGACGTGTGTCGAGGGCGGCGGGTGTCTCGTCGAGGCCCAGCGGATAAGCCGCGCAGCCAGCTAGCAGCAGTGAATGCAGTAGCAACAGGAGTGGAATGGCCAGGTGGCGCGATAGCCGGGAAGCGACATGCATGGCGGGGCTCCGTAAGTCAGGAAACGAGCCTAATGTAAAACCCTTGTATCGATCTTGTACAGGCTGGCACAAAAAAGGCGCCATATCGGCGCCTTCCTCGTGAAGCGTTGTCCTGTCTCTAATGCTGTCTCGAGCGTACTGTCTCGAACGTACTGTTTCTAATGTACTGTTTCTAACGTACTGCCGCGAACGGGCTCTCGACAGTCTGCCTCAGGCGTCCGTCAGAGCCTTCTGTCGGGGTGTCTCTGACATGCTGTCAATGCTGCCCAGGCGGGCGACCATGGCTTCGACCATCTGTGCCGAATGCTCGGCGGCCTGATCGATGAACGCCTTGAAGGAGATGTTGGACTCCTGTCCTGCGATGTCCGACAGGGCACGAATGACCACGAAGGGGCATCCGTAGAGATGGCAGGTCTGTGCGATGGCCGCAGCCTCCATCTCGGCGGCGAGCATGGTCGGGAAGCGGTCTCGGGTACGTGATACTGCTTCCGGGCAGGACATGAAGATGTCGCCGGTCGCGATCAGCCCTTCGACGACCCTCAGTTCGCCCAGGGATTCGATACATTCTCTGGCGATGGCGACCAGCCGGCTATCGGGAAGATAGGCGGCCGGCATCTGCGGGACCTGGCCATGTTCATAGCCGAAGACCACGGCATCCACATCGTGATGACGTACCTCGGAGGAAATCACCACATCGCCTACGGCGAGGTCTTCGCCGAAGCCTCCGGCGGAGCCGGTATTGATGACCACGTCGGGCTTGTAAACGTCGAGCAGCAGGGTGGTGCCTACCGCCGCATTCACCTTGCCGATGCCTGATTGCAGGATCACCACCTCAACGCCCTGAAGGCGTCCGGTGTGGAAGGTGCAACCAACATGCTCACGAGTGCGGCGATCCTCCAGGTGGGAGGCCAGCAGGGCTACCTCTTCGGCCATGGCGCCGATGATGCCAATCTTTTTCATGCGTGTGTCGCCTTGGTCATCGGATCAGTCAAAAATGAGCTGCCATTCGTCGCGCTTGGCGAGGAAGCCGCGAGCGATCTCTTTGGCGCCTTCGAGGCTGTGGCTAGCGGCCCACCCGCACTGCATCTCGTTACAGGCCGGCACTTCCTTGGCCTCGAGTACGTCCTCGAGCGTCTTTTCGATCAGCGTGAGGATGCCGTCGTAGTCGTCGTGGTTGATCATCGCCCAGTAGAAACCGGTCTGACAGCCCATCGGGCTGATGTCGACGACCTTGTCGGTGTGGTTGCGCGACATTTCTGCCATCAGGTGTTCCAGGGAGTGCAGCCCCGGCATGTCCATGTGGTTCTGGTTCGGCTGGCAGATGCGCATGTCGTACTTGTAGATCTCGTCGCCATGCAGGCCGACGGTAACGCCGGCCAGGCGGACGTAGGGCGCTTTGACCTTGGTGTGGTCGAGATTGAAACTTTCGACGTTCATCTTCTGGTCGCTCATGTCACCTGACCTCGTCTAGCAAGTTGATTAGCTATTCCCCCAGTGACGAAACCACTAGGGCGAAAAAAGGGGATTCTAACGCAATGAGCCGGCTGGCGCCTACTCAGGGCCGCTGCGTGTCATTCGGCCTTCATGGGATCATGGAGTTCCGCGGCGTAGAGAGTGTTCTCGAGCAGCGAGGCGACCGTCATCGGACCGACGCCGCCGGGGACCGGCGTGATGTAGCTGGCGCGTTCGGCGGCCGGGGTGAACTCCACGTCACCGATCAGCTTGCCGTCATCATTGCGGTTGATACCCACGTCAATGACGATAGCGCCTTCCTTCACCCACTCGCCCTTGACCAGCCCCGGCTTGCCTACTGCCACCACCAGCAGGTCGGCGCGGCGCACCTGAGCCTCGAGGTCCTTGGTAAAACGGTGGCAGACGGTGGTGGTGCAGCCGGCCAGCATCAGCTCCAGGGCCATCGGTCGGCCGACGATGTTGGAGGCGCCAACGATGGTGGCGTCCAGTCCGCGCACGTTGAGGCCGGATTCCTGCAGCAGGGTCATGACACCCTTGGGCGTGCAGGGGCGCAGCAGTGGTAGGCGCTGAGCCAGGCGGCCGAGGTTGTAGGGGTGGAAGCCGTCGACGTCCTTGTCGGGCTTGATGCGCTCGAGAATAGGGCGCGGGTCCAGGTGCTCGGGCAGCGGCAGCTGTACCAGGATGCCGTCAACGCGCTCATCGGCATTCAGCTCGTCGACCAGCGCCTCCAGATCGGCTTGGCTGGTGTCCGCGGGCAACTGGTGGCGAAAGGAGATAATGCCGGCTTCTTCGCATGCGCGATGCTTGTTGCGCACATAGATTTCGGATGCCGCATCTTCACCGACCAGCACCACGGCCAGGCCTGGACTGCGTGCGCTGGATTCGTGACGGGCCGCTACCTGGCGGGCAACCTGTTGACGAACATGAGCGGCAATGGCCTTGCCATCGATCAGTTGGGCGGTCATCGGCGTTTCCTAAAAAAGTTAAGTCGGCGGGCCGGCGGGGTATACCTGCAGCGGGCGACGAAAGATTGAGGGTGCTGATTTTCGCATGAGCTGGCCTCGAGTCAAAGCATGCTTGTGGGAGAGTGTGCGCTAAGGGCTTGACCAGCGGGCAAGGATGCGTAAAATACGCTCCGCATTGAGGCGGCAGTTTTCGCGTCAATGTTGTGCAGCTTGATGCCGACGGGATGTAGCGCAGTCTGGTAGCGCGCCTGCTTTGGGAGCAGGATGTCGGGGGTTCGAATCCCTCCATCCCGACCATGTAACCTTTTGATTTTTTTACATAAAGGTCTTGGCAAGGGTTGCAGGTAAGAGTCTAGAGGCTTTAGAATGCGCTCATAGCTCAATCGGATAGAGCAACGGCCTTCTAAGCCGTAGGTTGCAGGTTCGAGTCCTGCTGGGCGCGCCACTGGAAATTCGAGTGGTCGGCAGCAAGGCGAGTGCCTGGCAAGCGAGTCGATATGGTGGATGTAGCTCAGTGGTAGAGCCCCGGATTGTGGTTCCGGTTGTCGTGGGTTCGATCCCCATCATCCACCCCATTCGTCGCTTGTAGTGTGTTTTGGTAGTGGTGGATGTAGCTCAGTGGTAGAGCCCCGGATTGTGGTTCCGGCTGTCGTGGGTTCGATCCCCATCATCCACCCCATTACCTTCCCTCCTGATATTCCTTACCCCTCTTATACTTAGGTTCGCGGCCAACGGTCACGAGTCGTTTTTGTGTGCCTGAGTTCTGTGTGTCTGGGTTTTGTGTGCCTTGATGTTGCGCCTATGGCGTCTTGGCCTGGGCGTCATCTCCGCAAGGTGGCCGGGTCGTCATTTTTAATGCCGTGAGCCCAAGGTTTTTGCCGCAATCCCCCTTGTAACAGGCAACAGCGCCCCCATAGTCATGGCATCGCGCTTGCCAGCGTGCATCGGGGTTCTTAGAATTGATCCCCTTTGACCATTCAACGCTTTTTCGAACGCCCCAGTGGTAGAGGACTATTCATGCAAGTTTCCGTCGAAACGACCTCCCAGATCGAACGTCGCGTCAAGGTTCAAGTGCCAGCGGCCGAGATCGATCAGGCCGTCGAGGCTCGCCTCAAGGACACCGCCAAGAACGCTCGCCTGAATGGCTTCCGCCCGGGCAAGGTGCCGATGGCCGTGGTCCGTCAGCGCTATGGGCAAGATGCGCGCAACGAAGTGGTGGGCGAGGTGATGCGTGAGCGTTACGTTCAGGCGATTACCCAGGAAAACCTCAACCCGGCGGGTTACCCGCAGATCGAGCCGACCGTCAATGAAAGCGGCCAGGATCTCGAGTTCGTCGCGACGCTGGAGATTTATCCGGAAGTCCAGCTGGCCGGCATCGAAGGCGCCGAAGTCGAGCGTCCGGTGGTCGAGGTGACTGATGCCGACGTCGAACAGATGATCGAGACGCTGCGCAAGCAGAATGCCTCCTGGGCTGAAGTCGATCGCGCCGCCGAAGACGGCGATCAGGTCACCCTCGACTTCCAGGGCTTCCTGGGCGACGAGCCGTTCGAAGGCGGCAGCGCCGAGAACCATGACCTGGTGATCGGTTCCGGCAGCTTCATTCCGGGCTTCGAAGAGCAGCTGGTGGGCGCCAAGGCCGGTGACGATACCGAGATCAAGGTGACCTTCCCGGAAGATTACCAGTCCGAGAACCTGGCCGGTCAGGATGCGACCTTCAAGGTCAAGGTGCACAAGGTCAGCGGGCAAGAGCTGCCGGCGATCGACGAAGCCTTTATCCAGCAGTTCGGTGTTGAAGGTGGCGATGTCGATACCTTCCGCGCCGAGATCAAGAAGAACATGACCCGCGAAGCCGCACAGGCCGTCGACAACCGCGTCAAGCAGCAGGTGCTCGACGCGCTGAAGAAGGCCAACGACATTCCGGCGCCGCAGGCTCTGGTTCAGCAGGAAACCGACGCCCTCAAGCGTCAGGCCGCTCAGCAGTTCGGTCTGGGTGAAGACTTCGACGTCTCTCAGCTGCCCAACGAACTGTTCGCCGAGCAGGCCAAGAGCCGCGTTCAGGTCGGTCTGCTGCTGGCAGAGGTCATCAAGGTCCACGAAGCCGATGCGTCTGACGATGAGATCAAGGCCAAGGTCGAGGAACTGTCTCAGCAGTATCAGGATCCGCAGCAGGTCATCGATTACTACATGAGCAACGATCAGCTCAAGAACCAGCTGAAGTCGTCGATTCTGGAAGAGAAGGCCGTGGCGGTTCTGCTCGAGCAGGCCACCGTGAAGGATGTCGAGATGTCCTACGAGCAAGCCCTGCAGGCGGCTCAGCAGCAAGCTGAAGCGGCCGAGGAAGAAGAGGCAGACGCGAAGGCGTGATCGACGACGGCAGTCGTTGGCAGTCCGGCTTCGGTCGGGCTGCCAGGCATGCTTTACTGTCTCCATGACGCCGCATAGGCGGGGTCGTAATCCAGTCATCGGATGAAGGACGTCACACAATGGGCAACGAGTTCGATATTCAAAACGCTGGCGGCCTGGTGCCGATGGTGGTCGAGCAGAGCGCACGCGGTGAGCGCTCCTACGACATCTACTCGCGCCTGCTCAAGGAGCGTGTGATCTTCTTGGTGGGACCGGTGGAAGACTACACGGCCAACCTGGTAGTAGCGCAGCTGCTGTTCCTGGAGTCCGAGAATCCGGACAAGGACATTCACCTGTACATCAACTCACCGGGTGGGTCCGTCACGGCGGGCATGTCGATCTATGACACCATGCAGTTCATCAAGCCGGACGTTTCCACTGTCTGTATCGGTCAGGCGGCGAGCATGGGTGCGCTGCTGCTGACCGGTGGCGCCGCAGGCAAGCGTTATTGCCTGCCGAATTCACGCATGATGATCCACCAGCCGCTGGGCGGTTATCAGGGTCAGGCCTCGGATATCGAGATCCATACCAAGGAAATTCTCAGCATCCGTCAGCGTCTGAACCAGATCCTTGCCGATCATACCGGCCAGGATATCGAGACCATTGCCAAGGACACTGATCGTGATAACTTCATGAATGGTGCTCAGGCTACGGAATACGGTCTGATCGATGCCATGCTGGAGAAACGCCCGGCATCCTGATAGCGTGGAAATCATCTCCAGCCACGATATGCAACTCCGGCGGCCCTTAAGGCCGCCGTCCGTAGAGAGGTACGCAAATGGCCGACGGCAAAGGTAAGGACGAGAGCGGCAAGCTGCTGTACTGCTCGTTTTGTGGCAAGAACCAGAACGAAGTTCGGAAGCTGATCGCCGGCCCGTCCGTCTATATCTGCGATGAGTGCGTCGACCTGTGCAACGACATCATCCGCGAGGAGGTCCTCGAGGCCGATGCCGAAAGCGATGAAGATCGCCTGCCGGCACCGCGGGAGATTCGGCACACCCTCGATGATTATGTGATCGGCCAGGACCGCGCCAAGATGGTGCTGTCGGTGGCGGTTTACAATCACTACAAGCGTCTGCGTGCCGAAGTGAAGAGCGACGAGGTGGAGCTTGGCAAGTCCAATATCCTCCTGATCGGCCCTACCGGCAGCGGCAAGACGCTGCTTGCCGAGACGCTGGCGCGCTTGCTCAATGTTCCCTTCACTATCGCCGATGCCACGACCCTCACTGAGGCGGGCTATGTCGGTGAGGATGTCGAGAACATCATCCAGAAGCTGCTGCAGAAATGTGACTACGATGTCGACAAGGCTCAGAAAGGCATTGTTTACATCGACGAGATCGACAAGATCTCGCGCAAGTCGGACAACCCCTCGATTACCCGCGATGTCTCGGGCGAGGGCGTCCAGCAGGCGTTGCTCAAGCTGATCGAGGGCACCACGGCCTCGGTGCCGCCGCAGGGTGGTCGCAAGCATCCGCAGCAAGAGTTCCTGCAGGTTGATACGGGTAACATCCTGTTCATCGTCGGCGGTGCCTTCGCCGGTCTGGACAAGGTGATCCGGGAGCGCGCCGAGAAGGGTGGCATCGGCTTCAATGCCGAGGTCAAGAGCAAGGACGAGAGCAAGGGTGTGGGTGATGTGCTGCTCGACGTCGAACCCGATGATCTGGTCAAGTTTGGCCTGATTCCCGAGTTCGTGGGTCGCCTGCCAGTCATCGCGACACTCACCGAGCTCTCCGAGGATGCCCTGATCCAGATCCTCACCGAGCCCAAGAACTCGCTTGTCAAGCAGTATGTCAAGCTGTTCGAGATGGAAGGTGTGGAGCTCGACTTCCGCGAGGAGGCGCTGCGCGCCGTCGCCGAAAAGGCCATGGCTCGCAAGACCGGAGCGCGCGGACTGCGTTCGATCCTCGAGGCGGTGCTGCTTGATACCATGTACGAGATTCCGTCGCTTGAGGGTGTCACCAAGGTGGTGATCGATGACTCCGTGATTCGCGGAGAAAGCGAGCCGCTGCTGATCTACTCCCAGCAGGAAGACAGCAAGGTGGCGGGCAAAGACGGCTAAGGCCGTTCCCCTCCGGAGCAGGGGCCGCATCTGCGGCCCCTTTTTTTCGCGCTCTTTTGTCCTGGCGGCCTGTGGCCGCGCTTGTAAAGGACGCCCGTTGCCCCCATCACCTGTTCAATCATTCGAGCATTGAGGAACGTCTGCGATGCAGCAGAACGCCGAACAGACCCAGAGTCTGCCCCTATTGCCGCTTCGCGATGTGGTGGTTTACCCGCAGATGGTGATTCCGCTGTTCGTGGGGCGAGAGAAATCCATTCAGGCGCTTGAGGCGGCCATGGCCGCCGACAAGCGCATCCTGCTTGTCGCTCAACGTGAAGCCGGTCAGGACGAGCCTGATACCAGCGATCTGTTCGCGGTGGGTACCGTCGCCGAGATCATGCAGCTGCTGAAGTTGCCCGATGGCACCGTGAAGGTGCTGATCGAAGGTGCCGCCCGAGCCGATGTCGGTGATATCACCGTGGTCGACGAGGGCTATAGCCGAGCCGAAGTGACCCTGCGCGAAAGCGAGCCGCTCACCGAGCGGGAGCAGGAATCGCTGGTGCGCGTGCTGCTCAATCAGTTCGAGCAGTACGTCAAGCTGTCCAAGAAGGTCCCCAATGAGGTGCTCAACTCGCTGTCCGGGATCGAAGACCCCAGTCGACTGGTCGATACCATCTGCGCCCACCTGTCGCTGAAAATTGGCGACAAGCAGCAGCTCCTCGAGATGGATCGTGTGCGCGACCGTATCGAGCACCTGATGGCGCTGATCGAGTCTGAGATCGATCTGCTGCAGGTCGAGAAGCGCATTCGGTCGCGGGTCAAGGACCAGATGGAGAAGTCGCAGCGCGAGTACTATCTCAACGAGCAGATGAAGGCCATCCAGAAAGAGATGGGTGAGCTCGACAACGTGCCCAATGAGGCCGAGAAGTACGAGCAGGCGATCGAAGAATCCGGCATGCCCGACGAGGCCCGCGAGAAGGCCACTCAGGAGCTTGGCAAGCTGAAGATGATGGGGCCGACCTCCGCCGAGGCGACGGTGGTGCGCTCCTATCTCGACTGGCTGATCGCGGTGCCCTGGAAGAAGCGTACTCGGGTCAAGCACGATCTGCTGCGGGCCCAGAAGGTCCTCGATGAAGACCACTACGGGCTCGAGGAGGTCAAGGAACGTATTCTCGAGTATCTGGCCGTCCAGAAACGGGTCAAGAAGCTCAAGGGCCCGGTGCTGTGCCTGGTGGGCCCGCCCGGGGTGGGCAAGACCTCTCTGGGTCAGTCGATTGCCCGAGCGACCAACCGCAAGTACGTGCGGCTGGCGCTGGGTGGCGTGCGTGACGAATCCGAGATTCGCGGCCATCGCCGTACCTACATCGGCTCGCTGCCGGGCAAGGTGGTGCAGCGCATGAGCAAGGCCGGGGTCAAGAACCCGCTGTTCCTGCTCGATGAAGTCGACAAGATCGGCATGGATCATCGTGGCGATCCGTCGTCTGCATTGCTTGAGGTGTTGGATCCGGAGCAGAACGACAAGTTCAGCGATCACTATCTCGAGCTTGATTACGATCTGTCCGAAACCATGTTCATCTGCACCGCCAACTCGATGAACATTCCGGGCCCGTTGATGGATCGCATGGAGATCATTCGTCTGCCGGGCTACACCGAAGACGAGAAGTTGGCGATCGCCAAGCGTTATCTGATCCCCAAGCAGCTCAAGGCTAATGGCCTGAAGGACGACGAGCTCTCCTTCGAAGATGATGCGGTGCTCGAGCTGATTCGCTACTACACCCGAGAAGCGGGGGTGCGCGAGCTGGAGCGTCAGGTCGCGAAGGTTTGCCGCAAGGTGTTGCGTGAACGTATCGAAGCGCAGGGCAAGGAAGGCGCCCAGGCGCCCCAGCAGCTGGCTGCTGAAGGCATCGAACGCCACGCCGGCGTGCGTCGCTTCAGCTATGGGCTCGCCGACCAGGAAGATCAGGTCGGGCGCGTGACCGGGCTCGCCTGGACGTCGGTGGGTGGCGAGCTGCTGACCATCGAGTCCGTGCTGACCCCGGGCAAGGGTCGGATCAACAAGACCGGTTCTCTCGGTGATGTGATGAAAGAGTCCGTGAGCGCCGCGCAGACCGTGGTGCGTGCCCGGGCCAAGGCGCTGGGAATCGATCCTGAGCGCTTCGAGAAGGAAGACCTGCACATCCATGTGCCTGAGGGGGCGACGCCGAAAGACGGTCCCAGTGCCGGCATTGCCATGGTCACCGCGATGGTCTCCGCCTTCACCGGACGCGCGGTCCGCTGCGACGTGGCGATGACCGGCGAAGTCAATCTGCGCGGCGAGGTGATGCCGATCGGTGGCCTCAAGGAGAAATTGCTGGCTGCTAGGCGCGGTGGTATAAAGACCGTGCTAATTCCCGAGGAAAATCGTCGAGACCTCAAAGAAGTGCCGGACAATATCAAGGAAGCATTGGATATTCGTCCTGTGCGTTGGATTGATGAGGTGCTAGAGGTTGCTCTCGCCAAAAAGTCTACCCTCGAATCTGATGAAAATCGTCCGGATGACTCTGCCTCTTCCCAGACGGTGATCAGCACTCACTAGTGGTGATTTTTACTGCCATGCCAAGGTCAAAACCTTGGCATGGTGGGGCTTGGGACCAATAGTTGCTTGACGATCTTTTGCGGCATTGCTATAAATTACGCTTTGCTGTGATCGTTTAAGCCGCCTCAAGATAGCGCCGATTTCCAGTAATTTCTGAAACAGTCAAGGGGTGAAGTGTGAACAAATCCGAGCTGATCGAAGCCATTGCCGCGTCTGCCGATATTCCCAAGGCGGCTGCAAGCCGTGCGCTCGACGCCATGGTCGATAGCGTCACTGAAAGCCTGAAGCAGGGTGATTCCGTCTCTCTGGTAGGGTTTGGCACTTTCTCCATCAAGGAGCGTGCTGCGCGCACCGGCCGTAACCCGCAGACCGGTCAGCCGATCGAAATCAGTGCCGCCAAGGTGCCCAGCTTCAAGGCAGGCAAGGCGCTCAAGGATTCCGTCAACTGAGACGCTGGGCTTTGCCTAGCGGACTGACGGTCCTCTGTATGGCGCATCGCTTAGCGGTGCGCCTTTTTATTGGGCGCGATTCCCGTGGTGTCCTGGACGTAGCGCTGAGACGCAGTGCCAGAGGCATGATGCTCAAGAGATGGCATTTAACCCATTGAGCCATGGTGTTTGAGTCATAGCACTTGAGACATAGCACTTGAAACATGGCACTTGAGTTACAGTCTCTGAGTCACGGTTGCCCCAGGCCCGTATCAGGCGCCTATAATGAACCGTTTTTTCTGCCAATCTCCAGCCGAGGCCAGTAATGCTGCAACGTATCCGGGACCGCTCCACCAGCTGGGGCGCCAAGATCATCATCGGCGCGGTGATCGCGACCATGGCCCTTTTTGGGGTCGACTCTCTGGTCGGTCTGCTGTCGTCCGACGGGGATGATGTCGCCACCGTCAATGGGCAGTCGATCACCCGCCAGCAGGTCGAAGTGCAAGTCCAGCGTGCGATCCGCAGTGGCCAGGTGCCGCCGGAACAGGAGCGTCAGCTGCGTGGCCAGGTGATCGACCAACTGATCCGTACCTCATTGCTGGATCAATACGCGGAAGAGGGTGGCCTGCATCTCTCCGAGAGTCAGCTCGACAAGCTGATCGTCTCGTTGCCTGAATTCCAGGACCAAGATGGCAACTTCTCCCGGGAATTGTTCAAGAACCGCCTGGCCAGTGCCGGCTATACGCCGCTGGCATTCCGGGCACAGCTGCGCAATGACATGCAGCGTCAGCAGCTTCAGCAGGGCCTTTCCGCTAGCGAGTTCATGCTCGACGATGAGCAGCAGCGATTGGCAGCCCTGCAGAACCAGACGCGTCGCTATCGCTACCAGCAGCTCAATGCCTCGGATCTCGAAGAGACCCCTCAAGTTAGCGAGGCGGACCTGGAAGCCTATTACCAGAATCACCGTGATGACTACCAGCGTCCCGAGCAGGTGAAGCTGGCCTATCTGGTGCTCGATCGTCGAGAGCTGGCCGATCAGGTCGAGGTTGACGACGCGCAGTTGCGCTCGCTCTATGCCGAGCGGGCCAGCAACGCCGAGCGTCGTGTCTCGCACATCATGCTGACCTTTGGCGACCAGCGCAGTCGTGAGGAAGCGGTGGCGCGTCTCGATAAGGTCAAAGAGCGTCTGGCCGCCGGTGAGTCTTTTGCGTCGCTTGCCAAGGAGGTGTCGGATGATACGTCAACCAGCGATAGCGGCGGCGATCTGGGCGTGATCAGCCGCGGCTTCTTCGGCGAAGCCTTCGAGAACGCAGTGTATTCCCTCGACCAGGGGCAGGTTTCGGATATCGTCGAAACCGACAACGGACTGCACCTGCTCAAGGTCACCGAAATCGAAATCCCGTCCTTCGATGAGCTGCGCAGTGAACTTCGCGACCAGGCAGCCATGGCCGATGTGGATGACCTCTTCAACGAGCGAGTCCAGCAGCTGATTGATGAAAGCTTCGCTGCCGACGACCTGGCGAGTATCGCCACGGATGTCGGCGCCGAGCTGCAGACCAGCGACTGGGTGTCGGCCGACGGCGCCCAAGGGGTGCTGTCTGAGCCTGGGGTAATGGATGCCGCGTTCACGACGGACGTGCTCGAGGAAGGCTTCAACAGTGAGGTGATCGAGCTGGATGATGATCGCCGTCTGGTGCTGCGTGTGCGCGATCATCGCCCGGCGACCACGCTGGCCCTTGATGAGGTGCGCGAGCGCGTGACTGCTGCAGTCGAGAAACTCAAGGTGCAGGAAGCGCTCACAGCACTTGCCGAGGAGCGTGTGGCTGCGCTGCGTGATGGCTCAGTAGAGGCCGTCGATTGGCAGCAGGTCGCGTCTGCTACACGTCAGAATGGCGGCGATGTGCCTGCGGCGGTGAACACGCTGGCTTTCCGGCTGCCGAATCCGGAAGGTGAAGCGCCGGTGTATGGCCAGACCGCCGTCCAGAACGGAGTGGCGCTGGTGGCCCTGGATGCCGTGCAAGAGGGTGACACGTCTGATGCTGCCGAGTCTCGAGTGGCTCAACTGGTCGAACGCCTGCGCGCACAGGCCACGGTCAGCGGGCTGCTCGAGCAACTGCGCAACGATGCCGAGATCGAGCGTCTCTAGTGCGAGTAGCCGGGTAGAATGACCCGATGCTTAACCGCGCAGTTAAAAACGCGACCCGCTAGGGTCGCGTTTTTTTGTGGGCTCGGCTTTCGTTGGCTCAATGCATTTGTTGGCCGCATGCGTTGATGTTTCGGTGGCTCGTCAGGGCTCGGTCGGTGGTTCGGGGTCCGTCAATGGCGAGTCGGATGTAAAGGCCGTTTTATGGTATTCGCTCGCGGCCGCGACCTCGGCGAGGCCAATTTCCTCTGGGGTGGGCGCCTCGCCACCGGCCAGAACCTGCAAGACGGTGTGGACGCCCTCGGATAGGGACTCGAGGTGATAGCCGCCTTCTAGCACCAGCGCGAGCCTTCCTTCGCAGTGCTGGTCGGCCAGGCCCTGAACGATCTCGGTCATGGCGGCAAACCCTTCGTAGCTCACGTTCAAACAGAGATCGAGCCGGTGAGCATCGAAGCCGGCCGAGACCAGGATCAGGTCCGGCTGGAACCAGGCGGCGGCTGGTACCAGGATGTCGCGAAAGGCCATCAGCATGGCCTGGTCCCCAGACCCGCCCGGCAATGGCACGTTGACGGTGGTGCCTTCGCCGAGGCCGGCGCCGATGTCCTCTAGCCGGCCCGAGCCTGGATAGAAGGGGGCCGCACGGTGAGTGTCGAACAGCATGACGTCTGGCGAGGCCCAGAAGATATCCTGAGTGCCGTTGGCATGGTGGGCGTCCCAGTCGACGATTAAGACGCGCTCCATGCCTAGCTCCTGCTGGGCATGGGCAGCGGCGACCGCCACATTATTGAAGAAACAGAAGCCGCGAGAGCGAGCCGGTTCCGCATGATGCCCGGGGGGGCGACATAGTGCGAAGGCGCTTTGGGCCCGGCCCTTGCAGACAGCTTCCACGGCGGCGATAGCGGCGCCGGCGGCGACTTCGGCGGCCTCGATGCTGCCCGGTGATACTGCCGTGGTGTCGACATCCAGCCAGGCGTTCTTGCCGCGCATCCGTTCGACTTCACGCAGATGGGCGCTGGTATGTACGCGTCCAAGCTGCTCGAGCGTGGCCGGCTCTGCGGTCTCGAATCTTACTCCCGGAATTGGCTCGGCGGTGAGGCGCTCGGTAATGGCCGTTATTCGACCGGGGTGCTCAGGATATTTCCACTGTACCGCCAAGCCATTGAGTATCTCCCTGACTCGTCGATCCAGGCGCCCTGGCAAGAAAGGATCCTGGATGTCGGGTTGATGGTTAAGCATCCGGTCGTCATTGATCACCAGCACTGAGCGGTCGCCGATCACGAGCATTCTCCGTCACGTTGGGTGGTGCCCGACCGGTGCGCCGGGAGGGCTGTTTTCTTCAGTGTCGTCTTCGGAGTCTGTCAACATAGTTGGCACATGAAATGACTTCGGCTCTTTAAAACCCTGCTGCCTGTGGCACCGGGTCCCTCTCGGGGTTCAGGTGCACTACCTCTGGCAGGCTGAGTTTCCGGATGTCACCCGACCAGCGCTTCGGGTGACGTTGCTTCGCCGCCTCGAAGACCTCTCGGCGCTGCGCCAAGATGCCTTTGGCCTCGCCGTTATGGCGCTGGCTCGGCGTGACGTAGCGAAGGGCGCTGTGACGGTGCTCGTGGTTGTACCACTCGGTAAATTGCTGAACCCAGTCCTGGGCCTCGGCTAGGGTGGCGAAACCGTCGGCGGGGAAGCCCGGCCGGTACTTCAGCGTCTTGAAGGCCGACTCGGCGAAGGCGTTGTCATTGCTGACCCTCGGCCGGTTGTACGACGGGGTGATGCCCAAGTCGTAGAGCTTCTCCAGGAATGTTGCCGCCTTCATCGGACTGCCGTTATCTGAGTGCAGAATCAAGGGCTTGTGAAGATCGGTGAGGTGCTCTCGCCAGCAGGCCTTCTGGATCAGCTCAGCGGCCAGCTCACCGGTCTCCGTCTCGTAGACTTCGTGCCCAACGATCTTGCGGCTGAAGACATCCATGATCAGGTACAGGTACCACCAGGTGCCACGCGCGGGGCCGGGAAGCCACGAAATGTCCCAGCACCAAAGGCGGTTCGGCGCCGTGGCTTGATGCGTGGTCGGAGGGCGCTTGCGCTGTGGGGCCTGCTGGTGGCCCCGGTGATGTTGCTGGCCAACTTCATGAAGCACTCGGTACATCGTCGACTCAGAGGCCAGGTAGCAGCCCTTATCCGCTTGATCGGCCACGATGAAGGCCGGAGGGCGGCTCCGATACTCGGGGGCATTGCACAGCGCCACGATTGCCTCTCGCTCCTCGGGAGACAGCTTGTTGGCCGGCTCCGGACGGTCGGCATCGGGACGGCGATCAGCCGTCACCTCGCCCTCAGCGACCCAGCGGTAGTAGGTCCTTACGTTGATGCCCATCACCTGACAGGCCTTGGCCAGCCGAGCACCGTCACGCTGGGCATCTTGCACCAGGGTCACGATGCGCTGGCGATCCGGGAGGCTGGTCAGTCGTCCTCGTCGTTGGTCGTGCCCCAGATCGCCTCTGCCTTTTTTGACAAGGCCAGCAGCGCCGCCGTCTCGGCCAGTGCCTTGTCCTTGCGGCGCAGTTCTCGCTCCAGCTTGCGGAGCCGCTTCTGCTCCTCCTTGCGGGCCTGGCGCTGTTGCTTGGCCTGCGCTGGGGCATCGCCATTGGCGTTCATGCAGGCATCCCGCCAGGCCTCCACCTGCTCGGGGTAGAGCCCGCGCTCACGGCAATAGGCGCTGAGTTCGGCCTCGTTCATCGGGGCCGTTTCCAGGACGATCTGGAACTTCTCTTGGCTGGTCCACTGGTCGGGCTGGGTCGAACGTGATGGCAAAACCTGTCCTCTTGTTCTGGCCTGTTTTCGCCAATTGTAGAGGGTTGTCGCGGTGATGCCTTCCTGCTCGGCCAGTTCCGGGACGGTCATGCTCATGGGCGGCGCCATCTTCTTGAGGATGGCTTCCTTACGTTCTGCGGGGTAACGCATGTTGATCACCTCTCAATCCGTTTAGGTGACAACTACGTTGACGTATAGGGTCTTCTCCTGCGTCTCAAGCAATTCGGCTTATGTGCAGCGAATGGCTTTTCGGCCCTTCAGTGTGGTGTGCAGCGGGCTACTGAATCAGACTTTGTGTTATAAAGTAACATTGCTGTGCTTGCTTCATATTTACCGATGTCATCGAGGACCCGTGCCAGTGCCTTCTCCATTGCCTTCATCCGCCTCTCGTTCAAGCACGCCCCTGTCAGATGTCCCCGTGCATGTGATTACCGGGTTTCTCGGCAGTGGCAAGAGCACGTTGATTCGCCACTTGCTGGCCCACAAGCCTGTTGATGAGCGCTGGGTGGTAGTGATCAACGAGTTCGGTCAGATCGGTATCGATCAGGCCATGTTTGATGAACGCGAGGATGTGGTCGTCAAGGGGTTGCCGGGTGGCTGTCTGTGTTGCCAGTTGGCCTTCGTGCTGCAGGCCTCGCTGGTCAATCTGCTGCATCGCCACCGACCTGATCGGCTGATCATCGAGCCTTCGGGGCTTGGCCACCCCGCGGGCCTTCTGGACCTGCTGCGCAGTGATGCCTTCGCCGAGGTGCTGGAGGTGCGCGATATCATTGCGTTGCTGGATCCGCGCCGGCTCGATGATCCGCGTTCACGAGAGCATGAGACCTTTCGCGATCAGTTGGAGATGGCCGATGGCGTGGCGCTGACCATGACCGACTTGGCCTCGGATCAGCAGTCTCTGGAAGCCCAAGCGTATCTCGCCGATCTGTGGCCGGCCAAGCGCTGGATCGAGGCGGCCCCCCACGGGCAGCTGTCAGTGTCGCGTTTGCTCGGCGACCCTGTGCAAAGGGATGACCCGAAGGGAGCCGGCGTTACCCAAAGTACTTTCGTTAATCAAAGTACTTCCGGGAGTCAAAGTGCTTTCGGAAGTCAAAGTACAGGTGCCACGGTGCCGTCACGGCCGATGCCGCACTCCAGAGCTCATGAAGGACAGGTTCCGGTCACGCTGGATACCTTCGCCTATCGTGAGCCTGCCCCTGGGTCGCCAGTGTGTGATGAAGGAGGGGCGCTCGGCTTTCGCAGCCTGGGGTGGCGCTTTCATGCCAAGGAAGTGTTTTCACTGGATATGCTGGCTCAGCTGCTCGAGTCACTGCCCGCAGCGCTGCGCATCAAGGCGGTGGTGCACACTGAATCAGGTTGGAAGTGCTACAACCGGGCCGCGGGGCGGGTGACGCTTACGGCGGCCAGTTGGAGGCGGGATTCTCGCCTCGAGCTGATCATGGAAGCGGGCAGCCAAGGCTTGCCCGAGGCAGCGTCGCTAGAAGCGAGTCTGCTGGCCTGTCGAGAAGAGGGAGAATCTGCGCTGAACTCGCTCCGCTAGGGGCGCTGACGCTGCCTTTAGGGGGCGGTGAGTGGTACAATTTCGCATTGCTATCACGAAGCTAGCCTTGCCAGCCTCACGTAGCGCCAAACAGTCGCAGTGCAAAGGATTTGACGACCCATGGGTGACATCGCCAGAGAGATTCTGCCAGTCAACATCGAGGACGAGCTCAAGCAGTCGTATCTCGATTACGCCATGAGCGTGATCATCGGCCGGGCGCTGCCCGACGTGCGTGATGGCCTCAAGCCGGTGCACCGGCGTGTGCTGTTCGCCATGCACGAATTGAACAACGACTGGAACAAACCCTACAAGAAGTCGGCCCGTGTAGTCGGTGACGTCATCGGTAAGTATCACCCGCACGGTGACAGTGCGGTGTACGACACCATCGTACGCATGGCGCAGGATTTCTCGATGCGCCACGTGCTGGTCGACGGTCAGGGTAATTTCGGTTCCATCGACGGTGATAACGCCGCCGCCATGCGTTATACCGAGGTGCGCATGGCCAAGCTCTCCCATGAGCTGCTGGCCGATCTCGAGAAAGATACCGTCGACTGGGTCGACAACTATGACGGCACTGAACGGATTCCCGAGGTGCTGCCGACCAAGGTTCCCAACCTGCTGATCAATGGCAGCTCCGGCATTGCCGTGGGCATGGCCACCAACATCCCGCCCCACAACATGAGCGAGGTGATCAGCGGCTGCCTGGCGTTGATCGACGACCACACGCTGTCGATCGATGATCTGATGGAATACATCCAGGCGCCTGACTTCCCCACCGGGGGCATCATCAACGGTAAGGCTGGAATTCTCGATGCGTACCGTACCGGCCGTGGGCGCATCTATGTGCGCGCGCGACACACCATCGAGCATGATGACAAGACCGGCCGAGACCACATCATCGTCAACGAGCTGCCGTATCAGGTAAACAAGGCCCGCTTGATCGAAAAGATTGCCGAACTGGTCAAGGACAAGAGGATCGACGGCATCGCCGAGCTGCGCGACGAGTCCGACAAGGACGGCCTGCGCGTGGTGATCGAGGTCAAGCGCGGCGAGAGCGGTGAGGTGGTGGTCAATAACCTCTTCGCCCAGACGCAGCTGCAGAACGTTTTCGGCATCAACATGGTCGCGCTGTCTGACGGCCAGCCGAAGACGCTTAACCTCAAGCAGATGCTCGAGGCCTTCATTCGCCACCGGCGCGAAGTCGTCACCCGCCGTACGCTTTTCGAGCTGCGCAAGGCGCGTGAACGCGGCCATATTCTCGAGGGCCTGGCGGTCGCGATCTCCAACATCGACGAGGTGATCGAGCTGATCAAGGCCTCGCCGTCGGCCGCTGAAGCCAAGGACAAGCTGCTGGCCCGTGACTGGCAGCCGGGGCAGGTGACCGGCATGCTGGAGCGTGCCGGTGCGACCTCTTGCAAGCCCGAGGACCTGGAGGAAGGCTTTGGTCTCGATCAGGCCGGCCAGCAATATCGCCTCTCGCCGGCCCAGGCTCAGGCCATTCTCGAACTGCGCCTGCATCGCCTGACCGGTCTCGAGACCGAGAAACTGCTCAACGAGTACCTGGGCATTCTCGAGAAAATTGCCGAGCTGACTGCGATTCTGGCCTCGGCCGACCGCCTGCTCGAGGTGATTCGCGAGGAGCTCGAAGCGATCCGCGATCAGTATGGCGATGCACGCCGCACCGAAATCCAGATCAGTCACCTCGATCTGCATATCGAAGACCTGATCGCCGAAGAAGACATGGTGGTAACCATTTCTCGTAGCGGCTATGCCAAGACGCAGCCGCTGTCCGACTACCAGGCCCAGCGCCGCGGTGGGCGTGGCAAGTCAGCGACGGCGATGAAGGATGAAGACGTCATCGAACACCTGCTGGTGGCCTCGACCCACGACACCGTGCTGTTGTTCACCAACAAGGGCAAGGTCTACTGGCTCAAGGTCTACGAGATGCCCAACGCCAGTCGTGGCTCGCGGGGCAAGCCGCTGGTCAACCTGCTGCCGCTTGATGAGGGCGAGGCGGTGAGCGCCATGCTGCCGGTGCGCGAGTATCGCGAGGACAGCTTTATCTTCTTCGCTACCGCCAAGGGTACGGTCAAGCGCACCAGCCTCGATCAGTTCTCGCGTCCGCGTAGCGTTGGCCTGATCGCCATCGACATCGACGAGGACGATCAGCTGATTGGTGCCGCCATTACGTCTGGCTCTGATCACGCCATGCTGTTGTCCTCCAACGGCAAGGCGATCCGCTTCGAGGAATCCCATGTCCGTTCCATGGGGCGCACCGCTCGCGGCGTGCGTGGTATGCGCCTGCAGGAGGACGCTCGGGTGATCAGCCTGATCATTCCGCAGTCCCAGCAGGTCGATGTCGAGGACGATGCCGAAAGCGGCGATGAGGTCCAGCCGGATGTGGCGGCCAATGATGGACAGATCTACATCCTCACCGCCTCCGAACGTGGCTTCGGCAAGCGGACGCGCCTCGAGGAGTTCCCGCTGCGCGGACGCGGCGGGCAGGGCGTCATTGCCATGCAGACCAGCAAGCGTAACGGCGACCTGGTCGCGGCGATGCAGGTCTACTCTGCCGACGAGATGATGCTGATCACCGATCGGGGCACCCTGGTGCGGACCCGCGTCGAGGAGGTCTCCACCACCTCGCGCAATACGCAGGGCGTGATGCTGATCCGCCTCGGCGAGGGCGAGGCGCTGGTCAAGACCGTGCGTATCGACGAGCCGGAGGAGGAAGTCGGCGGCGAGACGCTCGACGGTTCCGTTGAGGAAACTCCTGAGGCGGCCACCGACGAGTCCGCGGGTGACGCCACCCAAGAAGGCCCGGGCGCCGATGCTCCGGAAGGCGATCACTGAGTATCGTGAGCCGACACCATCATTCTGGAATACAACGCTGATGACACGTCATTATAATTTTTGTGCGGGACCGGCGGCGCTGCCGGCCGCCGTCCTGGAGAAGGCCCGGGAAGAGTTGCTCGATTACCAGGGGCGTGGCCTCTCGGTGATGGAGATGAGCCACCGTAGCGCCGAGTTCGTTGCCATCGCCGAGCAGGCCGAGGCGGATCTGCGCGAGCTGCTGGCCGTGCCCGATAACTATCGGGTGCTGTTCCTGCAGGGCGGTGCGTCGATGCAGTTTGCGATGCTGCCCTATAACCTGCTGGGCCAAGGCGGCACGCCGAACTATCTCTATACCGGTATCTGGGGCAAGAAAGCCATTGCTGAAGCACGTCATCTGGCCGGTGCCCATGTGGCGGCTTCCAGCGAAGCCAATGGCCTCATCGCCGTGCCACGCCAGGCCGATATCGCGCTGTCGAGCGATGCCGCCTATCTGCACTATACGAGCAACGAAACCATCGGCGGTCTCGAGTTCGACTATGTGCCTGAGGGGCGTCTGGCCGATGGCAGCGAAGTGCCGGTGGTCTGCGATATGTCCTCGTCGATTCTCTCTGGCCCGCTGGATGTCTCGCGGTTTGGCGTGATCTACGCAGGAGCCCAGAAAAACATCGGCCCGGCCGGCCTGACGCTGGCGATCGTGCGCGATGATCTGCTTGACAGGGCGCGTCCCGATACGCCGACCATGTTTAACTACAAGGTCATGGCCGAGCATGGCTCGATGTACAACACGCCCCCTACCTATAGCTGGTACTTGGCGGGTCTGGTGTTCCAGTGGCTGATACATGAGATCGGCGGTCTTGAGGCGATGAATGCCCTCAACGATCGCAAGGCCGCCAAGCTGTATGACGCCATCGACCAGAGCGGTATGTATTCCAACCCCATCGCGGTGGCCAACCGTTCGCGCATGAATGTGCCTTTCGTGCTGGCCGATGATCGCCTCGACAAGGCCTTTCTGGCCGAATCCGAAGAGGCCGGCCTGCTCAATCTCAAGGGCCATCGCAGCGTGGGGGGCATGCGCGCGAGCCTCTATAACGCGGTGCCCGAGGCCGGGGTCGATACCCTGGTGGAGTTCATGGCCGACTTCGAGCGTCGGCGCGGTTAGCGTCGCAGCGGGCGGCACGCCTGGGGCCCTTGGCGCTGGGTGCTGGCCGTACCATTGTCGAATCAGGGGTTTAGTGTAGGGGAAATCGAATGAGTGACACCCCCATCGATCTCGATGCGCTGCGTCAGCGCATCGATGGCCTGGATGGTGAAATCCTTCGCCTGATCAGCGAGCGCGCCCAGTGCGCGGGTCAGGTAGCCAAGGTCAAGACCGATTCCGACCCGGATGCGGTCTTCTATCGGCCAGAGCGTGAGGCTCAGGTGCTCAGGCGCATCATGTCCCTCAATCAGGGGCCGCTGGATGCCGAGGAAATGGCGCGGCTGTTCCGCGAGATCATGTCGGCCTGCCTAGCGCTCGAGAAGCCGGTCAAGGTGGCTTACCTGGGGCCCGAAGGCACCTTCACCCAGCAGGCGGCGCTCAAGCACTTCGGCGAGAGTGCCGTCAGCCTGCCGATGGCCGCCATCGACGAGGTGTTCAGGGAGGTCGAGGCCGGCGCCGTCAATTACGGCGTGGTGCCGGTGGAAAACTCCACCGAAGGCGTGGTGAACCACACCCTCGATTCCTTCATGGACTCCTCCATGCGCATCTGCGGCGAGGTGGTGCTGCGCATTCATCACCACCTGCTGGTGTCGAGCAATACTCGCCGTGACAAGGTCTCGCGGGTCTATTCGCATCCGCAGTCCTTCGCACAGTGCCGCAAGTGGCTGGATGCCCATTATCCGCATGCTGAGCGGGTGCCCGTCTCATCCAACGCCGAGGCGGCCAAACTGGTCAAGACCGAGTGGCACAGCGCGGCGATTGCCGGCGATATGGCAGCCAAGCTCTATGGTCTCGAGAAGATTGCCGAGACGATCGAGGATCGCCCGGATAATTCGACTCGCTTTCTGATCATCGGCAATCAGGACGTGCCGTCTTCGGGTGAGGACAAGACGTCCATCGTGGTTGCCATGCGCAACCAGCCCGGCGCCCTGCATGACTTGCTGGAACCCTTCCATCGGCATCAGATCGACCTGACGCGCCTCGAGACTCGGCCGTCGCGCACTGGGGTGTGGAACTACGTGTTCTTCATCGACTTCCATGGCCACCGCGATGATACGCAAGTGGCGGCCATGCTGGAGGAAGTGCAATTGCGTTGCGCCGAACTCAAGGTGTTGGGCTCCTATCCGGTGGGCGTGCTCTGATCATGATGGCGTCTTCCAGGCCTCAGTCGGCGACGCCGTCCGCCCCGGATGCGAGCAGACTCGGCGAGCCCCAGCTATTGATCGTCGGGCTCGGGCTGATAGGCGGCTCGCTTGCCGCGGCCCTCAAGGCCGGCGGTTTTGCTGGCACTATCCTGGCCTGTGACCGGGATGCCGGCGAAATCGCTCGCGGTATCGAGATGGGCATCATCGATGGCGGCGACACCGAGCTTACCGCCGTGCTGCCGGGCAGTAACCTGGTCGTGCTGGCGGTGCCGGTGCTGGCCATGGATGCGGTGATGGGGGCCTTGGCCGCGGGGCTGCATATGTCCGATGCCGAGGTCGTGATCACCGATGTCGGCAGCACCAAGGCGGCGATTCGCGATGCTGCCGAGCGCATCTTCGGTGAGCTGCCGGCCAACCTGGTGCTGGGGCATCCGATTGCCGGCTCCGAGAAGAGTGGGGTGTCGGCCTCCAACCCCACACTATATCGCCAGCACAAGGTCATCTTGACGCCCGACGAGAGGACGGCCCCCGAGGCGCTGTCTCGGGTGCGTGCCCTGTGGCAATCCTGCGGCGCCACGGTGCTCGAGATGTCGGTTGAGCGCCATGATCAGGTGCTGGCGCGTACCAGTCATCTTCCACATCTGCTGGCTTTCTCGCTGGTGGATACCCTGGCTCGCCAGGATGAGCGGCTGGAGATCTTTCGCTACGCTGCCGGTGGCTTTCGTGATTTCACCCGTATCGCCGGCAGTGATCCGGTGATGTGGCGGGATATCTTTACGGCCAATCGCGACGCAGTGCTGCAGGCGCTCGATGATTTCGAGGGCGGCGTGGCGCGGTTGCGTCGTGCCGTGGAAGAGGGCGACGGCGATGCCATGCTCGGTATCCTCGATCGTGCCAGCCATGCGCGGCAATATTTCGATACGCTGTTAAACCAGACCAGTTATCAGGCGGGTTATCAGACCATGCAAGACAATTCCATGCGTTACCGGGTCAGCCCCGGTGGCAGCGTCGCCGGGCGCATCCGCGTGCCGGGTGACAAGTCGGTGTCGCACCGTTCCATCATGCTCGGCGCGTTGGCCGAGGGCGTAACCGAGGTCAAGGGCTTCCTAGAGGGTGAGGACAGTCTGGCTACCCTCCAGGCCTTTCGCGAGATGGGCGTGGCTATCGAAGGGCCGCACCAGGGGCGGGTGACCATCCATGGCGTTGGCATGCACGGCCTCAAGGCCCCGGCAGGGCCGATTTACGTGGGCAATTCCGGCACGGCCATGCGCCTGTTCGCCGGTCTGCTGGCTGGCCAGGCCTTCGACAGCGAACTGACCGGCGACGCCTCGTTGACCAAACGGCCGATGGGGCGAGTGGCCGACCCGCTGCGCCTAATGGGTGCCAAGATCGATACCGCCGAAGGTGGGCGTCCGCCGCTGAAGATTCATGGCGGCCAGCCGCTCAAGGGCATCGACTATGCCATGCCGATGGCCAGTGCCCAGGTCAAGTCCTGCCTGCTGCTAGCCGGCATGTATGCCGAGGGCGAGACCCGCGTCAAGGAGCCGGCACCGACCCGCGATCACACCGAGCGCATGCTCAATGGCTTCGGGTATCCGGTCGAGCGCGAGGGTGACACTGCCTGGCTCAACGGCGGCGGCTCGCTCAGCGCAGGCCCGATCGATGTGCCTTCCGACATCTCCTCGGCGACCTTCTTTCTTGTCGCCGCGGCGATCACGCCAGGTGCCGATTTAACGCTTGAGCATGTCGGCATCAACCCGACCCGTATCGGGGTGATCAATATTCTCAAGCTGATGGGGGCCGACCTAGAGCTCTCCCACCAGCATGAGGTTGGTGGTGAGCCGGTCGCGGATATCCGCGTGCGCTATGCGCCGCTTAAGGGTATCGATATTCCGGTCGATCAGGTGCCGCTGGCCATCGACGAGTTTCCGGCGCTGTTCATTGCCGCGGCCAGTGCGCAAGGCAAGACTCGCCTGCGCGGGGCGGAAGAGTTGCGCGTCAAGGAATCCGATCGTATCCAGGCCATGGCCGACGGCCTCGATGTGCTCGGCGTCGAGAACACCGTGGTGGCCGATGGTATAGACATCGTCGGCGGTGACGATGGTTCCGGCGCGCCGAATTACGGCGGTGGTCATGTCGACAGTCTCGGTGATCACCGCATTGCCATGGCCTTCGCGGTGGCCGGGCTACGTGCCCGTGATGAGATCGTGATCGATGACTGTGCCAATGTGGCCACCTCCTTCCCCGGCTTCGTTGAGCTGGCGCGCCGTGTCGGCCTGGCCGTTGCCCCTGAGTCCGACGCCGCGTCTGTAGCCAGTGAACAGCAGGAGGATGCATGAGCGATGCCGAAACACGGGTGCTGACCATCGATGGCCCCGGTGGAGCCGGCAAGGGCACCATCAGTCGACTGGTCGCCGAGGGGCTGGGCTGGCATCTGCTGGATAGCGGGGCTCTCTATCGTCTGACCGCATTGGCGGCCGAGCGCCATGATGTGGATCTGGCCGACGAGACGTCCCTTGCGACATTGGCTTCCAACCTGGACGTGGTCTTCGTTCCCGCCGAGGGCGGCAGCCGCGTGCTGCTGGAGGGGGATGACGTCAGCCGGGAGATCCGCACCGAGCAGGCCGGCGACCGAGCCTCCCAGGTAGCGGCACTGCCGCACGTTCGCACGGCGTTGCTGAATCGTCAGCGAGACTTTCTCAAGGCTCCGGGCCTGGTGGCCGACGGCCGTGACATGGGGACCGTGGTATTTCCCTCGGCCCCCCTCAAAGTGTTCCTGACCGCCAGCGCCGAGGAGCGAGCCAAGCGTCGCCATCTACAGTTGCGGGAGGCGGGGCAGGATGCTAGTCTACCGAGTCTTTTAAAGGAGATTCAGGCCCGCGATGCGCGAGATATGCAGCGCAGCGTTGCCCCTCTCGAACCGGCAGTCGATGCCATCGAGCTGGACACCACGAGCCTGACAATTCCGGAAGTGGTGGAACGGGTGAAGGATCTGCTTGCCCAACGTGGCATTGCTTGATCGTCCAACGATCCATTACGGGCCTCGGGATGATGTAACGACATGGGCGGACAGCACTTACTGAGAGTCCGCTCAGGTCTAACCAGCGTCAACATCCCCGGGGCATATTGCAGTAGGCCCGCACTCGCTGGTGGTGCGGAGAAGGCGGTAAGCCGCCATTCAACGTTGATCACGTAGGAACATCATGAGCGAAAGCTTTGCTGACTTGTTTGAACAGTCTCTCCAAGACATCAACATGGAGCCGGGCGCCATTGTCATGGCGACCGTCGTCGACATTGAAGGTGACTGGATCACCGTCAATGCCGGTCTGAAATCCGAAGGCCAGATCCCGTCCGCGCAGTTCCGCGACGAAAACGGTGAGCTGACCATCGGTGTGGGCGATGAAGTCAAGGTTGCACTTGAAGCCGTGGAAGATGGCTTCGGTGAGACCCGCCTGTCCCGCGAGAAGGCCAAGCGCGCCGAGGCGTGGAAAGAGCTGGAAGCAGCCTTCGAGAAAGATGAGATCGTCAAGGGCGTGATCAACGGTAAGGTCAAGGGCGGCTTCACTGTCGACGTGGCTTCCATCCGTGCCTTCCTGCCGGGCTCCCTGGTAGATGTGCGTCCGGTGCGCGATACCGCTCACCTCGAGCACAAAGAGCTGGACTTCAAGGTCATCAAGCTCGACCCGAAGCGCAACAACGTAGTGGTTTCTCGCCGTGCCGTACTGGAAGCCGAGAACAGCGCCGAGCGTGAAGCGCTGCTGGCCACCCTGCAGGAAGGCCAGCAGATCAAGGGTATCGTCAAGAACCTGACCGACTATGGTGCCTTCGTGGACCTGGGCGGCGTCGATGGCCTGCTGCACATCACCGACATGGCCTGGAAGCGCATCAAGCATCCGTCCGAGATCGTTGCCGTCGGCGACGAGATCAACGTCAAGGTGCTGAAGTTCGACCGCGAGCGTAACCGTGTGTCCCTGGGTCTCAAGCAGCTGGGCGAAGATCCCTGGGTCAACATCAAGGGTCGCTACCCGGAGAACACCAAGGTCAACGCACGCGTTACCAACCTCACCGACTACGGCTGCTTCGCCGAGCTGGAAGAAGGTGTCGAAGGCCTGGTCCACGTGTCCGAAATGGACTGGACCAACAAGAACATTCACCCGTCCAAGGTCGTCCAGGTTGGCGACGATGTCGAGGTGATGGTTCTGGATATCGACGAAGAACGTCGTCGTATTTCTCTGGGCATCAAGCAGTGCACCACTAACCCGTGGGAAGACTTCAGCGCTCGCTACAACAAGGGCGATCGCGTTGCTGGCAGCATCAAGTCCATCACCGACTTCGGCATCTTCATCGGCCTGGAAGGCGGTATCGACGGCCTGGTGCACCTGTCCGACATCTCTTGGTCCGAGACGGGCGAAGAAGCCGTGCGCAACTTCAAGAAGGGCGATGAGGCCGAGGCCGTCATCCTGTCCATCGATCCGGAGCGTGAGCGCATCTCTCTGGGCATCAAGCAGCTGGACAGCGATCCGGTCGCCGAGTACCTCGCCGTCAACGACAAGGGTACCGTTGTTACCGGTCGTGTCGTCGAAGTCGATGCCAAGGAAGCGCATGTTGAGCTGGCAACAGACGTCGTGGCCGTGCTCAAGGCTTCTGAGATCAGCGCCGATCGCGTTGAAGATGCGCGTAACGTCTTGAACGAAGGCGACAGCGTTGAAGCACGCATCGTGAGCGTGGATCGCAAGAGCCGCGTGATCAACTTGTCCGTCAAGGCCAAGGATCAGGACGACACCCGTAAAAACATGGGTCGTCTGCGTGAGCAAGAGTCCGAGTCTACGCCGACCACCATCGGTGATCTGATCAAGCAGCAGATGGGTCAGGACTAAGTCCTGCCCAGGCGTCTCGGCCTGCCGAGATGTCCTGAAGCTTGAACAAAAACGCCGCCCTCAGGGGCGGCGTTTTTTTGGTTCTGGCTTCCGGGTTCGGGGTGGTCATTTAATCTAGCCGCAAAGAACGTGAGTTTTCTCGTTCCGTCATTCAGTCGTTAAGTGCTGACTGGCGAAGCATTCAAGAACCAGTCCTTCATGGTCGTGGTGATCTGGCGCATTTCCTCATCGAGGGTGACATAGGCGGGCATGGTGTAGAGCCAGCGGCCGAAACTTCTTAGCCAGACGCCGCGGCTACGCGCGAAGTCCTGGGCGCCTTTGAGGCTTGCCGCGTCATGCACCTCGATCACCGCGGTGGCGCCGAGTACGCGCACATCCTCAACGGCAGGGTGTGCCTTGAGGTCGGCATCTTCGGCCAATTCCTTACGAAGAATCGCGTTCAGTGAGGCGATTTTGCCCAGATAGTCTTCCTCCTCGAAGACCGCCAGACTCTCCAGGGCCACGCGGCAGGCGAGAGGATTGCCCATGAAGGTGGGACCATGCATGAAGGCGTGGTTGGGGTCTTCACTGAGAAAAGCTGAGTAGACGGCATCTGTCGCCAGAGTCGCTGCGTGTCCCAGGTAGCCCCCGGTTAGTCCCTTGGAAAGCACCATGATGTCTGGTGTAACGTCGGCATGTTCGGCGGCAAACATCTTGCCGGTGCGCCCGAAGCCGGTAGCCACCTCGTCGAAGATCAACAGTACGCCGAACTCGTCGCATAATGCCCTTGCCGCCTGAACGTAATGGGGGGAGGTCATGTTAAGGCCACCTGCAGCTTGCAGTAGAGGCTCCATGAGCAGTCCGGCGATCTCATGGTGGTGCAACTCGAGTACCTCGCGCAGGGCCTTGATATCGGCTTCTACGGCTTCTCTCGGAGCGTCGAAGGCGGCGGTGGGGGCTGGCGCAAAATGGTGCCTCGGCAAGAAGCCGGAAAACAGGGAGTGCATGCCTTCCTCGGGGTCGCATACCGCCATGCAGCCCGTTGTGTCGCCATGGTAGGCCTTCATCAGTGACAGCATGCGGTGCTTGCCTGGGTGGCCGCGCTGCACCTGGTATTGCACGGCCATCTTCATGGCGACTTCCATTCCGACCGAGCCACTATCAGAGAAAAAGACATGATTGAGTCCTGGTGGTGTTATGCGCACCAGGGCGGCCGATAGTTGGTCGGCAGGTTCATGCGTCAGTCCACCGAGCATTACATGACAAAGGGCGTCGGCTTGCTGTTTGATGGCCGCAACGAGCCTGGGGTGTCCATAGCCATGAATCATGCACCACCACGAGCAGGTGGCATCAAGCAGTTGTTCGCCATTTTCCAGGGTGAAGTATGCCCCATCACCGCCTATTACCTTTAGGGCGGTAGGTTGAGTCTGCATCTGTGCATAGGGGTGCCAAAGTGCCTGGCTCATGTGATCCTCTTTGTTAACGTTGTGATATATTCTAGGTTAACAGATTCTTTCTCTATCGGTCATCCTTTCGGCGGCTATGTAAAAATGAGTAAAAAAATAAGCAATGGGAATGTGTTTGGTTTCTGATATTGTCGTTTAAAATAAAAACGATTAGACTTATGCGAGGTCGATTACATCCCGACTTTGCTGACCCGTTATCCCGTAGTGTCTACCAGAAGCAGATATAAGGAATTGCCATGTCCCTGCTCAACGATTACATGCAGAAAGAACAGATGCTCAAGCAGCTCACTGACGAGCTCCACAAGATGGAAAACGACAACCGTTTGAAGTCTGAGCTCGAGTTCAAAGAAAAGCTCGAAGCACTGATGAAAGAGTTCGGTAAAAGCGCCGCCGACGTCATCGAACTCGTCGACCCCAAGGCGGCTTCCCGTGCCGCAGCAGGCAAGCCGGAATCTTCCGGTGGTCGTCGCAAGCGCAAGCTGAAGATTTACAAGAACCCGAATACCGGTGAAGTCGTCGAGACCCGCGGCGGCAACCAGAAGACCCTCAAGGCTTGGAAAGACGAGTACGGCAACGATACCGTCGAGTCCTGGCTGGTTCGCGTGGAAGAGTGATTTAGCCTCTTGCTCGGACATCGCCCTCGGTTTTACCGGGGGCGATTTTTTTTGAAGATTAAATGTTCTTCATGAAAACTATCCGTGGTGTTTGCTAGGCCAGCTCTTCAGGAGTGTCGCCATGCAGCAACACTTGACTTGTGGCGCTATTATGTACTGCTGCTGGCTTTCTGTAGTGAAAAGGCGTTAATAGTTTCTGTCGCTGGAAATACCTGATCGATCGCCTCCTAGTCAGCCATCACCATCATTAACGTAATGCCGCTGGTTATGATGCTCATTTTTTCTGCATCGTTCCCGCGTGACGCTTGGTTTGTCAGAGGCGCCACAAGGTCCAATACTGATGGCCGTTCTGTGGGGAAATAGTGAAATAAGCTGTCGTCACGAGTCTGAGGAGACTTCAATCAGGAGGTAAGGTGTGGCATGGCCAAGGCGGCTACAAATGTATGCGCCGTAGCCTCAGAGAGCCGCTACCTATAAGTGAGGAAAGGAGTAAGTTGGCTGGGCTCGCGGACGGGGTGAGTTAATGCCACAGAGCCGATCGGTGGCTCTTTTCAAGTGCTTTTCAAGTGCTTTTCAAGTACTTTTCAAGTACTTTTCAGGCACCGCCTAGCGGTAACGGTAGATCCTAATGCTCGGTAGAAAGGGGGTATCCTCAAGGCGTTCGTCGCTTCTTTTGGCACGCGTACGCTTCTCCTGCGGGGTGGGCTGGGGCTGATTATGATCAGGCAGCCGACCATCGGTGCTGGGAATGAATAGCGGCAGTGCGACGTTCATGGCACGACGCTCGCGGCCGTCGGCTAGTGGTTCGGCAAAGAAGAGGTTGGCGCGCATCAGGGGAGCCTGCTTCTGGACCTGGGCCAGTGGCTCACTGTCAGGAATTCCGGCTAGGCGTTTGAGTTGAATACGAACATGAGGTGAGTCGGCGTCAAGTGCCAGCAACTTCTTCTCGGCTTCGCGGACGCTCAGTTTCTTGATCGAGCGACCACTCGAATACCAGGCCAGTCGCACGCGGGAGAGGGGGGCATTCGCCACCGGTATGGCGCGCCAGCATTGCTTGAGATGGAGTCTGGCGAGACCCTGGCCGGTGAGGTGTGCATGCAAGGCCGGGTGGCGAAACGGCAGTATCGCCTTGATCTCGGGGATAAGGTCGGCGGCATGCTCGCGAATCTTTGCCAGTATGCAGGCGAAGTCGTCTTTGGCTTCATTGACCTTTCCAACATGCTCGAGCATCCGCTGGTCGGCGGCAATCAGCCCGACATAGCTGCGGGTGGCGCGGCCATCCTGTCCGTCCTGATACCAGAAGTCGAGCAGTGCGGCTCTTAGCCAGTCGGCGTCGGGTGTAGTGTGGTGCAACGCCCAGGCGCCGACGCCTCTTTCACGGTTCTGCTCTCGGAAGTACTGCACCAACGTTTCGATGCGATTGATGATCGTGTCGAAGGCCGCTTCCAGCTCAGCCAGCAGGCGGTACTGTAGCGGCTGAAGGTCTTTCGCCTGATCCTTATGTTGGTCGTCCTGCATGGCGCTGATTCGTCATTCCTGGCCGCGCTCGGCGCGCATGATCATCTCATCGATCTCGGTCTCATCCATGGCGGGCTCGCCAGCAATGCGATGGGACTCATCGGCCCAAGCGCCCAAGTCGAGCAGCTTGCAACGCTTTGAGCAGAATGGCCGATGCAGGTTGTCCTCTACCCAGGCTACCGTTTTGCGACACTGTGGGCAGGCCACTTCTAGAGGGCGAGAAGCGTGTTCTTGGGTCATATGGGTCTCGTGCGGGTAAAGAGTTGCGTCAGCATGCCCAATCGTCGAAGCCAAGGCAATCCAGCTTGGCTGGGCTTTTCTCAGGGGGCGCTCTTAAGAGGTCTCGCGATGACGGCGATATAGGCGATCAAGTCTTGCAACCTGGTGCGCCAGATCATCGGTATCGCCGCTGTTGTCGATAACGTCATCGGCTTTGGCAAGCCGTTTCTGCCTGGGCATCTGTGCCGCGACTATCGCGCGAGCCTGCTCTTCATCAACGCTGTCGCGGCTGGCGGTTCGGCTGATTTGCAGGGCTTCGGGAATATCGATCACCAGGCAGCGGTCAACCAGACGATGCTGATCAGACTCGAATAACAGCGGGGACACCAGCAGGTGATAGGGGGCGTCCGTTGCCGCCATGCGCGCCAAGTGTGCTTCGAGGCGCTCCCGAATTCGCGGATGGGTGACCGACTCCAGCCATCGCCGCTCGGCTTCATCGCTGAAGACAATGCTACGCAGCGCACGGCGATCCAGGTGGCCATCGGCGGTTAGTACACCGGGGCCGAAGTGATCCACGATATCGGTAAGGGCGGGCTCGCCCGGTTCTACCACTTCGCGTGCCACATCATCGGCATCGACCCAGTCGATGCCGTGGGTCGCGAAGGCCCGTGCAACGGTCGACTTGCCCGAGCCGACGCCACCGGTAACGCCGATCGTAAGGCTCATGATATCAGGCCCTGATAGGCGGCCTGCAGCGGTGCGCCGGCTAGCAGGGCAATCCAGCCAGCCATGGCCAGGAAGGGGCCGAAGGGCATCGGAGCGCCACGCAGTCGTGGAATGATAATCTGAATGAGGATACCAATGATGGCGCCCACGCCAGCCGATAGTATCAGCACCATGGGCAGGGTCTGCCAGCCCAGCCAGGCCCCCAGCGCGGCCAGCAGTTTGAAGTCGCCATAGCCCATGCCTTCCTTGCCGGTGACGAGCTTGAATAGCCAGTAGAAGCTCCATAGCGAAAGATAGCCGGCCATGGCACCAATGACTGCCGAGGTAAGCATGAGTGGTTGAAACATCAACTGGTAGCCAAGCCCGACCCATAGCAGGGGGAGGGTGATGATGTCGGGCAGCAGCTGAGTGCGAAAGTCGATCACCGCTAGAGCGAGCAAGGCCAGGCAGGCGCCTATCAAAAAGAGGCTCTGAAGGCTCGCGCCGTGGATGGCGATGACGGCGACGACCAGCGCCATGCCGGCAATCTCAATCATGGGATATTGCAGGCTGATAGGTTGCTTGCAGCTCGCGCATTTTCCCCGCCGCTTCAGAAAGCCGAGCAGAGGGATATTGTCGTGCCAGCTGATAGGAGCATTACAGGCCGGACACTGCGAGGCTGGGGTCACCAGGTTGAAACTGGCCGGCGACTCTTCCTCCAGCTCCAGCGCCTCGCGGGCTTCTGCTCGCCAGCCTTGCATCAGCATCACAGGCAGCCGAGTGACCACGACGTTCAGGAAGCTGCCCAGGCATAGACCGAGGACAATGATCAGCGGCCAGAACAGGGTAGGGGGAAGATCGGCAAGCAAGGGGGGCTCCTAGGCTCTGCATTTTTAGGAAAAAAAGAGCATTATATCTTTTTAGGGCAGGCCCGTGGTGGCGACGGGCCTGCCATGGCTAGGTTAGATAACGCTGCCTAGCTCGAAGATTGGCAGATACATTGATACAACGAGGCCACCGACCAGAACGCCGAGTACGACGATAATGAACGGCTCGAGCAGCGAGGTAAGGGCATCGACCTTGTTGTCGACCTCCTCCTCGTAGTACTCCGCCACCCGGTTGAGCATCGCATCCAGCGAACCGGCTTCCTCGCCGATACCCACCATCTGTACGGCGAGCGCCGGAAATTGTTCCGTCAGACGCATGGCGAAGTGCAGCTGCTGCCCGGCTGAGACATCATCGCGCACCTGGAGTACGGCACGTTCGTATACCTTGTTGCCGGAGGCGCCAGCGGCAGTCTCGAGCGCCTCGACAAGCGGGACGCCGGCACCGAACGTGGTGGCGAGTGTGCTTGAGTATCGCGACACCGATGACTTGTCGAGAATGTCGCCGATCACCGGTATCTTTAGCGCCAGGGCATGCATCCGGTAGGTGAAGGCATCGGATCGTCTCATGCCCTGGCGAATCAGCATGATGCTCGCAACAATCAGTCCGATTCCCCAAAGCCAGTATTGCTGGGCGAATTCGGACATGGCGATGGTCATGCGTGTCATTGCCGGGAGCTCAGCACCAAAGCCCTGAAACAGGCTCTCGAACTGGGGGACCACCTTGATCAGCAGTAGTGCAGTCACGCCAATACCCACCGAAATGACGGCGACGGGGTAATAGAGCGCCTTCTTGACGCGCCCCTTGAGCGTTTCGATCTTCTCTTTGTAGCTGGCCACCTTCTCCAGCATATGGTCAAGAGAGCCTGACTGTTCACCTGCTTCGATCATGTTGGTAAACAGTCGATCGAAGTGTTTGGGATGCTTGCGCAGCGCGTCGGAAAAACTGGTGCCCGCCGAGACATCGTTCATCAGCTCCTGGACCAGGGCGCTCATGGTTGGATTCTTGAGGCTTTCCGCTACCACAGAGAAGGCCTGCAGCATGGGCACGCCCGCCTTGATCATGGTCGCCAGCTGGCGGGCGAAGATCATGATATCGCGTGACTTGATCTTGCTCATACCACTGCCAAGGCTGCTCTTGCGGCGTATGCTCTTGATGAGAATGTTCTGGCTATTGAGTTGCCGCTCGACCTCTTGCTTCTCTTTGGCAACGATCTCTCCTGAGACCCGCCGCCCGCCGGGGCCTTTGCCTGTCCATTTCCAACGTTGCAGCTTTGCTGGTTTTTTTTGCTTGGGCTGTCGCGCCATGGGCATTCCTCTAGAGTGATGATAGGCCCGTTTGGGTCATGATCGGCAACGATGCGGCGTGGGATCAGTCCCGAATAATGCGGTTGACCTCCTCAAGGCTGGTCATTCCTTGCATGACCTTGAGAAGGCCACTGCGGCGCAGATTCGGATGGCCTTCGCGGCGTGCTTGCTCGTCAAGCTCGAGGGCGTTGCCATTGCGCATAATCAGCTGACTGATGGTGTCGCTGATAGGCACGACTTCATAGATGCCGACGCGTCCCTTGTAGCCAAGCGTGCAATGTCGGCAGCCGACCGGGTGGTAGATGGTCGCCTGCTGGATTTCATCCTCATTGAAGCCTTCTTCTCGAAGCACTTCTGCCGGGAGGCTCACCGGTTCCTTGCAGTGCTTGCACAGGCGGCGCGCCAGACGCTGGGCGATGATCAGCGACACCGAACTTGCAATGTTGAACGATGCGATACCCATATTCGACAGGCGTGTCAGGGTCTCTGCGGCCGAGTTGGTGTGCACGGTGGATAGCACCAGGTGGCCGGTCTGCGAGGCCTTGACTGCGATCTCCGCCGTTTCCAGGTCGCGAATCTCGCCGACCATGACCACGTCCGGGTCCTGGCGCAGGAAGGCGCGAAGAGCGCTGGCGAAGGTCAGGCCAATCTTTGGAAGCACGTTGACCTGGTTGACGCCAGGTACCTTGATCTCTACGGGGTCCTCGGCGGTAGAAATGTTGCGCTCACCGGTGTTGATGATGTTGATGCCGGTATACAGCGATACCGTTTTACCGCTGCCGGTGGGGCCGGTGACCAGGATCATGCCTTGAGGCTCTGAGAGCGCCTGCTCGTACATCTTTCGCTGCGGTGGTGTGAAACCCAGTGAGTCGATGCCCATCTGGGCGGTGGTAGGGTCGAGGATGCGCAGCACCAACTTTTCGCCGAACACTGTCGGCAGAGAACTGACGCGGAAGTCGATCGAGCGTTGCTTGGAGAGTTTCAGCTTGACGGCGCCGTCCTGAGGCAGGCGGCGCTCGGAGATATCCAACCGTGACATGACTTTCAAGCGAGCAGCGATGCGGGTGCGCATGCCGAAGGGAGGGCGTGCAGCCTCGATCAGGATGCCATCGATGCGCATGCGAATTCGGTAGCTTGATTCGTAGGGTTCGAAGTGGATGTCCGAGGCCCCGCGCCGTATCGCGTCCAACAGTACCTTGTTGACGAACTTGACTACCGGTGCATCGTCGCTGCCAGCGGTAATGGCCTGGTCGTCTTCAGGATCGTATTCCTCGTACTCGAGCCCCTCCAGAGCATCGTCGGCGCCGTCCAGACCTTCGAACAACTCGGCATTTTCGTGATGGCTGAGGTAGCTCTCGAGCACTGGCCCCAGCTGATCCACCGGGGCCAGAATGCCCTCGACCTTCAGATTGGTGGCGAATTGCAGCTCGTCCAGCAAGGCAAGCGTCGACGGGTAGGGCACCGCCACGGTCAGGCGGTGCTCGGTGCGATACAGCGGCATCACGGTGAGCCGGCGCAGGATCTTTTCTGGCATTTCCTGGGGTGGCGGCAGGCTGGCTAGTCTAAGAGCGTCCAGGTCGATCAGCGGCAGTCCATACTCCCAGGCCGCCGACAGCGCCGTCTGACGCGCCGACACCAGGCCGTTCTCGACCACGTGGCGCATCAGCGAGACGTCTTCTTCTTCGGCTTCCTGCACGGCCCGCAGAGCGGCAGCTTCAGTCAGTTGGCCGTCAGCCACCAGGCGCAGCGCTAACCCCCGCAGCGATGAGGCTACGCCGGCATCCTTGGCTGGAAGGCCATGATTGGCTGCTCCCCGCGGCTGTGATTCCTGCATAGAGGCTCCTGAAACGATCGCTGCGTATATGGTAGCTGTCATTCTATCTGGTTAGGCAAGCGTTAGGCAGTGGTAGCGCCTGCTTGAGCCTTCGCCATGGCGGATCAACCTTCATCCGACCCGCATGGACGGCGTGGAGGTTCAGAATGGTCGAAAGCCGATCATTTCAGTGCCTTGCCGCTGTCATCTGTCTGGCTTAGTGTGATGCATAGAAAAGTATTGGTAGCAGCTAGCATTGAAGCTGATAGAGCATTAGCACACTCAGCATTGCTGATGTCACTCAACAGAATCGCTAGTACCATGCTGCTCAGCCAAGCAAGCCAGCCGACTGGCTCGTATGGATCGGTAACGTCGCCCTAACGGGCAGTCAAACAAGGGGATGAAACATGAAGAAACAAGGCATGAAACACATCAAGGGCATGCAGTCGGGGCAGGGCGGTTTTACCCTGATTGAGCTGCTGATCGTCGTGGCGATTATCGGCGTGTTGGCGGCGATTGCGATTCCGCAGTATCAGAACTATTTAACTCGTTCGGCCAACAGTGCATGTGAAAGCGATGCGAGAGCCTATGCAACTGCTGTTGCAGCGGAAAGGGCATCTGGTAATGAAGATCCAGCAGTGGATACAGTGTTTTCCGACGGTGGTGAGGCATGTTCTTCACTTGGTGTTGGTGCAAGCGATACGTCTGTTGTCGAAGCTTCTGCTGCAAGTCCAGGTGATGATACCTCAATCTCTGTAAATATCGGTATGGCCCAAGTTAGTACTTAACTCTAGTACTTTATTACACAGGAAAATAGGGCATAGGGCTCGGGGCTAACCCAGTTCTTCACTTAGAATGAATCAACCAACGGCCGGCAGAAATGCCGGCCGTTGGTGTTTTGTAGTCTTGATGTGTTTTTGTACAGAGTTCCCATTCACCTATTGTTGGCACCGGGTGCTGTGTTTGGAGACCTGATATGCCGGAAACGGGACTGCGCCGCTTGGCACGGGGTTGGTTACCTTTGGCCTTGTGCTTATGCCTTAACGCCGGGATGCTGTTGCCCTGGCAGCTAGGGTCGGTGGGCCTATTCGAAGCGCAACGTTGGGTCCAATGGTTAAGCCTTGCGCTGGCTGTGGGCCTTGCGGGCTTCCTACATCGGCAAGCCTTCTATTCGGTGATAGTCGAGCAAACCGCCACTCGTTGGCACCGTGCCGTGCTGCTGAGTAGCGGTCTGCTGATTGTGTTTGCTCTATGGCGAGCCCCCTATAGTGGGCTCGCGCTTCTGGATTTGGCCTATTTGATGTTGCTGGGGATAGTGGCCGTAATCGTCACGATATCGGCCAGGCATTGGCCGCGGCTGGGGTGGGCACTGCTGGGCGGGCTATTGGCGCTCTTGATGCTGATCTATGCCTTCCTGGCCATCGACCATATCTCTCTGGTGTGGGACTTTGCCAATCGCCATGACTTCGGGCCAGGCTTCGACAACGTGCGTTTCTTCGCCGATGTGGCAGTGGGTGTGATGCCGCTAGCGCTACTCTATGTTTTGGCGCGCCCGAGGCCATCACGGGTAGCAGCGTCGCTGTGCTTGGCTCCGCTGACGGTCTGGTGGTGGCTGTTGTGGGTCTCCGAAAGCCGGGCGGCGCTGCTGGGACTCGTCGTGGGTGCACTCTGCGCGCTCTGGCTATTCGGGCGTGCCGCGCGTTGGCCGGCGACGCTGCTAGGCGTTTCCGGTGTTCTGGGGCTAGTGGGCTGGTGGATCCTAAATCCCATCGGCGGCGCTGGAGCTGAAGATGTCTTCGTGCGCGATATCACCTCCAGCAGTGGGCGCCTTGCGCTATGGGCTGACGCGTTGCGCTATGCCTTCGAGCACTTTCCCGTGGGCATTGGTCCCATGGGCTTTGCCGGCGATGGCAATCTGCGCGGCGCCCACGCCCATAACTTCTTCCTGAACACCGCGGCGGAGTGGGGCCTGACGCTGGCGCTGCTGTTGATGGCGCTGCTGCTCTTCGGCTGCCGAGTGATCATTCGCCGGGCGCGGGCCATGCCCGATCAGGATAAGCCCGTGTTCGCTTGTCTTGTGATGGCCTTCGTGGGCGTGATGGTCAATGCCCAGTTCGCCGGTTCGCATATTATCCCGCTTAGTGCACTGGTGATGGTGCTGGTGGTTGGCCTTGTGTTTGGCTATCGCTCCGCTGAAGAGCTGCCACCCTCTGCGCCTGCGTTCCCGGTACCTCTTGGAGCCACCCTGCTCTGGGCGGCGCTGATGCTGATGCTGGCGTATCTGCTCTATGCAGGGCTGGAACTCTACTGGCTCTCCGTTGATTCCACGCGGGTCTGCTTTCAGGAACAGGGGCGCATTTACCTCTACCCGCGTTTCTGGGCTCAAGGGCGGCTGGAGTGTATGCAGATGGTTGAGCCAGATAATTGGTTGTTCTGGTGAAGACTAATTCCGGATTCAGAGATAGGCCCATTGGTCTCGAGCTCCAAATAGCAGCGCTATTGAAATGTGCTCGAGCCGTCGGCGGATTTTTCTAAGTCCTTCGATGTACATCTTCAGCGGTTTCTCTATTTCGGTGTTATACGCAGCCGTGTATTCAGTGGGCTTGCGATTTATTCGATACTTCTTCTGGACTTAAGATTAAAAGCCTATGTGCTTAGAAAGTTATTGCTCCAAAACGCCGTTGCCACTCTTTTTGGAACCGAGTTGCCATGGGATATATGGTTCAGTGAAATAAATCGCTGTGCCGGTTTCTGTGTGACCTGCGGCGCAACTGCGGTGGTTATTCTATAAGCCCAAGTGTGTGAATTGAGGCTCAATACGCCACTACCCGATCTCGCCCACCGGCCTTGGCGCGATACAGCGCTTCGTCGGCACGGGCGTAGAGTACATCGAAGTCATAGTCTTCCTGGCCGTGGGTGGTAGTCAGGCCGAGGCTGACGGTGAGGCGAATGATGTCTTCGTTGTGCAGGACCACCATGTTGTCGATCCCCTGGTGAAGCCTCTCGCAGAGCTCGTAAGCGCCTTGACTATTGGTGTCCGGCATCAGCAGGCAGAATTCCTCGCCACCGATACGTGCGGCTACATCGGACTCCCGCACCAGTTGTTTCAGCGTTCTGGCCAGCTGTTGCAGCACCTTGTCGCCGAAGGGATGACCGTACTGATCATTGATGCGCTTGAAGTGATCAATATCGATGATGGCCAGGCTGATCGAGGCGCCACTGCGCCTCCCAAGCGCTAAAGTGTGCCTGGCCTTGGCCATGGCGGCGCGGCGATTCTCCAGGCCGGTCAGTTCATCCGTGACCGAGAGCTGCTCGAGCGCACTTTGTTGGCCAAGAATTTTCTCGATGGCCACAAGAAGGCCCAGGATGACCACCAGCACCAGGGCGCCCAGGGCGATGATGATCTGTGTCATCACCGACATGATGTGCTGCTGCTCGGTGGCGCCCCGCATCATCAACGTATGCAACTCGCTATAGATGTAGGCCAGACTGTTGTCGATATCTTCCGTCAGGTCGTGCAGAGCGTTGAGCTGATGGGGGTGCTCAAGCACATCCTGTGCGATGGCGGTTGCCTGCTGAAGCAGGGTATCCAGGTGAGCAAACTCCGCGATGATGTGCCGGGTATCTTGCGTCGTCAGTTGGCTACGCTGCAGGTACTGTTCGATGGTCATCTGGCGGCTATTGATAATCCAGAGAGCCTGGAGCAATTGCTGTTGGTGCAGGGGATGAGGGTGGTCCAGCAAGTTGAGGCTTGATTGGCGCAGCGCCTCACCATCGTGCTGTGCCCGCACGATTTCGCTGGAAAAGGCGATGTAGTCGGCATCCAGCTGTTTTTGGGCATAGCTGGCATAGAACGTGATGGCAATCACCGCCAACCCCACCAACACGAGGAAGCCCACCCAGACCAGCAGTCGTCGATGCGAGAACCCCAGGGCGTGCCGGGCCTTGATGGTCGCCATGGCGTTCAGCTCGCGTTGATCGTCGCCAGCGACCAGATCCACTTGTCGAAGGGCTCCTGCCCCTCGAGTACGGCGTCTTCATCGGCTGGCACCACCAGCATCAAGGGCCCGCGCTGGCTCTGAGGGATCGGTGCGCCGTCGAAGCGGGTGACGAGCAGGTAGTCCTTTTCCTTCCGCTGCGCTTGTTTGAGGAAGATGGAGTAGTTGTCGACGGCAATCAGGCGTAGCCGTGCGGCATCGCCCAGCGCATAGGCGGCGAGCAAGTCTTCCAGCAGTACGCCACTGTAGACGCCCGCCGGCCCCTCCGGGTGCTGCAGTGTTGCCTCATGCAAGGGCAGGCGCTCGATGTCGGAAAGCGACAGCTGCTCTCGGTGATCGGCGGCCTGAAGGGTGAGGATCGGCGTGGTGTCCTGGGAAGGAGCGAGCACGCTTGGGGTTAGCTCGGCGGCCTGCAAACAGGTGCTGAGCAGCAGTCCCGTCAGCAGGCCCGCCCCCCAGCGCGCCTTGCGGGTAGAGCATCCGCCTGTCTCTTGAGGCGTCGCTTCTGGTGTGGCCATTGGAACGATCCAGGACAGGAGCTCGCTGAACATCATCATGATTTTCCCTGCGTTGCCGCCGCCGTGCGTCTAACCAGCTGATGCCGATGGCTTATGTTTTTATAGGAAGCGGTGACCATCTATGTGGGGCCCTTAAATGTGGGGCGGGCCGAGCAGGCATCGCCGCTTTGTTACCAAGGGTAACTTTAGACGAGGGACATGCATGTGTGAACAGGAAAAAGACCGCGCTGACGCTTTCATGAGCCATATCAATGTGTGACTCGCGTCAGCATCACTGATGGCCATTCAGTACATGGCCTGCTCTTCGCCGACGACTTCCTTGAGCAGCTCCAGGTAGAGCTTGTCGGCCTCCGAGTGTTCGCTGGGATCTTCGGGGATATGCACGCTGGTGGTGTCGGAGATGTCGTTGGCGATGCGGGCCATGATCTTGGCATCCGACCCTTCCGCCAGGTGCTGGCGCGCGACCACCAGGGATTGCTCGAGGATCTGTGGATCCTGCAGCAGTTTCTTGATGAATCCGCGTAGCTCGTTGATCACGCGTGTTTTCTGGATTTCGGATGCGGACATGGGCGGCTCCTCTCAATGGCAAAATCTTGATATCAAAACGTACCGGGCAAGGCGGCTGCCACGGTGATGGCGAGACCATAGCATATCGGCTGTGGTGTCGGTGAGCCCGGCCGCGCCGGAGGGTGGACTGCCATGCAGGTTGTCCACCAGTAACGGTGTTTACCTTCACTTTATTGTGACATCGCATGGCATGAATAATTGGGTAATATCTCCTCATCATTGCTGAGCCTTATACTGCGTGAGTTTGGCGGTTGCTCAGCAAAAATTGTGGCAGGCTCTCCATTAGAGTCTAATAGAAGTTGGCACTGTCACTTGCAGCCGGTGGCGAGCCCTGACCAGGAGCGCCCAGGCCGATGAACGGACGATATTCCATGACAAACCTCTCCGCCCCAGTTTTCCTCTGGCCGTTGTCGCGCTCTCACCGCTCCGCCTCGCGCTGGCTTGCTGGCTCACTGCTGGCCGCATCGATAGTGCAGGCCGCCCCCATTCTGGCTCAAGAAGCTCCAGCGGGCAGTATGACCCTCACTGAGGCCGTCCGTCAGGCTGTTAATGGCAATCCTGAGGTGCAGGTTGCCTGGCATGCCTTCCAGGCTTCACGAAATGAAGTCGACGTGGCGCGTGGGGGCTATTTCCCCAGTGTGGATGCCAGTGCGGGCATTGGTCGCGAAGCGGTGTCCGGTGACGGTGAAGGAAGCTATAGCACCGATTTCGTCGAACTGACCCTGACACAGATGCTGTATGACGGCTTCTCGACACAGAATGACGTGGCGCGCCTCGACCAGGCCAAGCAGGTACGCTTTTTTGAGCTGCTTGATGTTAGTGAGGGGGTGGCGTTTGACGTCTTCCGTGCCTACGAGGACGTGCGCCGCTATCGTGAGCTGGTGTCGCTGGCACAGGATAACTATGCCAAGCACCTACGTGTCTATCGCCAAATCGAGGAGCGCGTGACGTCAGGCTCAGGCCGGCGGGTCGATCTGGAACAGATCAGCGGTCGTCTGTCACTGGCAGAATCTAACCTGATGACCGAGGCGGCTAACCTGCACGACGTCAGTGCCCGTTTCCAGCGGCTGGTGGGAGAAATCCCTTCGTCTACGTTGGCACCGCCTCCAGCGTTGGGTCAGGCGTTGCCAGCCTCATTGCAGAATGCTCTGAACATGGCTTACCAGGGCAACCCAGGTTTTCATGCCGCCATCAAGAATATCGAGGCGACGCGTAATGAGCTGGCCGGAACGCGCTCGGCCTTCCAGCCGCGGCTCGAGTTTCGCGCGCGGACGGGGCGTGACAACGAACGGTCGGGCGTGGCCCGTCTCGATGGCAGTTCTGCTGAGCTGGTGGCCAGCATGAATCTGTACCGAGGCGGCAGCGATCAGGCGCGCTTCCGTCAGATCAGCGACGAGGTCGAACGCAGCATCAGCCTGCGCGAACAGGAGTGCGTTGGCCTTCGCCAGACCACGTCGATCGCCTATCAGTCTGCCCGGCGGCTCGAAGAGCAACAGCGCTATCTGAACCAGCACCGGCAGCATATCGACCGGGTGCGTGGCGCCTATCAGCAGCAGTTCGATATTGGCCAGCGGACTCTGCTGGACGTCCTGGATAGCGAAAACGAGTACTTCGATGCCAGCCGTGCCTATGCCAATGCCCTCTATGATCAGCGCATTGCCGAAGCGGAGACCCTGGCCGCCATGGGGGCGCTGCTCACTCAGCTCGAGGTGCGCCGTGAGGGGTTGCCATCTCTTGGTGAAATCGGCAGCGAGGGCTTCATGGTCGACGCCGAGACGATCTGCCCGGCACAAGGGCCGGCAAGCCTTACGCTTGATGACCTGACGGCCGGCCTCGATATTCCCAAGGCCGCTTCGCCGGATATCGTGCTCTCGGCGGATGCGCTGTTCGCGCCTGGAAGCGCCGAGCTGTCTGCCCAGGCGAGGGAAGAACTTGCGGGCCTGGCAGCGGAGCTCAAGGCCCGCAACGATCTGGCCCGCGTCGTCATTGCTGGCCATGCCGACAGTTCCGGCAGCGACGCCATCAATGAGCCGCTGTCGCAAGCGAGAGCCGATCAGGTGGCCGGTTACCTGGCGACCCGCGGTGTAGATAGAGAGCTGCTGGTGGCGCGCGGCTTCGGTTCTCGCCAGCCGGTGGCGACGAATGATACGGCCGAGGGGCGGCGCGCGAACCGCCGTGTCGAGATCACATTTGAGACGTTGGACTTCGGCTTCGATGCCTCGACGATGCGCCCGGGGTCACTTTCCGCTGCCTACGGCGACTCCCTTGGAGCGGCCTCTACCATGCCGGAGGCTGATGCCCAATCCACTTATCTCCAAGTGGCGGCACTGAGCGCTGCGGATCGGGCACGGGCCCTCAAGGAGGAGCTGACGGTGCGTCTTGCCAGTGAGCTGCGGGTACTCAGTGACGGCGACCTGCATCGCGTTCAGGTAGGCCCGGTGGCCTTGAAGGAGCTCCCTTCGCTTCAGGCTCGTCTGCAAGCATTGGGTTACACCGGGGCCTTTGTCGTGCAACCGGAACAGCCAAGCTGAATGCACCCGGCCGTGAGGCGACATCTCGAGCCAGCACGCCATGCCCATCTGGCGAGAGTTTGGCTCGCGTTTTCTTATTGTTTGAATCGTCGAGGTTCCATTGACCAGTGATGCCAAAAAGGCCAAGGACGCCTCCCGCGAGCTTCCTGCTCAAGACGCGCCGCCTCCCCAGGACGACCTGCTGGCATGCCTGCAGGTGGTGGCTCGGGCTCATGACCGGGAAACCAATCCAGAAACGCTGACGGCGGGTCTGCCGCTGGAAGAGGGGCGCCTCACGCCCTCGGTGTTCGCGCGCGCCGCCAAGCGCGCCGGCCTATCGACGCGCCATACGCGATGTCGGCTGGTCCAGCTGAACCCGTCACTGTTCCCGGTAGTGCTGCTCCTCGAGCCAATGCGTGCTTGTGTGCTGCTGTCGTTGAACGTCACTGAGCGTCAAGCCAAGGTGATTTTTCCTGAACTTGGCGAGTCGGCGGTCGATGTGTCGCTGGATGAGCTGCAGGCTCGCTACAGTGGCCGCGCCCTCTATGCTCGCCCGGCCTTTCGGTTTGATGCTCAGAGCCCGCAGCGCGGCGCTACCCGACACGGCCACTGGTTCTGGGATGTGATTCGTGAGAATCGTCGCGTCTATCGTGATGTTCTGATTGGTTCGGCGATGATCAACCTCTTCGCCATTGCCATGCCGCTGTTTGTGATGAACGTCTATGATCGCGTGGTTCCGAACCACGCTGCCGAGACACTCTGGGTGTTGGCGATCGGGATCTTCGTGGTGCTGTGTTTTGATCTGGCCCTGCGTCTGATGCGCAATGCCTTCGTGGATCTCGCTGCCAGTCGCGCCGACGTCAAGCTCTCCTCGTCGATCATGTCGAAGGTTCTAGGTATGCGGATGGAGGGGAAACCCGCCTCTACGGGCTCTTTCGCCTCGACGCTGCAGTCCTTCGAATCCGTGCGTGCTTTCATCGGTTCCGCGACGGTGGTAGGGCTGGTGGATCTGCCGTTTGTGCTGCTGTTCGTCACCATCATCGCCTTGATCGGTGTGCCCTTGGTCATCCCGATCCTGGTCGGCATCGTTTTCGTGCTGCTTTATGGTTTGGCCGCTCAGCGTCGGTTGCATGAGCTCTCGGCAACGACCTGGCGTGCCAGTGCGCAACGCAATGCCACCCTGATCGAGTCGCTTGGCAACCTGGAAACCGTGAAAGCACTGCGTGCTGAGGGGCGTATCCAGGCTATCTGGGAAAGGTCTACGGCCTTTCTATCACGCACTTCGGCTCAGCTTCGGTTGACTGCTTCCTCGGTGACCAGCGTGGCAATGTGGACGCAACATACGGTGGCGGTGGCGGTGATCGTGGTCGGCGTCTACCTGATCATCGCGGGAGATCTCACCCAGGGTGGCCTGATCGCTGCGTATCTGCTGTCGTCCCGGGCCATGGCGCCGATCAGTCAGTCGGCGGGGCTGCTGGCGCAATATCACCAGGCATCGACATCTCTTGCGTCATTGAATGAGGTCATGGCCCAGCCAACCGAACGTGCTGACCATCAGCAATGGGTATCGCGTCCGCTGATCCGTGGCGATATCGAATTCTCGCGGGTGTCGTTGCGTTACCCGAACGAGCAGCGTGAGTCGTTGCGTGAGGTATCGCTCAAGTTAGCGGCGGGGGAAAAGCTGGCCTTGCTGGGCCGGGTCGGGTCGGGCAAGTCGACCTTGAATAAGCTACTGCTCGGACTCTACCGGCCCACTGCGGGTGCGGTGACAATCGATGGCGTGGATATTCGCCAGTTCGATCCTCTGGAATTGCGTCGGCACATTGGCTATGTGCCTCAGGATGTCAGCCTGTTCTTTGGTTCTCTGCGCGACAACGTGATCGCCGGTGGCGGAAGTGACGGCGTGAGTGATGAGACCTTGCATTGGGCCATCGACGTCGCGGGGCTCAAGGAGTTCGTCAACAGTCACCCGGAAGGGCTGGATATGCCGGTTGGCGAACGGGGTGAGCGGCTTTCCGGTGGGCAGCGTCAGGCGGTGGCAATTGCCCGTGCGCTGGTGCACGACCCCCAGATTCTTCTGCTCGATGAGCCGAGCAGCGCCATGGACCATGCAAGCGAAGAAGCCTTCAAGAAGCGTCTGTCGGCGCTTGCCAAGGCCAAGACGGTCATCGTGGTGACGCACCGCACCTCGTTGCTGTCCCTGGTGGGCCGGGTGGCCGTGGTCGATGGCGGCAAGATAGTGGCCGACGGGCCGCGGGATCAGGTCGTCGAGGCGCTGCGCAATGGCAAGATCGGGAGGGCAGCACGATGAGCCGGAAGGATGAATCCGCCCGTCATGCAGAGCAGAAAGGCTTCGAGGCCATCGGTCATGTATCGGCCCAGGGGGGTAAGGTGCTGCGCCCGTTGATTGATCGCCTCTTCGCCAAGCGTGTGTCTGCTGCTCACTTGGACCGAGACTGGGCTACGGATGCCGATTGGGCGCGCATTCAGCAAGAGCCCCTGCGTGCTCGGGCGCTGCTTTACGGCATGGTGCTGGCGATAGTGAGTCTGATGGTATGGGCCTATTTTGCAGAACTCGACGAGGTCAGCCGCGGCACTGGGCGTGTGATTCCTTCCTCCCAACTACAGCGCGTGCAGTCGTTCGACGGCGGGGTGGTCAATGCGATTTTGGTTGAGGAAGGCGAGAAGGTCGAGGCCGGCCAGCTATTGATGCGCATCGACCCGACCCGTTTCATTTCGACGTTTCGTGAAAATCGCGCTCGAGCGCAGGCTTTGCAGGCTCGGGCCGCGCGGCTACGTGCACTGGCAACGGGCAACGATTTCGATCCACCCGAGGCATTGCGTGCCGAGGCTCCCGAGCTCGTTGCCCAGGAGTCAGCGCTCTACGCCAGCGGCCTGTCGGCGCTTGCCGAGCAGCAGGGCGTGCTGCAGGAACGGCTCAGTCAGCGCCAGGCTGAATTCGCCGAAGCCCAGTCGCGGCTTGCCACGGCGAATCGTGAGCTCAGTCTGGCTTCACGGGAGCTGACGCTGACGCGCCCGTTGCTTAACTCCGGTGCCGTGTCAGAGGTAGAGGTGCTGCGTCTGGAGCGGGAAGTTTCTCGCGTCAGGGGTGATCGAAACCAGGCCCAGTCTCAGGTGGCGCGACTCGAGTCCGCCACAGAAGAAGCGCGGGCCCAGCTTCGGGAGGCGCAGGCGGAAAAACGTAGCGAATGGCGCAATCAGCTATCCGAAACGCTTTCCGAGCTTTCTACGCTCGATGAGTCCAGCACCGGGCTCGAGGATCGCGTGCGGCTGGCGGAGATTCGCTCGCCGGTCGATGGCATCGTGCAGCGCATGACCATCACGACGATCGGCGGTGTCGCGCAGCCTGGCCAGGACGTGGTCGAGATCGTGCCAAGCGACGATCAGTTGCTGGTCGAGGCGCGTATCGCCCCGCAGGATATTGCCTTTCTGCGGCCAGGCCAGCCGGCCACCATCAAGCTCACGGCCTACGATTTCGCGGTCTATGGCGGTGTGCCGGCCGAGCTCGAGCATATCAGCGCTGACACCATTACCGATGAAGAAGGTAATACCTTCTATCTGGTGCGGGTCAAGACACAGACCGATGCGCTTAATACGGGCCTCGACATCATTCCTGGCATGACCGCTGAAGTGGATATTCTCACCGGAAAGCGCACGGTCATGGAATACCTGCTCAAACCCCTGCTGCGCGCCCAGCAGAACGCCTTGACGGAGCGCTGAGTCGATGATGAAACACTGGATCCTTTTATCGTCTGATCAGGTGCCGATGCGCTGGCGCGAGGCTTTTCCCGAGGGGCGCGCCGGTGATGAGTCCGCTGTGCATGATGACCGGGAGGGGCCATGCCATGTATGGGTGCCGAGCCAGCTGCCGGACTGGGAGGAAGCGGTGGCACGGCTCGCCGCGGGTGGTGCCGTGGTCTGCGTGCTGACGCTGCAACCGCAAAGCAGCGAGGCGCTCCGCGCCCTGGCGGCCGGGGCGCGAGGATATGCCCACCTGTTATCGCCCGCGGAGTTGCTCAAGCAGGTAGACTTGGTGACCGAGCATCAGGGTATCTGGATGGGTAGCGAGCTGTTGTCTCAGGTCGTCGGGTCCAGCTTCCGGGCCCTTGGGGGGCGTGATGGTGTTCAGGCCGAGCGGTTGGAGCGGTTAACCGAGCGTGAGCGTGCGGTTGCTATGGCTGTGGCCGAAGGCCATAGCAACAAGGAGGTGGCCAAGCAACTCGAGATCACCCCCCGGACTGTAAAGGCGCACTTGGGTGCCGTCTTTCGCAAGCTCGAAGTTCGTGACCGGATGCAGTTGGTTCTCATGCTCTCTCGCCAGGCACTCTCCACTCCCCAGCACTAGTCTTCGCCTACTGTACTATCGGTACAGTATCCCTTGCGTCGTTCACGCCGTAGCCTGACTGGCATAAGCCATATTTCTGCCTTCGACCCTGATGTCGGAGGCGCTGCCCCAGTTGGGAGTGTTCCTCATGTCCATCGCAACCGTTGTCTCTATTTCTGGTCAGGCTTGGGCGCGGGACGCCGAAGGTAATCTTCGTGAGCTGCAGCAGGGTGACCAGCTTCTGGATGGCGAGACCTTGGTGACCTCCGATAGTGGCGCGGTGCAGCTGGATTTCGAGGATGGCCTGCCGCCGGTTGCGATTGGTGGTGGCCAGCAAGTGGCGATGAGCGGCGAGTTGGATGCAGACGAGCCTGTTGAGCCGGATGAGGCTAGTGCTCAAGATGATGGCATCGACGCTTTACTGGCGGCGCTGGATGGAGAAGGTGATCTGCTTGATGACCTGGAGGCAACCGCCGCCGGTGGTGGAGATGGCGCTGAAGGCGGCGGCCATAGCTTCATCCAGCTGGCGCGCATTGTGGAAAGTGTTGATCCTCTGGCATTCGCTTTCGATACCGCCCGCGGAAATAATGTCGACAGTGAGCTGCGGGGATCGCCGGCATTTCTTGATACCTCGGTCGTCAATGTTGCTCCTGAGGCAAGCAATGACGCCTTCACCACCGACGAAGACACCGCGCTGAGCGGCGCCAACGTGCTGGCCAATGACACCGATCCCGAGGGCGATAGCCTCTCGGTCAGCGATGCCGGCACCCGTCAGGTGACCTTCACCGGGCCCGATGGTTTTGAGGTGACCACCAGCGTCACCCTCGATGCCGATGGCAACGTGAGCTTCAACCCGGCCGGCGACTTCGACGCTCTGGGCGTGGGTGAGAGCGCCACCGGTGAACTGACCTACACCGTCAGTGATGGCAGCGCCACCGACACCGCCAGCGTGACCCTGACCGTCAACGGCGTGAATGATGGCCCGACCGGCAACACCGACGGCGGCACCGGTGCCAGCGACGACGTCTTCACCACCGACGAAGACACCGCGCTGAGCGGTGCTAACGTGCTGGCCAACGACACCGATCCCGAGGGCGACAGCCTCTCGGTCAGCGATGCCGGCAGTCGCCAGGTAACCTTCACCGCCACGGATGGCACCGAGACCACCGTGGCGGTGAGCGTAGCCACCGACGGCACCGTGACCTTCGACCCCTCCGGCGACTTCGATGCCCTGGGCGTCGGTGAAGCCGCCATCGGCACGCTCGAGTACACCGTCAGTGATGGCACCGCCACCGATACCGCCAGCGTGACCCTGACCGTCAACGGCGTGAACGACGCCCCGACCGGCAACACCGATGGTGGCACCGGCGCCGCCGATGACGTCTTCACCACCGACGAAGACACCGCGCTGAGCGGCGCCAACGTGCTGGCCAACGACACCGATCCCGAGGGCGACAGCCTCTCGGTCAGCGATGCCGGCACCCGTCAGGTGACCTTCACCGGGCCCGATGGTTTTGAGGTGACCACCAGCGTCACCATCGATGCCGATGGCAACGTGAGCTTCAACCCGGCCGGCGACTTCGATGCCCTGGGCGTAGGCGAAGCCGCCACCGGCAGGCTCACCTATACCGTCAGTGACGGCACTGCCACCGATACCGCGACGGTGACCCTGACCGTCAACGGCGTGAACGACGCCCCGACCGGCAACACCGATGGTGGCACTGGCGCCGCCGATGACGTCTTCACCACCGACGAAGACACCGCGCTGAGCGGTGCCAACGTGCTGGCCAATGACACCGACCCCGAGGGCGACAGCCTCACGGTTACCAGCACTGATCCCCAGCAGGTCACCTTCACCGGGCCCGATGGTTTTGAGGTGACCACCAGCGTCACCATCGATGCCGATGGCAACGTGAGCTTCAACCCGGCCGGCGACTTCGATGCCCTGGGCGTAGGCGAAGCCGCCACCGGCAGGCTCACCTATACCGTCAGTGACGGCACTGCCACCGATACCGCGACGGTGACCCTGACCGTCAACGGCGTGAACGACGCCCCGACCGGCAACACCGATGGTGGCACTGGCGCCGCCGATGACGTCTTCACCACCGACGAAGACACCGCGCTGAGCGGTGCCAACGTGCTGGCCAATGACACCGACCCCGAGGGCGACAGCCTCACGGTTACCAGCACTGATCCCCAGCAGGTCACCTTCACCGGGCCCGATGGTTTTGAGGTGACCACCAGCGTCACCATCGATGCCGATGGCAACGTGAGCTTCAACCCGGCCGGCGACTTCGATGCCCTGGGCGTAGGCGAAGCCGCCACCGGCAGGCTCACCTATACCGTCAGTGACGGCACTGCCACCGATACCGCGACGGTGACCCTGACCGTCAACGGCGTGAACGACGCCCCGACCGGCAACACCGATGGTGGCACTGGCGCCGCCGATGACGTCTTCACCACCGACGAAGACACCGCGCTGAGCGGTGCCAACGTGCTGGCCAACGACACCGATCCCGAGGGCGACACCCTCACGGTCAGCGATGCCGGCACCCGCCAGGTAACCTTCACCGGGCCCGATGGCTTCACCGCCACCGTGGACGTGATCGTGGCTGACAACGGCACTGTGACCTTCGACCCGGCAGGCCGGTTCGACGCCTTGGGCGTCGGCGAGAGTGCCACCGGCACGCTTACCTACACCGTCAGTGACGGCACCGCCACCGATACCGCGACGGTGACCCTGACCGTTAACGGCGTGAACGACGCCCCGACCGCCGGCAATGACGGCACCGGTGCCGCCGACGACGTCTTCACCACCGACGAAGACACCGCCCTGAGCGGGGCCAACGTGCTGGCCAATGACACCGACCCCGAGGGCGACAGCCTCACGGTCACCAGCACTGATCCCCAGCAGGTGACCTTCACCGGGCCCGATGGTTTTGAGGTGACCACCAGCGTCACCATCGCCGCCGATGGCAGCGTAAGCTTCAACCCGTCCGGCAACTTCGACGCCCTGGGCGTGGGCGAGAGTGCCACCGGTACGCTCACCTACACCGTCAGTGACGGCACCGCCACCGATACCGCGACGGTGACCCTGACCGTTAACGGCGTGAACGACGCCCCGACCGCCGGCAACGACGGCACCGGCGCCGCCGACGACGTCTTCACCACCGACGAAGACACCGCCCTGAGCGGGGCCAACGTGCTGGCCAATGACACCGACCCCGAGGGCGACACCCTTACGGTCACCAGTACCGATCCCCAGCAGGTCACCTTCACCGGGCCCGATGGTTTTGAGGTGACCGCCGAGGTCACCATCGCCGCCGATGGCAGCGTAAGCTTCGACCCGGCAGGCGACTTCGACGCCCTGGGCGTCGGCGAGAGTGCCACCGGTACGCTCACCTACACCGTCAGTGACGGCACCGCCACCGATATCGCGACGGTGACCCTGACCGTCAACGGCCTGAACGACGCCCCGACCGCCGGCAACGACGGCACCGGTGCCGCCGACGACGTCTTCACCACCGACGAAGACACCGCCCTGAGCGGGGCCAACGTGCTGGCCAACGACACCGACCCCGAGGGCGACACCCTCACGGTCAGCGATGCCGGCACCCGCCAGGTAACCTTCACCGGGCCCGATGGTTTTGAGGTGACCACCAGCGTCACCATCGCCGCCGATGGCAGCGTAAGCTTCAACCCGTCCGGCAACTTCGACGCCCTGGGCGTGGGCGAGAGTGCCACCGGCACGCTCACCTACACCGTCAGTGACGGCACCGCCACCGATACCGCGACGGTGACCCTGACCGTTAACGGCGTGAACGACGCCCCGACCGCCGGCAACGACGGCACCGGCGCCGCCGACGACGTCTTCACCACCGACGAAGACACCGCCCTGAGCGGGGCCAACGTGCTGGCCAATGACACCGACCCCGAGGGCGACACCCTTACGGTCACCAGTACCGATCCCCAGCAGGTCACCTTCACCGGGCCCGATGGTTTTGAGGTGACCACCAGCGTCACCATCGCCGCCGATGGCAGCGTAAGCTTCAACCCGTCCGGCAACTTCGACGCCCTGGGCGTCGGCGAGAGTGCCACCGGCACGCTCACCTACACCGTCAGTGACGGCACCGCCACCGATACCGCGACGGTGACCCTGACCGTCAACGGCGTGAACGACGCCCCGACCGCCGGCAACGACGGCACCGGTGCCGCCGACGACGTCTTCACCACCGACGAAGACACCGCCCTGAGCGGGGCCAACGTGCTGGCCAATGACACCGACCCCGAGGGCGACAGCCTCACGGTCACCAGCACTGATCCCCAGCAGGTCACCTTCACCGGGCCCGATGGTTTTGAGGTGACCACCAGCGTCACCATCGCCGCCGATGGCAGCGTAAGCTTCAACCCGTCCGGCAACTTCGACGCCCTGGGCGTGGGCGAGAGTGCCACCGGCACGCTCACCTACACCGTCAGTGACGGCACCGCCACCGATACCGCGACGGTGACCCTGACCGTTAACGGCGTGAACGACGCCCCAGCGTCATCGGATTCCCAATTTACGGTTCAGGAAGATACAGCCTATACGCTAGATCTCGATGATTTCGGGCATTACACCGATATTGAAGGCGATGCCTTGGCGGCCATCGAAATCACTTCGCTTCCGGAAAATGGCGTACTGGAGCTATCGGGGGAGCAGGTGTCTGCGGGTGACACCATTGCTATCTCCGCTATTGAGGCCGGCGATCTCGTATTCGTGCCCGACACGAATACGGATGAAGATGGTGCCTTTGGATTCCGCGTCCAGGATGCCGCCGGTGACTGGTCGCAGAGCACTTATCAGGCCGCGGTAGTGGTAGAGGCGATTGCCGATACACCTGAGGTTGCCATCCAGCTCGGCGCCCCTTCGGAGCTCAAGGATACGCTTCAGTATGAGAGCAAGTCTCTGACCTTCGATGCTAAGCTCGGCGACGATAAGGGTGATGGCAACATCGATGGCAACTCCAGTAACTACGAGGAAAGTGTCTCCCAGACACTGAGCTTCGGCCCGCAATATGCGGGACAGACGGTATCCCTGACACTGGATGTCGATATTCAGGGTACCTGGAACCAGGGATGGGGAGTTACCGATGATTATTGGCAGGTGCTGTCAGGTGATGAGGTGCTCGAGACATTCAAATATGGTTCACCTTTGAACGAGGACGTGTCAGGGAATGTCATCACCAACATAGCCGTGGTACTTGATGAAAACGGTGAAGTGGAACTGTCGTTCCGAGCCTCTACCACTGAGAAAAGCGAAACGGTCACCATCAATGGGGCAACCGGCGAGGTGGCCGGCACTACCTATGAGGTCGTCACAGGATATGAATATTCCATCGATATCTCGGCGGCGCTTCAGGATCGCGATGGCTCCGAGAGCCTGAGCCTGTTGATCGAAGGGGTGCCGGAGGGCGCGACGCTTAGCCAAGGAACAGACAACGGCGATGGTACCTGGACGCTGTCGGTGGCGCCCGGAGAACAAGACTTTGCGACCAACCTTACAATGACAACACCCGCTAATGTGAATGGTGGCTTTACGCTTACTGTTAAGGCGACGGCGACAGAGGCGTCTGGCGGCGACTTGGCCGTGAATACGGCGATGGCAGTCGCATCTGCTTATGAGCCAGGAAGCCCGAGTCTCGACGCGCCGTCAGCCGAACCGATCATTGCCGGTTACCACGGCTATGTCTCCGGCCAAGGTAATGGTAACAATACCGGCACCTATGCCAATAACAATGGCTTGAAGGAGACCTCGGCTTCCAATGCTGAAGCGATAGTCAGTGCCGATGGCTTTTACTCGGTGGAACGAAACGGCAATCCGCATTCAGAAACCAGCGATAGAATTGATCCAACCGAAGCACTTGTCCTTGAGCTGGGCCAAGCGGTAAACAGTGTGACCTTCGAAGTTCAGGGGAATGTTGGCGAGGCTCAGTGGTCTGTATTTGCCGCTAATGGCGATCGCCTTGGGGGGGGCAGCGCTCTCGGTGAGCCTAATAGTGAAGGCTTCCTGACGGTCTCCTACGATATGCCTTTTAGCTATATTGCCCTGGATGGTGGTGATGATTCTGCCTTCGCGGTCAAGCCAATCGGTGTCGGCATTGCGGGCACAGCCTCGGATGACACACTGAATGGGTCGGCGGGAGACGATACGCTGATCGGCGGTGAGGGAGATGACATCCTCTATGGCCAGGAGGGTGCTGATGTCTTTGCTTGGCAACTCGGTGACGAAGGGCAACCCGGCAACCCGGCCCAGGATACTGTGAAGGACTTTTCGCTTGCCGAAGGGGATTCCCTCGATCTTGCCGAGCTGCTGGTCGACGAGCAACCTGGCTCAATTGATGACTATTTGCATGCCGCACCCAGCGCCAGTGGCGGCGACACCATCCTGCATGTCAGTACTGGCGGAGGTTTTGCTGGCGATTATGCCAACAATTCGGGGCAGGAAAATCAGACGATTACCCTGGAGGGGGTGTCGATGGGTGATCAATCGTCACAGGAATTTATCAACGATCTGATTAATAATGGCAACCTGAATATTGATCAATGATGGGTCTGTGGCGATATCGCAAGCCCGTGTCAGGGATGAAACGTCTCGCGAGGAGGCAGTGTGTACATCAAACGCAATAAGGCGGGAGATATCGAGCAGGTCAGCCGCGTAGCGACAGACGAGTGTCGGGAGCGAATCGATGTTGACGACCCCGAACTGGATGTCTTTCTGGGACGAGAAGACAATGAAAGCGGGGCCAGGCTCGCCCAGTCGGATTTGGGTCTGGTTCGCGTGATTGAGGACCTGGTCGATGTGCTCATCGAACGCAACTTGATCAGCTTCACCGACCTACCAGAGCCTGCGCGGGAAAAATTGATGACTCGCCAGACTCTACGTCAGCGTCGTAACAGCGTGAGTCTGTTAAGCGAGCAAGACGAGGAAGAGTCAATTTAGGTCCCAACTTAGTTCAATGCGGTCCCGTTGTTGCTTGAACCTCATAAGCCGGATTTGCCATTGGCCAATCCGGCTTATTCGTGACTGCCTGTATCGTGACTTTGCGCGGTACGGCTTTGCGTATTGCATTAATCCTTGATCTTGATTGCTGTTCCCGTTACACCATCCATGCCGATCTCAAGGAGCACTCGATGCTCGCCAGGCGTTGATACGCCCTCGGCGATAGCCAGGATGCCCAGCGAGTGACTGAGGGTGGCCATGCCGCGAAGCAGGGTCTGTTGGGCCGGTTGATGGTCAACCCCTTTAGTAAGTGAGGTATCGAACTTCAAGTAGCTAAGACCACTGTCCTGCAGATCGGCTAGGCGAGTAAATTGCTGTCCGACGTGCTCAAGACCAATACGGCATTCGAAACGGCGCAGGTCACGGCAAAGTGACTTGAAGTCCTCCATATGATGGACGGCCACCGATTCGGGTAACTCCAGCCATAAACGCTTTGCCTCTCGAGGGTAGGCCGTCAGCAGTTCGCTCAACCGCTGTCGGAAACCGGTACTTGAAATGGCCCTTGAAGAGAGGTTGAGTGCCAGAGGGGTCTCTTCCTTTTCAAGACAATGGAGAGCACTAGTGATGCTGGCCAGATCCAGGGCGTCATCCATCCCGAACCGCGAGATCCAGCCAAGATAAACGCCTGCTGGTTGCCACTCGCCTCCCAACCATAGTCGTGACGGGCATTCCTCGTGTAACAAGTTGCCTTCGGCATCCATGACGGGGTAACGAGCCAACTGAACGCCATGAGCGAGTGCAGCATCCAGGGCGCTGCGCCATTCAGCGTGGGTGCTAAACAGCAGGTGGCTCGCTTGCTGGTCGGCCACGCAAACCGTTCTGCCGCCACGAAGCTCAGCCTTGGCGAGTTCACCGTCAAGCTGACTCAGCAGCACGTCACGGGGTTCGTGGCGCGAAAAGCCTACAATGCCGATGGGAAGGTTGAGGATCACAGGTTGGCGATCGGCAATCGGATGCAGGCGTCGTTTGAGCTGATCTGCCACATCATCAGGTGACAGGCCATTGGGTAGCAGCAGCGCAAAATCACTACCATTGAGTCGCCCCGCCTGGCTTCCCGGATATTCCAGTGCAAACTGATGGAGTGTGGTGGCCAGGTCATGGAGGAAGCGATCGGTCTCGGGACGTCCCATTCCATCATTGAGGCCTTCAAGGTCGGCGATGCGTACTATGGCTAAGCAGCCATGATGGAACTCTTCGTCGTTTTCCAACACATATTCAAGGCGCGTCATGAAGTAAGCGCGGTTGGCAATGCCGGTGGTTTCATCCTGCTGTAGCTTGCGCCTTAATTCTTCGAGCTGACCGCTTTCACGGGTCAGCATCTGACGTACGCTGCCAGACAGCCTGTTCATGGCCATGACAAGATCGCGAAGCTCTCGCGTCTTGGGTTCTGGTGAGGTTGTGAAGCGCCGGTTGCCGATATCGTTGGCCTGGGCAATCACTACTGACAGCGGGCGGCGGATGTGCAGCACAAGCAGCCAGGCTATCAGCACGCTGATAAGAGCAGCGAAGGCGAACCAGGTAACCAGTTGCTGGCTACTGCGCCAGAGAGAGCGGTAAGCGTAGCTATGCTGACTTTGAAGTGTCAGCGTGCCGTACTGTCGCCAACCGTCCTGCACGACGGCGTGGCCGGCGGGCACTGTGATGTGCGCGAGCTCTACGAACCAGGCCGGTACGTCGCCGATGAAAGGGGATGCTTCACGGCGCAGGATCAGTTCCCCGTTGGGATCACGTAACTCGATGAGCTGGTAGTGGCCGGTATCGAACTGGGCAGACAGCAAGAGTTCGATGGTGACGGGATCCTTATCGAGTTGGCTCATGGATAAGGCGAGGGCATTGGCATTGTCCTCGTTTTTTATGCGCACTTCCTGCTCGATATAGTGCCGACTGGTCGATAGGCCTACGATCAAGCTGCCGCCGAATGCCAGCACTAATACTGCTGCTATGGAGAGCCATAGCTTTGTGATCAGAGACATCCCGTCGCCCCTCCGTGCCGCCTATGGGCGGTGCTGTCGATCATCATAGGAATCCTTGCTCCTGCATCCTGGCCAGCACGTTACGCCAGCGTGATAGTCGCTGGACGGGATCGGCGCGCGAGCGGTTGGAGCCGCCTGCCCAAAGGCCGTCGCTATTGAAGCTGAACACGGGGGTGAGATCGAGCCGCTCGCTAGCTGGCCGGATGGTCTCCACCAGATTGTCCAATACCTGCGGTTCTGCGCCGGGAAGTTGGTAATAGCCCAACACCATGTGTGCTTGAGAAAGCCCGCCACGCCCAAGGCTCGCGCGCACGTAGATCAGTCGTAGCCGCTCGGTGGGAATGCCCAGCTGCATGAGGCTGATGTACTTGGCGATGGTAAAGTCTTCGCAGTCGCCATCACCCTTTCCCAGCGTTTCCAGCGGTGTGGCCCAGTAATCCTCTTGCTGCCAGATGGCCCGATCATCTAGCCAGCGAATTCGCTGGTTGAAGAAGTCGTTGACGCCCTTTAGCTGTGCGGCGATACCCAGTGGCTGCAGGCGGTCGAGCAATGCAAGCCAGGCGTTCAGGGCAGCCGTGCCCTCGGCGCCGTAGCGAGACTGCATGACCTGGCGTAATCGCGAGGGATCGAGCGCTGCGCCGACCGGCGACGACAGACCCAGGCAGGCACCCGCCAATAAACCTCCCAACCCCATCAGCAGCTGACGTCGCTGACGGCGAAAGGTAGGGCTGGCAAGTGGTCGAGCCATCGACGATTTCCTGCCCGAAGGGCCTAAAGGAGAGATGTTTTAAGGCCAGGTGAATATATCAGGCCTTGCCTGGCCCCTGCCAGATACGTAACCGACCGATCCAAGGCAAGCCGGCGGCATGCTTTCGCAGGCTATCGGCCGCCTCGTCGAGGTTAACTTCGGGCTGCAACTGCTGCACGTAGAGGGACACGTCGATGCGCTGGTCCAGATAGTGAAGGTCCAGGGTCAAGCAGGATTCCCAGGCGGCGAGTCCGGACCAGGCCTTGGCGAGTTCGGTCTCCACTTCCTCACGCAGCGGCAGCGCATGAAGAGGGCTCTGTGGTGGTGCGTGCTGATCGTCTTCGGGGTCGATGTGGAACGTCACATCGCTAAGGTCTGGAAATAAATGATGCAGTTGTCGGCAGACTTCATTGCCGACTTCATGGGCCTCCGAGACGGTGACTCGGGGGTGTACCACTAGGTGCAGGTCGAGCAATATCTGGCCGCCGACGGTGCGAGTGCGCAGGTCGTGCACGCCGCGAACGCCTGGGACCTGTTCGGCGGTTTCTCGCATGCGTTGCTGGTCGGACGCGGGGAGCGCGGTGTCGATCAGCTCCTGGCTCGCTTCCCACAAGAGCGAGCCGCCTATCTTACCGACCATGATGGCGACCACCACAGCCGCTGCGCCATCCAGCCAGCCGGCCCCGAGCTGAGCGCCAAGCAGGCCAACCAGCACCACCACGGTGGATAGCGCATCGGAGCGCGAGTGCCAGGCATTGGCCTCGAGAAGTTTGGAGCCTACCTGCTTGGCGATCTTCATCGTGTAACGATAGATCCACTCCTTGGCGAGCAGAGCCACCACGGCGATGCCGATCGCCCAGGGCCCTGGCGCCAGAACCGGCGTGCCGCTGAAAAGCCGCTCAAGGCTGGCCCAGGCGATGGCACCGGCAACGAAGATCAAGATGCTGCCGAGCCACAGTGTCGCCAGCGTTTCGATGCGACCGTGGCCGTAGGGGTGACCGCTATCGGGCGCTTGACGACCGAAGTGGGTGGCGCCGATCACGAAGATGTCGGTGAGGATGTCTGAGAAGGAATGAATGCCATCGGCCACCAGGGCCGCCGAGCCGACCATCAACCCTGCCACCAGCTTGAACATGCCCACTACGAAGTCGATGCCTGCACCAATCAGGGTGACCCGATGTGCGGCCCGTGTGTTGGCAGCGTGGTGATCAGCCTGGTTCTTGGCCGTGCTGTCGACAGCGTGATCGCCAGCCGAAGTGGGGGAGTGGGGGTGAGCCATGGGGATTACCTCAAACGGATGGCCCATCGCGATGGAGCCTGTGGCTGAGAGTGTGGCGGTGCCAAGCATGGGCCGGGCGCCGCCCAGACGAAAGGCCGTAGGCGGGCCTGATGTTCGGCCTTGGCATCGACCTGGCAATCAATCGACTAGAGCCGACCGGCGCGGTTGAGTACCGGGTTGGCGTATTGCGCAAGCCACCAGTCACGTAGGTGAGTGGGGACCTCTGCAAGCCGGGCATGGAAGCGCTGTCGGTCCATGTCGGTGACCTCGGTAAGGTCGACGAGGTCCGGCGCCAGGCCGCTGGCTTCGAGCGCCAGTTGGTGACTCGGGAAGAGATGATAGCCCTTCATCACCTGCTGATCGATCTCCTGGGCAACTGTTTCGGGGCTGTCGAAATCCGCCGCCAGTGGCGTACCGAAGGTCAGCTTGATTCGTCCCTTGGCGCCGGTGATCCCGGCGACGATAGAGCGAATGTCCTCGAATTCGATCTTCTGGTAAGCGCCCTCGGTATGCATGGCATAGAGCTCACGGGCCTTCTGCAGGTCGCAGGGGTCATATTCGTAGCTGATCGACACCGGCACCATGTGCAGCTCGCGGATGATATCGCCAAGCTTTGCCTGCTTGTTGGCCTGGCGCCCTGACATGGTCAGCATCTTGATAATCGCCGGGTCGGCGCGGTCGATGCCGTCTTTGGCGCGGCCTTCGCGCTGTGCCATCCAGATCGAATGGTTATCCTCGCCAATCGAGTGGCGGATATAGCCTGACAGTAGCTGATAAGCCGCCAGCATGGCGCGCTTGCCCTTGGCTGAGCGCGGCACGATGAAGCTCTTGTTGAGGCGCATCAGATCCGACACATAGGGCTTCTGCAGCAGGTTGTCACCGATGGCGATGCGCACCGTGCTGCGGCCAGCCTGATAGAGCGCGTAGTTGACGAAGGCCGGGTCGAGGGCGATATCGCGATGATTGCCGATAAACAGATAGGCCTGGTCATGCTCCAGACGATCGAGGCCTTCCACCTCGAAAGTGTCGGTCGTGGTACGGATCATGCGCTGCATGTAGCTGGCGATGCGCATCTGGAAGTCATAAACGCTATTCACCCCGCGCATCTCGCGGCGGATGGCGAAGCTGGCGATGGTACGCGCCAAGCGTGGCGTTAGCCGAGCGAGCCTTGGCAGCTTGAACTGGGTCAGGGCATCGAGCAGCTCGGCATTATTGGCCAGCCGTACGATGACCTCGGCCACCTCATTGTCCTGGTAGGGGCGAATATCGGCAAAGGGGTCGTTTGTTGTGGCGGAATCTGTGGTCACGATGAAGAAGTCACGAGGTTGAAGACGAAAAAGAGGTAAATGGCGCGGATCATGGGCTGGGCGCAGCAGAGGCTTCGCCGTCCAACCAGCCGATCAGCCGTTCCACGACTTCGGCCAGGGTCTGCGCCATCAGCACGAAGTCGGCCTCCATGCGAAGTATGGCGTCATCGCCGTCATTGGCTTGGCTGGCCTCATCAAGCAGCGCGTCGGAAAAACGCAGAGACTTGAGGGCGAGGTCGTCGTGCAGGACCATGGATAGCTGTCCTTCGACCTCGAGTGCCAGCTTGTGGGCTTGGCGTCCGCCTTCGAGCAGGGTCTGGATCTCTTCGCTGTCCAGATCCACGGCCCGGGCGCGCAGCACGCCATCATCTCCCTGAGCCTTGAGCTCGACCTGGTCGCCGAGTAAAAGGCCGGTCGGGCGACTGTCCGCTTCCTTGAGCCATGCGGTCATGGCGCGAATCGGCAAGGCCTGGGTCGCAAGCGGAGTCACCTTGAGGCTGCCCAGCGTCTGGCGCAGCAGGTCGAGAATTTCCTCGGCGCGGGCACGGCTGCTGGCGTTGACGGCGATCAGGTCGCGGCGAGTGTCCCACCACAGGTCGACCTTCTGACTCTTGATGAAGGCGCGCGGCAGCAGTTCTTCGTAGACCTGTTCCTTGATCGCCTGCTTTTCCTTGCGTGGCAGCGGACGGCCTTCGGCGGCCTCCCGGTCGGCGCAGCGCTCCTCGACTTCCTCACGCACCACGCTTGCCGGCAGCACGCGCTCCTGACGTAGTGCCGACAGCAGGCGGTGCCCCTGGATCTCATGGAGGTGGCGTTCACTGCCACGGCCGCCCGGCGTCCGCCAGCCCAGCCGCGTGGCTTCGCTACCGCCCAGCGGGCGGAAGGCTTGTTCGGCGAGCTGGTCGTCCAGGTCGTCGTGGGCGATCTGCGGGGCGTCATGCAGGCGATAGAGATGCAGGTGCTTAAACCACATGGCAAGTCTCTGACAAAAAAGGAGCAACATTATGGCCAAAGGGGCCTTCGGGTGCCAGCGCTGGGCCGGCGGCGCGCATTTTGTTCTGGCGCATGCGCGCCTTCTGGCCAGGCCTCAAGTGCTGGGCGGTGCGTCAAGCGGGAAGTCGCGCAGCTCGGGAGCTTTTCCGGCTTCGAGGCGAATATCCCAGCCTTGATCGGGCTGCCAGTCGCCCAGCACGATGCGTATGGCAGGCCGGTCATTGAGCGTGAGGTCATGGATGGCCGGGCGGTGCGTATGGCCGTGAATCAGCAGGGCCACGCCATGTGCCTTCATGGCCTTGACCACCTCATCGGGTGTGACATCCATGATGTCCTCGGCCTTGTTGGAGTTGGCATCGCCAGACTGCTCGCGGATCTGCTTGGCCAGCGCCAGGCGCTCAGGGATAGACATCGCCAGAATCTGCGCCTGCCACTGAGGATCGCGGGCCTGGGCACGAAACGCCATGTAGGCCTCGTCACGGGTACACAGGCTGTCGCCGTGCATCAGCAGGAGCGGCTCGCCGCCGTTGTCGAGCTTGGTGGGGTCATCGAGCAGGGTGGCGCCACAGGCATCGGCAAAGCGCTTGCCGATCAGGAAATCGCGGTTGCCATGCATCAAATAGACCGCCGTGCCGGCACTGCTCAGGCTGTTCAGCGCATTGGCGACACGCTGGACCAGGCCAGCGTTGCCGCTGGGTTCGGCCTCTGGCAAGTCGAGGATGTCATCGCCGACCCAGGCCTCGAAGAAATCGCCGAGGATATACAGAGCATCCGCCTTACTGGCCGTTTGCTCCAGGTAGGTGAAGAAGCCGTCGGTGATCTCGGGGGCACCCGGGTGCAGGTGCAGGTCGGAAATCAGCAGAGTCGTCATGGCGAGCCTGTTTTTTTAGATGCAGTTCGTTTTGGTGCCGCTGGTGAATGCTCAGCCGGCTTGGCGCCACCGTCGGGCACTTTTTACCATCGAGTATAATTCACCACCTGACAATATAACGAGACACGCCCGCGCGAAGGCGGGCGTGTCCGTAGGAGCAGTTCTCAGGCGTCGTCTTGAGCGTCATCCTTGAGGTAGGCGCGCTGGATCACCACGTCGTCGGCGGGTACGTCGGCGTGCATGCCGCGGCGACTGGTCGGCACGGCGCGGATCTTGTCGACCACGTCCATACCATCGACCACCCGGCCAAACACGCAGTAGCCCCAGCCCTGCAGGTTCTTGCCGCTGTGATCGAGGAAGTCGTTGTCGGCGATGTTGATGAAGAATTGGGCGGTGGCCGAATGCGGGTCCTGGGTGCGGGCCATGGCCAGGGTGCCCTTGCGATTCTTCAGGCCGTTGTCGGCTTCGTTCTCGATCGGCTCACGGGTCGGCTTCTGGTTGAAGTCGGTGTCGAAACCACCGCCTTGAACCATGAAACCGTCGATGACGCGATGGAAGAGAGTGTCGTCATAGTGGCCGTCGGTCACGTACTGCTGGAAATTCGCGGCGGTCTTGGGCGCCTTGTCGAAATCCAGCTCGATGGTGATGTCGCCGTAATTGGTCTGGAGAACAATCATGTCAGTTTCCCGGAAGTCTTGGTGGGCGCCTTGGCGTTGCGCATCTGCGTCGCGCTATAATAGCTGTTTTGCATCGACGCGCGAAGTCGGCATCCGCCATCCGTCCAAGTCGGTTTGGATGGGTGAGAGGGCCGGTCAGTCGCCAGCGTACTCCATCAAGAGGTTCCCAGACGCCCCATGAGCAATGACAGCACCAGCGCCCCGAACTTCATTCGCAACCAGATCAGCGAAGAGATCGAGGCTGGCAAGGTCGACAAGATCGTTACCCGCTTTCCGCCGGAGCCCAATGGCTTCCTGCATATCGGCCATGCCAAGTCGATCTGCCTGAACTTCGGCCTGGCCGAGCAGTTTGGCGGCGACTGTCACCTGCGTTTCGATGACACCAACCCGGCCAAGGAAGAGCAGGCCTATATCGATGCCATCAAGGAAGACCTGCACTGGATGGGCTTCGAATGGGCCGGTGACGTGCGCTATGCGTCCGATTACTTCGATCAGCTCTACGCCTGGGCGCAGCACCTGATCCGCGAAGGCAAGGCCTATGTCGACGACCTGTCGCCGGACGAGATCCGCGAGTACCGTGGCACCCTGACCGAAGCCGGTCGGCCGAGCCCCTATCGCGAGCGTAGCCCCGAGGAAAGTCTCGACCTGCTCGAACGCATGAAGCAGGGCGAGTTCGCCGAGAGCGAGAAGGTGCTGCGCGCCAAGATCGATATGGCGTCACCCAATATCAATCTGCGCGACCCGATCCTCTATCGCATTCGCCACGCCAGTCACCACCAGACCGGCGAAAAGTGGAAGATCTATCCGTCCTACGACTTTGCTCACGGCCAGTCGGATGCCATCGAAGGCGTGACCCACTCGATCTGCACCCTGGAGTTCGAGGATCATCGCCCGCTCTACGAATGGTTCCTCGACAACCTGCCGGTACCGGCCAAACCACGCCAGATCGAATTCGCGCGCCTCAATCTGAATTACACCCTGACCTCCAAGCGCAAGCTCAAGCTGCTGGTGGATCAGGGTATCGTCGATGGCTGGGATGACCCCCGTCTGCCGACGATTTCGGGCATGCGTCGCCGCGGCTACACCCCGGCGTCGATTCGCAAGTTCTGCGACATGATCGGCGTGACCCGTGCCGACGGCGGCCTGGTCGAGATTGCCATGCTCTACCACGCGATCCGTTCGGACCTTGAGGACAACGCGCCGCGTGCCATGTGCGTGATGAAGCCCCTCAAGGTGGTACTGACCAACGTGCCCGACGATCACGACGAAGTGTTCGAGGTCGCCGGCCATCCGGCACGAGACGACATGGGCTCTCGCAAGCTGCCGTTCACCCGCGAGATTTGGATCGACCAGGACGACTTCATGGAGGAGCCGCCGAAGAAGTTCTTCCGCCTGGCGCCCGAGAAGGAAGTGCGGCTGCGCAACGGCTATGTGATCCGCTGCGATGAGGTGATCAAGGACGATGCTGGCGAGATCAGCGAGCTGCGCTGTTCGGTGGACTTCGAGACCCTCGGCAAGAACCCGGAAGGCCGCAAGGTCAAGGGCGTCATTCATTGGGTCAGCGCCGAGCACGGCGTGCCGGTCGAAGTGCGTCAGTACGACAACCTCTTCCAGATCGAAGTCCCGGACAAGGACAAGGACGCCGACTTCCTGGATCACTTGAACCCTGAGTCGCTGGTCACCGTCGAAGGCATTGCCGAGCCGTCGATCCGTGATGCTACCCCCGAAGCGCGCTATCAGTTCGAGCGGGTCGGCTACTTCTGCGCCGACCGCCACGCCTGCGCCGAGGGCAAGCTGGTGTTCAACCGCACGGTGGGGCTGAAGGACGGCTGGGCCAAGGCACAGAAGAAGGGCTGATATGCAGATTTACAACACCCTGACGCGCCGCAAGGAACCGCTCTCGCCGATCGAGCCCGGCAAGCTTGGCATGTACGTCTGCGGTATCACCGTCTATGACTACTGCCACATCGGGCATGCCCGGGTGATGGTGGCCTTCGATGTCATCACCCGCTATCTGCGTTCGCGGGGCTATGACGTCAACTACGTGCGCAATATCACCGATATTGACGACAAGATCCTCAAGCGTGCCGAAGAAAATGGCGAAGCGATCGGCGCGCTGACCGAGCGCATGATTGCCGCCATGCACGAGGACGAGAACCGTCTCAAGGTCCTGCGCCCGGATCACGAGCCCCGCGCCACTCGCCACATCGATGACATCGTTGCGATGATCGAGACCCTCATCGACAAGGGCTATGCCTACGCAGCCGACAATGGCGATGTCTACTACCGTGTTCGCAAGTTTGCCGAGTACGGCAAGCTCAATAACCGCGACCCGGACGAGATGCGCTCCGGTGCGCGCATCGATGTCGGCGAGCACAAGGAAGACCCGCTGGACTTCGTGCTGTGGAAGGCCGCCAAACCGGGCGAGGCCAGCTGGCCCTCGCCCTGGGGCGAAGGCCGTCCCGGCTGGCATATCGAATGCTCGGCGATGTCGACCTGCTGCTTGGGTAACACCTTCGATATCCATGGCGGTGGGCCGGACCTTACCTTCCCCCACCACGAGAATGAGATCGCCCAGAGCGAAGCGGCCACCGGTTCACGCTACGTGAACACCTGGATGCACGCCGGTGCGGTGCGCGTCGACAGTGAGAAGATGTCCAAGTCGCTGGGCAACTTCTTTACTATCCGCGAGGTGCTCGAGGTTCACGACCCGGAAGTGGTGCGCTACTTGCTGGTGGCGAGCCACTATCGCAGCCCGATCAACTATGCGCCGGATGCCCTCGATGATGCTCGTCGCTCGCTGGAGCGTTTCTACAACGCCCTGAACGGCGTCGAGGCGGTCGAAGGTCAGGTGGAGGCACGCTTCGACGAGCGCTTCACTGCGGCCATGGATGATGATTTCAACACCCCCGAGGCCCTGGCGGCGCTCTTCGACCTGGCCCGTGAGCTGAACGTGGCCAAGAAGGAGGCCCCCGAGACTGCCCCGGCGCTGGCCTTCGAGCTGAAGCGCCTGGGCGAGGTGCTGGGGCTCTTCGATCAGGACCCGGCGGCCTTCCTTCAGGCGGGCGCCACGGCGCTTGCCATCGGCGAAGACGAGATCGAGGCGCGTATTGCGGCGCGCGCCGCGGCCAAGAAGGCCAGGGACTTCGCCGAGGCTGATCGCATCCGCGAGGAACTCTCGGCGCTGGGTATCACCCTCAAGGATTCCCGCGAGGGCACCACCTGGGTCGTTGATCGCGACTGAGGCGGTGTCTGGCCGTCGCCTGCCTCAGCGGGTGAAGTCCACCGGGGCGGGCGGCAGCGGCAGCTTGCGCGGCCAGTCGTCGCCGACGATGAATAGCCGGTGCCAGATGTCGTCCTCACCCTTGAGCACCAGGGGCAGAGGTGCTGCGCCGGTGCTGAAGCGCGTCGCCAGATAGGCCTCGACTTCCTCGAGCGGTCTGAGCCGCTCGGGGAGCGGTGGGGCCAGCCAATGAGGCTTGTGCAGCCAGGCCCCTTGGGTGTCAGCGACCAGCTCGGCGCGAAAGGCCGGCCAGTCGTGCCAGGTGAGCCACTGGCCGCGCAGGTGCTCGGCGGTGGCTTCGACAGGCGAGGGCAACGGCCTTTTTGCCGGGTCGCGCTGCCAGGGGTAGAAGAGCACGCCGGGCATTGCCATGCGCTGATCCAGGCTTCTTTTGCCATCCTCTGGGGCAGTGGGCCTGCTCTGCATACCTCCAGTGAATTCGCTGACGGCGAGGCGCGCTTCCGGGGTGTCGATCAGCGGCAGCTGATGGTGGAAGAGATGGCTTCGCTTGCCGGCCAGGCTATCCGCGCAGCCAGGCCCCACCCAGCGCGCCTGGTCAGTGGCGTCGCCGGGGCCCTCGGTGAGGCCCAGGTAGAACTTGATCGCGACTTCCAGGTGAATGGGCAAATCGCTCGGGCGGTGCTCCTGCCGCTGGTGTTCCTGCAAGGGTGACAGTCGCCGACGGTTCGTTTGCTGATAGACCATGTCCAGCTCACCCAAGGTGCGTCGTTCGCGCATCACCGGCAGGTTGTGGGCCAGCAGCCGTGTATTGGGTGAGCTCTCGAGCAGGAATTGCCAGAGCCGCTCGTGATAGTGCCCCAAGCGCGCATTCATGGCGCCGCCTACCCAGTCTTCCAGTGCCTGGGGAGCGGCTTCCAGCCGATCCAGGTAGTCTCGCCAGCCCCCATTCGCAAGCCCCAGTTCATCAAGCCTCGGCCGGCCAGGGCAGGGCATGCTCAGCAAGTCCGGGGCGAGGCACAGCCAGCCAAGGTCACGCACCAGCGGGTGGCGCCAGGTGTCCAGCATGCCGTCGGGATTCGTTACTCTGTCGTCGTCCATCGATTCCTCAAGCCAGGACAGGCGTTTAACGTTGACGTCCTGCCAGACTATCCATCCTGACATTGTAACGTCAGTTCCTTATACTGCCTGAATACTTGGCATACCACTGGGGTAAGTGCGATGAAGCGGACATTGACATGGATAGCAGCATTGGCAACCAGTGCTATGGTCGGGCAGGCACAGGCTGCCGCCCCGGTGGTGGTTTCCTCGAAGATTGACACCGAGGGCTCGGTGCTCGGGGAACTGATCATGCAGTCGCTGGAAGCCGGCGGCATCGACACTGAAAACCGCCTGCAGCTGGGGGGCACCAGCATCGTGCGCCAGGCGATCATCGCCGGCGAGATCGATATCTACCCCGAGTACACCGGTAACGGTGCCTTCTTCTTCGACATGGCGGACAGCCCGGTGTGGAAGAATGCCGCCGAGGCTCATGCCAAGGTCAGTGAGCTGGATCGCGAGGCCAACGGCTTGGTGTGGCTTACCCCGGCCGAGGCCAATAATACCTGGGCGATGAGCGTGCGCGGTGACCTGGCCCGGGAGCATGGCCTCGAGTCCCTTGAGGACCTATCGACGTATCTTGCGCAAGGAGGTGAGTTCAAGTTCGCCGCCAGCGCTGAATTCGTCGAATCGGAAGCGGCCTTGCCGGCATTCGAGCAAGCCTATGGCTTCGAACTCGACTCTGACCAGCTGGTGGTGCTCTCCGGCGGTAACACCGCCGCCACCCTACGCGCCGCTGCACTGCAAACCAATGGCGTCAACGCCGCCATGGCCTACGGCACCGATGGCGGACTGAATGCGCTGGACCTGCGCGTGCTCAAGGACACCCTGGAAGTGCAGCCGGTCTATCAGCCGGCCCCGGTGGTGCGCCAAGCGGTGCTCGACGCCTATCCGCAGATTCCCGAACTGCTCTCGCCGGTGTTCGAGGCACTGGACCTCGAGACGCTCCAGCGTCTGAACGGTGAAGTCGCCGTCAACGGTGCCGACCCGGCCAAGGTCGCGGCGACCTTCCTCGACCAGCTCGAGCAATAAGCATTTCCGGGCGGGCTCTCGCAAGCGTGTCACCTTCCTCGTCACTTTCACAGCGGCGCTCGGCGTCCCCTAACCGGGTGCTGTTGGCCCTGATGCCGGCAGCGCTTGCGGCGCTGACGCTTCTGGATATCGCCAGCGTTCAGCCCAATCGCATCGTGCCGGGGCAGGGCATGGATCTATGGGCGATGCTGGGTCCCGCCGGGGTGCTCCTGACGCTACTCCCGTTGGGGATTGTCGGCCTGGCCTGGCGGGCCACGACGCTCCGGTTGCGCTGGGCCCTATGCCTGGTCGTGCTTGCCATGCTCGCTCTGCCCGTTGGGCTGGCAGGTTTCTGTCGTGTTTTTATCGACCCCAGTGCCCCCTACGCCCGAGCGGGGTTGGCGGCGGGGTTCTGGGTGCTGCTGTTCGTGTTCATGCTGGCGCTGATCGAGCTCAAGGGGAGTCTGCGGCTGCCGCGTGGCAGTTGGTGGGGGCTCGGCGCGCTGATGCTCGGGGCCTGGGCCTTGTCGCTTGCCAGCGGGGTGTTGGATAAGCTGGCCCTGATGCAGGAGTACCTGGGTCGCAGCGACAAGTTTGTCGAAGCGCTTGTTTACCACAGTCTGTTGGTCGCCTCGGCGGTAGGGCTGAGCCTGATAATGGGGTTTGCCCTGGCACTGGCCATGCGCCGCTGGCCGCGGCTCGAGCGCAGCATCAATGGGCTTCTGAGCCTGATTCAGACCATTCCCAGCCTGGCCCTGTTCGGTTTGTTGCTGGCGCCACTGGCCTGGCTCGCCGATCGCTATGACTGGCTGGCGGCACTCGGCGTGCAGGGCATCGGCGCGGCACCGGCGCTGATCGCCCTGGTGGGTTACAGCCTGCTGCCGATGACCCGCAATACCTTCGTGGCGCTGGGTGATGTCGATCCCGGGGTTATCGAATCGGCCCGGGGCATGGGCATGAGCCCCAGCCAGATATTCCTCCAGGTGCGCTTGCCGCTGGCACTGCCGGTAATGATCGAGGGCGTGCGCATTACCAGCATTCAGGCGATTGGCCTGGCGGCGGTGGCCGCGCTGATTGGTGCCGGCGGGCTCGGCACCTTCGTCTTTCAGGGGCTGGGGCAGGCCGCCATGGATCTGGTGCTGCTAGGTGCCTTGCCGATCATCGCCATGGCGGTGATCGTCGATGGCCTGCTGACCGCCCTGGCCGGAGCGCTGCGACAAGGAGTTCGTCATGACTGAGCAGGTGCGAATCGCGCTGCTGAACGTGTCCAAACGCTTTGGCGAGGACACCGCCGTTGACGGCCTATCGCTTGCCATCGCGCCTGGTGAGCTCTGTGTGCTGGTGGGCACCTCTGGATGTGGCAAGTCCACCACCCTGCGCATGATCAATCGACTCATCGAGCACAGTGACGGCCAGATCCATATCGACGGTCAGCCGATTCGCGAGATCAACGAGCAGGCGCTGCGTCGGCGCATCGGCTATGCCATCCAGAGTACCGGGCTCTTCCCGCACTGGACGGTCGCTCGCAACATCGGCCTGGTGCCGCGGCTGTTGAAATGGCCCGCTGAGCGCATCCAGAAGCGAACCCGCGAGCTGATGCAGCTGTTGGGTCTCAATGAAGCCGAGTTCGCCGGCAAGTACCCCCACCAGCTCTCCGGCGGTCAGGCGCAGCGTGTCGGTGTGGCCCGTGCCCTGGCGGCTGACCCTGACATCCTGCTGATGGACGAGCCCTTCGGCGCCCTGGATCCTATTACCCGGGAATCCCTGCAGGACGAACTGCTCAGGCTCCAGGCGCGGCTGCACAAGACGATTGTCTTCGTGACTCACGACATGGAAGAGGCCCTGAAGCTGGCCGATCGCATCGTGGTCATGAATCGCGGGCAGGTCGTACAGCAGGGCAGCCCCCAAGAGCTACTGACGGCACCGGAGAATGCGTTCGTCGAATCACTGCTCGGCGGGCGTGATCGGGGCCTCAAACAGGCGGGGCTCATTGCTGTGCGTGACGTGATGCACCCGACCGGTGCGCGCCGCCAGACCACGGCGGCGGCCGTCGGCGCAGATGACGACCTGCGTGAGGCCCTGTCAGTGATGCTCCTGCATCGGCTGTCGAGCCTGACCGTGGTGGATGAGCGCGATCGCACGGTGGGCACACTGGGGGTCGATGACATCATGCACCGCAAGAACCTGCTCCCTGCCGCCTCGGCAAAGTCCTCCCACAAGCCCGCGTCCAGAAGCGACACCGGCGATGCGTCCGAAGGTAAGGCCAAGGCTCAGAATAGTTCCCAGGACAGTTCCAGGGATGATGCCAAGGATAGCGACGGGGAAACGGCGTCACCCCAGGCCTCGGAGCCTCGCCATGAGGACTGATCCCGTTATCATGGGCGCTGCTATTCTATCGCCTTGGCGACGCTGGGCGGCTCCACTTGGCTGGTTCGCGGCGCTTGGCACGCTGCTGGTCGTCATGCCGCACTTGGGGTCGCTGTTCGCTGCCATCGACCCCGAGGCCCGTGAGCCGATCTATCGTCGTGATGCCTTCGTCGATCTGTTGGCCAATCACCTGCTGCTGGTGGCCGGTGCCTCGTCCATCGCCATCGTAAGCGGGGTGAGTGGCGCGATCATGGTCACCCGGTCCTGGGGGCGTGATTTTCTGCCACTGGTCAGTCAGTTGGCCTCCATCGGTCAGACCTTCCCTCCGGTAGCGGTGCTGGCGCTTGCTGTGCCCTGGCTGGGATTCGGCGGGCTGCCTACCGTGGTGGCCCTGGTGCTCTACGGCCTGCTGCCGATAGTGCGCAATACCCTGGTCGGTATCGGAGAGGTGGATTCCGCCACCCGGGAGGCCGCTCGAGGCATGGGCATGTCGCCAAACCAGGTGCTCTGGCAGCTCGAGCTGCCGTTGGCCGCGCCGGTCATTCTGGCCGGTATCCGCACCTCGGTGACCGTGGGGATTGCCACCGCGGCGATCGGTTCGACCATCGGCGCCAAGACCCTGGGGGACCCGATCATCGCCGGCATCATCAATGGCAACACGGCCTACATCCTGCAGGGCGCTATCCTGATTGGTGTGCTGGCGCTTTCCATAGACAGCGTCTTCGCACGCCTGCTGCCCTCACAGCGCTGAGGGTTCTCGTATCGGGTTCTTGTCTCGAACCGCTTTTATCTCTCCTGTTTTCCCACCTTGTCTCGCTCTTCCTCAACCGTTCCTGCTCGAGCCCAAGCGTGCGAGGGCGCTGGTATCGGCCGTCTCCTTTAGCGGATCAGTGACCTTTCATGGCGCCTGCGACCATGGTCTCAGGCGCTGTGGCTATACAGCACCCCATGCCGGGCTCTATCTTACGTTAACGTAAACTTGCGGCATCGGGTCGTTATCAGGCGGACTGTGCCATCGGGTTGGTTTATGACTACCTTCTGAATAACCATGCCCTCACAAGGGGCGTGAGGCTTTTCACCACCACCCCCAGGGAAGAGCATCATGACAACAACCACTTCCTCACTCGTTCACTCCCCGACCTTTCTGAAGGGCGACGAGTTTTCGATCGATACCTTCGCGTTGCTCAAGCAGGACGGCAGCCTCTTTGAAGGAGCAGCGGCGCCCGAACTCGACCGCGACAAGGCGCTGCGCATCTACCACGCCATGGTCTTCACCCGGGTGCTCGACGAGCGCATGCTGGCCGCTCAGCGCCAGGGCCGGCTGAGCTTCTACATGCAGTGTACCGGCGAGGAGGCCGCGGTAATCGGCAGTGCCGCGGCGCTGGATGACGAAGACATGATCATGGCTCAGTACCGTGAGCAGGGGGCGCTGGCCTATCGCGGCTTTAGCTGCGACGAATTCATGAATCAGATGTTCGGCAACGAGCGTGACTACGGCAAGGGACGTCAGATGCCGATCCACTATGGCTCGGCCAAGCTGCATTACATGACCATCTCCTCGCCGCTGGCCACTCAGATTCCTCAGGCCACCGGCTATGCCTATGGGCAGAAGCTCGCCGGCGATGGCCATTGCACTATCACCTATTTTGGCGAGGGGGCCGCCTCGGAGGGCGACTTCCATGCCGCGCTGAACATGGCCACGGTGCACAAGGTCCCGGTGATTTTTTTCTGTCGCAACAACGGCTATGCGATCTCCACCCCGGCGGTCGAGCAGTTCGCCGCCGATGGCGTCGCCCCCCGAGCCTTCGGCTACAAGATGCGGGTCATTCGGGTCGACGGCAACGACGTGCTGGCGGTCTATCAGGCCACTCTGGAGGCGCGCCGGCTGGCCGTGGAGCATAACCAGCCGGTATTGATCGAGGCCATGACCTATCGCCTGGCGGCCCATTCATCTTCCGATGATCCTTCCGGCTATCGCAGCAAGAAGGAAGAAGAAGCCTGGCGGGAAAAAGACCCGATCCTGCGACTACGCCGCTGGCTGGAATCCCGCGAGTGGTGGAGCGATGAAGAAGAGAAGACCCTGCAGGAGCGCCTGCGTCGTGAGGTGCTAGAAACCATGAAGGTAGCCCAGAAGCGCCCGGCGCCGCCTCTCGAGAGCCTGATCACTGATGTCTACGACACCCCCACGCCGCAATTGAACGAGCAGCTTGCCGCGCTGGAAGCGCATATCCGGCTTTATCCAGAGGCCTATCCCAAGAGCGCTTCCCAAGGCTCGACTACGTCATCGGATGCCGAGAACGGCCAGGGAGGGCGCTGAGATGGCGAACATCAATTTACTGCAGGCCATCAATCAGGCGCTGGATATCGCCATGGCCGCCGATGAGCGAGTGCTGTGCTTCGGCGAAGACGTCGGCGGCTTCGGTGGCGTCTTCCGTGCCACCAGCCACCTGCAGGAAAAATACGGCAAGGCACGCTGCTTCAACACGCCGCTGGTCGAGCAGGGCATCATCGGCTTCGCCAATGGCCTGGCCGCTCAGGGCTCAACGCCGGTGGCGGAGATCCAATTTGCCGACTACATCTTTCCGGCCTTCGACCAGATCGTTAACGAGTCGGCCAAGTTCCGCTACCGGTCTGGCAATCTGTTCAATGTCGGCGGCCTGACCATTCGCGCGCCCTACGGTGGCGGCATCGCCGGCGGGCTCTATCACTCCCAGTCGCCTGAGGCGTATTTCGCGCATACGCCGGGCCTCAAGGTCGTGGTGCCCCGCAACCCGCACCAGGCCAAGGGGTTGTTGCTGGCGTCCATCCGTGACCCCAACCCGGTGCTGTTCTTCGAGCCCAAGCGGCTCTATCGCGCCTCGACCGGTGAGGTGCCGGAAAGCGATTACCAGTTGCCCCTAGGTGAGGCCGAGGTGATCAAGGAAGGCAGCGATATCACCCTGCTGGCCTGGGGCGCCCAGATGGAAGTCATCGAACAGGCCGCTGAACTCGCCGAGAAGGAGGGTATCTCCTGCGAGATCATCGATCTGCGCAGTATTCTGCCCTGGGACGTCGAGACCGTGGCGACCTCGGTCTTAAAGACCGGCCGACTGCTGATCAGTCACGAGGCACCGCTGACCGGCGGCTTCGCCGGCGAGATTGCCGCCACCATCCAGGAGCGCTGTTTTCTGTACCTGGAGTCGCCGATCAGCCGGGTCACCGGCCTGGATACGCCCTTCCCGCTGACGCTGGAGAAGGAATACCTGCCCGATCGCCTCAAGGTCTTCGAGGCGATCAAGGCCAGCATGGCGTACTAGAACCCGGTATCCGGACAGGAGAGCAATGATGAGCGATTTTATGCTGCCCGATATCGGCGAAGGTATCGTGGAGTGCGAGGTGGTCAAGTGGCTGGTCGGCGAGGGCGACGTGATCGAGGAAGACCAGCCCGTCGCCGAGGTGATGACCGACAAGGCGCTGGTGGAGATTCCCGCGCCCTATCATGGCCGGGTCACCCGGCTGTATTACCGAGAGGGTGAAATTGCCAAGGTGCATGCGCCGCTCTTTGCCCTGGTGGGAGATGAGGCCGGCGAGGAAGGACCGTCACCAGAAAAAGAGCACGGTCAGGCACACCAGGAGGCGTCTCAGCCGGCAACTCGAGAGACGGCCACGCGCGCGCCGGAACCAGCGTCTCAGATCGCCGCTGAATCGTTGTCTCGGCAGGCCGTCTCCGCCAGCGGCACCGACTTCGTGCTGCCGGATATCGGCGAGGGCATCGTCGAGTGCGAGGTCGTCGAGTGGCGTATCCAGGAGGGCGACGAAATCGCCGAGGACCAGCCGGTGGTCGACGTGATGACCGACAAGGCATTGGTCGAAATCACCGCACCGGAGGCCGGCCGTGTGACCCGTCTTTACTATCAGCAGGGCGAGCATGCGCGGGTGCACTCGCCGCTGTTTGCCTATCTTCCCGAAGGACTAGATCTCTCCGAAGGGCAAGCGCCCTCTAGTGCCGCCGAGCCCGCGGCGACCAACCCGCAGATGACGCGGCAGGCGGGATCTACTGATGAGGGAGCAGTCGCGTCGCCGAGTGCACCGCAGCAAGGACGTGCCTCAGCCCAGGGCAGTGGTGCTTTCGGGCGGATCCCGGCGAGCCCGGCGGTGCGCCGTCTCGTGCGCGAGCATGCGCTGAGCCTTTCTGCCATTCCCGGCTCGGGCAAGCACGGCCGGGTGCTCAAGGACGACGTGCTGCGCTTCCTCGAACAGGGCGACCACAGCGACGAGCACCGCCAGCCATCGTCGAGCGAGACGCCTGCGCCGACGACGGTCGGTGGCACCTCCGCCGTCGGCGAGATCCGCGTCGAGCCCCTCAAGGGCATTCAGGCGGTGATGGCGCGGCGCATGGTGGCTTCGGCCAGCACCATTCCGCATTTTGCCTACGGCGACGAAATCGACGTCACCGAGCTGCTGGCGCTGCGCGAACGCCTCAAGCCCGAAGCCGAGGCGCTGGGGGTGAGGCTGACCTTGATGCCTTTCTTCATGAAGGCCCTGGCGCTTGCGGTGCAGGAGTTCCCGATCCTCAACAGCCGGCTCAATGATGAGGTCACCGAGATTCACTACCAGAGCGCCTGCAACATCGGCATGGCGGTGGACAGCCGGGTCGGCCTGATGGTGCCCAATGTGAAAGGCGTCGAGCGCAGGAGCCTGCTGGCCATCGCCGGTGAGATCGCGCGCCTGACCCAGGAGGCACGGGAAGGCCGCGTGCAGCAGGCAGATCTCAAGGGTGGCACCATCAGCATTTCCAATATCGGCGCCCTGGGCGGCACCTACGCCACGCCGATCATTAATGCCCCGGAGGTGGCCATCGTGGCGATCGGCAAGACTCAGCAGCTGCCGCGCTTCGATGCCGATGGCCAGGTGGTGAGCCGGGCGATCATGACCGCGACCTGGTCGGGCGATCATCGCGTGATCGACGGCGGCACCATTGCCCGTTTCGTCAATCGCTGGAAGGGCTATCTTGAGTCACCGCAAAGTATGTTGCTGCACCTTGGCTAGGTCACGCTGGTCCAGGATCATGCTGGGATCGCACTGACGGGATGAGATCATGACGGCGACGTCGCTCCAGCAGTTCTACATCCCGGAAGAGCAGTCGATCTACCTGCTCAGCCATGACGATGCTAAGAAGCTCAAGGACTGGGTCGCGCTCTGCCAGACCCAGCTCGAGCAGCTCGGCTACCGTGACATCGCCCTGATCGGCAAGGGCGCCTATGGCTTCGTGTTTGCCGGTCGGGCGCGGCACCCGGCCGGCGAGGTCGAGCACGTCTTCAAGTTCACCCGGGTGACGCTACCTCAGAAGTTGCAGGACCGGCTCGAGGAAGAGGCCTTTATGCTCGAGCAGGTCGAGCATCCGCGGGTGCCCAGGCTGATTGCCTATCAGCGGGTGCGCAACCAGTCGATCCTGGTCATGGAGCGTGCACCGGGGGAGAACCTCGAAGAAGTATCGTTGCGCCACGGCCGGCTGTCGCCGCGGCTGGTGGTACATATTGCCGCGCAACTGGCGGACATCCTGCGGCACTTGCGCCGTGAGTCTGGGCGGCGCAAGCCGCTGGTGCACGGCGATATCAAGCCCTCGAACCTGGTCTTTGATGCCGCTACCGAACGTATCGCCCTGATCGACTGGGGCTCCTCGGTCTTCGCTCAGCTCGACGAGCGCCTGCAGCACGTGGCCACCAACGTCATGGAGCTGATGTCCGATAACCTGCAGCAGACCAACGCCCGCCTGGGCGATGTCTATTTCATTGGCGAAGAGCAGCTGAACGGCGCACTGTCGTCGCCACGTTTCGATGAGCAGGGCGCGGCCGGGACGCTATATGCACTGGCCTCGGGGCAGTCCTGTCGTTTCGGCCATCGGGCGATACCGGCAACGTCGCTTGGCCTGCCCATGGAGTTTGCCCGCATGCTCGACGCCATGCTTTCGCCGGACCCGGCGCTGAGGCTGCGGGCCGGCGATTACTTTCTTGATCATATGCCGCGGCTGGCGCGCACCGTGATGGTCGAGCTCGACGAGCCCCCCGAGGCGTCACTGCTACCCGTCTGGGTGCGTCCGGCCGGGCGCGAGATCGATACCGTGGTCTACAGCTCGCGCAAGGCCTTCCTGCGCGAGGAAGGCGCGCCGGAGCAGATGAGCGAGGTTAACGACGTTCAGCTCGACCGTTACTACAAGAACTTCATGCAGGGCATGGGGGAGACCGAGAAGGCCTTCCTGGCCGCAGTCAGCCGGCTCGGTCGCTATCCCGTGGTCGGCGGCCTGGCGATTCGCTGGGAGACTGACGGTATCTACGTCGATATCTCGCTTAACCTGCATGACCCCTCGCTGAAGGCGGCCTTCGTCAGCGCCGTCAACAACATGATTCACCTGGCAAGGGCCATCTACCGTCGAGGGATCTTCAAGAGCTGCCTGTTCAATGCTCGGGAGACCCTGCACGTCGACCGGCTGGGGCCGGATCAGCCCTTTATTCTCACGCCGGACATGCGCCTGCCCTACGAGGTCAGCGCGGTCCCCGAGCTCGAGGATCACACCCGGGTGCATTCCTATTTCGAGGATGGCCCCGACCCGGAAGAATTCCTGGTGCTGCCCGACGAGATCATCGTCTCTCTCGAGGCTCTCAACGCCATCCACCATACCGGCATGATCATCTTCGAGGCGCTGCCCACCCACTTGAAGATCCACAGCTACTACCGGCTGCTGGATCCGGCACGCGAGTCGGAGTTTCGAAAGCGACTGGATGACATCCTGGCGGCGGTGGGGCTGATCGAGGGGCTTGGCGTCTCGGGCTTTATGAAGATGCCTTACAAGGACACCAAGTTCTTTGCCCACATCGAGCGCATGCCGGAGCGCTACTACCCCAAGAATCCTTATTCCCCCAAGAACCCCTATGCCTCATGAGTCAGTCCGCTGACCACGCATACCGCAGACCTCACTGCCCGCTCAAAGGCCCGCCGATGTTTAAGCCAGGCACCGATTAGACCGCTATTGGCATACCTGCTCGGGCTCCATCCGGGCGTCGCCTCTGGCAAGATAGGGGCCATGGATGTCAGTAACGAATAAGGACGTGGCATGGCCCATCTTTTACGCATCGTGATGATTCACGGCCACCTTGACGGTGTGGTCGAGCTGAATGTCGATGGTCACACCAATATTTGCGGGACCAACGCCTCGGGGAAGACCACCTTGCAGCGCCTGGTGCCGGTGTTTTACGGCGAGCTGCCCAACAAGGTAGTGCCCAAGACACGCATGAAGTTCGATGCCTTCTATCTGCCGCATCGCAACAGCTACCTGGTGTATGAATACCGGCGCGAGGCGGGCAATGTCTGCCAGGCGGTGTTGACGCGCAAGAGCGATGGGGGCGTCGAGTACCGCTTCGTGGGGGCGCCATATCGCCCACAAGACTATCTGGTGGAGAGCGAGGCCGGTGTCGCGGCCCTCGATTACAGTCAGTGGGCCAGCGAGCTGCGCCGCGAGGGGGTGAGCGTATCGGCCAAGCTGGGCGCTACCTCTGAATACCGCTCGGTGATCCAGAATGATTTCACCCAGCTGCATGGCAATAGTCGCGATGGCCTCAAGCTGCGCCAGATAGCCGCTCAGTTCAGCCTGGTGAAGCCCGAACGCCGCATCCGCCACATGGAGAAGCTGATCTCGGCGGTGCATGCCAAAGAGGGCAAGATGGATACCCTCAAGACCATGCTGGCCGCGATCTTCGAAGAGGATGGCGTCGAGCTGCCGGTCACCCGGATTCGCAATACCAAGGCCCGCGACTGGATCGCGCAGATGCGTCAGTCGATGCGCCTGGAGCCCATGCAGCAGTTAGTGGCGCGGCTTGGGGAGGTGGATCGCGACATCGCTGACCTGGAGGCGACGTTATGGCAGCTCAAACCCCAACTGGAGGCTGATCGTCATCGCGCCGAGCGCGGCCTGGCCGATAGCGATGAGCAGCTTGCCGCGCACCAGCGTGACTTCCAGGCCCGTGAGCGTGACTACGGACAGACCCGCGACGCGCTTAACGATCGCCTCAGCGAGCTGAACAGCGAGCTTGAACGTACCCAGCATGAGCTCACCGATCTGCAGCAGCAGTACGAGCGCTACGCCGAGGCGGACATGCCGGCCCTGGAGCGTGATCTGGAAGCCTTGCCCCAGTGGCGTGAGCAGTGCCAACAGCTTCGAGAGCACCTGACCCACATGCAGGAAGCCGTGCAGGCCAGTCAGGCGCAGCTCGATGGACGGCTGCGCGAGCTGGCCGATGTGCTGGCGCGGCAAACAGAGGAAATTCAGGGCCTCGTCGATGCCCTGGGCGATGAGAAAACCGCCAGTCGCGAGCAGCAGTGGGAGGCCGAGCGCAGTATCGAGTCGCGGTATCAGGACGAGCGTGCAGCCCTCGAGGGCAGCTATCAGGCCCGGCTCGAGCAGGGCGTCGAGCGATTGGCCGCACTCAAGGCGCAGCTCGCGTCTACCACCCAGACTGGCGAAGAGGCCCAGGAGGCCGAACTGGCCCAGGCGCGGCTGGACCAGGCGCAGAGCGATCGCAATGCCGCATCTGAGAGCCTGGAAGGCGTGCGCCACGAGCACGAGACCCTAAAGCGCGAACGTGACGCCGCTGAACGTGAGCGCGAAGCGGCCAGGCAGCGGTTGTCTGAGGTTCAGGATCATGGCTATGCGCTGCATCAGCAGCGTGATCCTGCCCAGGGCAGTCTGCGACATTTTCTGCGCTACCACCGGCCCGGCTGGGAGCAGCAGTTGGGCAAGGTGATCGCGCCCGAATTGCTCGAGCGTCGGGATTTGTCGCCGCAGCTTTCTGAGGTGGCACCAGAAGGGGGACAGGGTGACCTGTTCGGTGTGGCCCTCGATCTGGCGGCGATTGACCTGCCTGATTACGCACAGGATGAAGCCAGCCTGATGGCGGCTATCGAGGCGGCCGAGGACGCGCGTCAGCGGTCAGAGGCCGAGCTGCAAGCGGCCGAGAAGCAGCTCAAGTCAGGCCACGACCGCGTGCGGGAGGCCGACGAACGCCTGGGGCAGGCGCGGATTGCGCTCAAGCGAGCCGACGAGGAAGTGAAGTACGCGCTCGAGGCGCGAAGCCAGCAGCAGGAACGCCATGCCCGGCAGCAGAAAGAGCGTCGTCTGGCTGGCGAAGAGGCGCTGGCGGCTCAGGAGGCGACTCAGCAGGCACTGCGTGACGAAAAGCGTGAGCAGCTGAAGGCGATGGCAGAATCTCACCAGGCGCAGCTTTTGGAGCTGAAGGCCGATGGGCAGAGCCGACTGGATAGTCTGGATGAACAGATTCGCCAGCATAAACAGCGGCTCGATGACTTGAAGGATGAACACCGGCGTCAGCGCGAGGAGCTGGAAGCCGCCTATGATCGAGAGCTGCAGGAGCAGGGCGTTGACCCCGTTACGCTGCGAGATACCCGCTCGCGTTTGACAGCGCTCGATGAGCGTATTCGGACCACGGCTCGGCGCCGCGAAGAACTCGACGCCTATACCCGTTTCATGCGCGTTGAATGGGGCGAGCGCAAGCCACAGCTGGTCGACAAGGAAGCGGTGCTGTCGCGTGACCTGCAGGCGGTCAAGCGCGAACTCGAGCAATGCAGGCAGGATTTCCAAGCGGCCAAGTCGGCGCATCAGGATGCGGTCAAGGCACTCAAGACCCAGCGCGACGCGCAGCAGCAGGTGATCGACGCCCTCAAGCCGCTGCTGAGCCAGTTGGCCGGCCTGGGGCTCGGCGCGTCGACTCAGCCGATCAGCGAGGCGCCCGGCGATGTGCATGAACGCATGGAGCGGGCGCGGCAAGCCCTGGCCAGTCGCAGTCATGAACTGGATACCCTGCGCAAGGGCTGCGAGCAGGTGGAAAGCGAGTTGATCAAGGGCGCCACGTCGGGCTTCGTCGAGACCCTCGACGCCGAGCGGGCCAAGCTTGTGGAAGATGACCCCGAGCAGGCTGGCAACCCTCGGCGTCACCTACCGCTATTGCGCGGCATGCTTCAGCTGCTGGAGGATCAGCAGCAGCAGCTGATCCAGGAGGGGCGCAACCTTGGCGATGACCTGGACAAGTTCTTCACCGTCTTTCGCGACCTCAACCGCCGCATCAGTGCCCAGAGTCGTCGCCTCTCCGAAGAGGTCGCCGACGACCTGCGCCTCGAGGGCATCAGCAAGGCCGAAGTGCGTATCCAGTCGACCATCGATGAGCTGGGCTTCTGGGAGCCTCTTAAGCTGTTTGCCGAGCATTTCAGGGCGTGGCGCGGCGACGGCCTGCCCAGCGATGACTATCTCAATGCCCTGGCCGATGTGGTGGACCTGCTGCGCAGCGATCAGCAATACAGCTTCGAGAGCCTGCTGCGCCTCGAGCTTTACTTGAACGAAGGCGGCAACGATCTGGTGATCAAGAACGATCGCCAGCTTCTGGAATCGTCTAGCCACGGTATGGCCTACCTGATCCTGTGCAAGTTCCTGCTTGCTTTCACTCGCTTGCTGCGCGGCCAGGCGGAGATCGCCATCCACTGGCCCATCGACGAGATCGGCACGCTGGCCTATCACAACGTCGAAAAACTTTTCGATGCCTGCGACAGCAACCGCATCCATATCGTCGGCGCCTTTCCCAACCCCGAGTCGGACGTGCTGATGCTGTTCCACAATCGCTATCTGATCGATCGCGACGACAGCCGCCCCAACCGTCGTTGTCTGAAACGCATCGAACCGCGGCTGAGTCGCCTGGCCGAGCGGCTGCAGGCCCGCGCCACCGAGGAGGTCGTAGAATGACTGAACATGGCCCATTGATCGAGCGCTTGCTGGCCGGCGATTTCATCTGTGCGGTGAGCGACGAGAGCGCCTTTCGGCGCCTGCAGGACGAGCAGATCCGCGAGCAGCTCGACACCTACCTGCGCCCGCTCAATCGGCGACTGGCCGCCAACCCGGAGAGCAGCGTCTATTTTCTTGCCTGGCGGCACGTGAACGACGAAGCCCGGGAGCAGCTCTCCCAACAGTTGGGCGAGACGCTTCACAGCCTGTTGCCCCTGCTCGAGTGGCTACGGCTGGTGCAGGAGGCGCTGGGGCGCGATGCCCTGATTGCCCCGGGCGACGTGCTCAAACCGGCCGAATTCAGCGCCAAGTGTGAGGATAACCAGAGCCTTCGCGAGCGGCTGGAACGACTGGCTACCGATAGCTTCTTCGGCTCCCAGAGCGAGCAGCTCGACGCGCAGTTGAAGCAGGTCTTCAAGCGTCTCAAGGAGCATGGCTATCTACTCCAGCCGCATGCCGACCGACAGGTCTACCTGGTAACCGGCAAGGTCGATTACCTGATCGACCTGGTGCGTTTCATTCGCGACGAGGAGAACCTGCCCATCGACGAGGAGGCGCCGGCGACTCAGGAGGCCCTGCTGTGAGTGAGGTTCACGCCCTGGAAAGCCGACTGCTGACCACCGGTACCGAACGGCTGGCGCTGCTTGGCAAGCACGCCGATGCACTGATGCAGGGCTATACCCGCGACGAGGTGCCGCTTGAGGCACTGACCGATGCAGCCTTACGCAAGCTGCTCGCGGCTCGGATTCTGTGGCGGCCCGATGAGCAGAGCGGTGTAAAACTGTCCCCCAAGGTCCGGGATCTGATCGCCGAGATGCTTGCCGACGAGACCCGGCGACACGTCAATGCCGGTGTCGCCGAGACGCTGGAGCTTATCCGCAGCCTGGTGCAGAGCTATCGTGAGGCGCGTAGTCGCGGTGAATACTGGCAGCAGGAGCAGCAGCTCTTGCGCCTGCGTCAGGAGGTGGACGACCTCAACGGTCGCTTCGCCGATGCCATCGACAGCCTCTGGCAGCGCCTCAACAGCGACTTTGGGTTTGTCAGTCGCCTGAACGACAAGATTCGCGAGAACCATCGCGCCCAGAAGCAGATCGAGCGCCTGCTGGACGGCCTGGCGCTGATCGACTTCGACGAGCTGATCGAACTGGTCGGCAGCGATGGCACCCTGCGCAAGTTATTGATCAGCCAATTGCAGCAGCAACTCAGCCAGCACTACACCAGCCTGCGAGAAGTGCAGCGACGCCTGATCGAGCTGATGGCGCGCTTTCGTCAGCAGCAGTCGCGTAGCCGCCTGGTGGCCGGCATGGCAGCTTTCCTGCGCGAGCACCCGGGGTTCGTGCCCGGCAACTATGCCCGTCGTAGCGAGGTCCCGGCCCTGGTTAACCGTGCCACCTCGCTTACTGCGGCGGCGGCGCCCGCGCTGGACCGTCACCGGGATACCGCTGTGCTCAGCGAGCTGGTTCGCCAACTGCCGGCACCGGTGCAACCGCCACAGGCCGTGGAGGCCGCTCAACCCGCCGAGCAGCAGCAGGAATCTCGCGTCGCCGCTCGTCAGCAGGCCCTGAAGCAGGATGTCGAGCGTTTCTACCTGGCGGTGGTCGATGAGGCTGACGCCTCCGGCGTCAGTGCCTTGGGCTATCTACACGCCAGGGATCTGGATTGGCAGGACGAGATTTGGCTGTTCCAGGTGATCGCCGAGTATCAAAGCCTGCCGCGCAGCGAGCAGCGCGCCTTTCGTCTTCATCAGGAAGAGAGCCAGGCCAGCAGCTTCAATCACGTGCGGCTGATCCACGACGTCACGCTGCAGCTGGCGCTTCCCGCATGACGCTCTCTAGCGCCGCCCGTCGTGCCCTCAACGAAGTCGAGCGGCGGCTGCGCGGTCAGCCAACGCTGGAAAAGGCGCGCAGTGCCAAATGGGTCAAGGAAGTTGAGGCGTGGTGTGCTCAGCAGGATATCGATCTGCGCGCACGACAGAACGTGAAAACGCTGCGATTTGATCGTGATCTGCTCTCCAAGATCAATCGCGTGCTGGAGAGTCTTGGGCAGGCGCCACTGGGCGTTAGCCTCAGTGGGCTCACCACGTCTGAACAGGCCTACCTGGGAAGTGAGGAAGCGAAAGGCGTGGGACAACGCCCGCGATTCCGGCGGGTGCTTGTCAACCTGCCGCTCGAGTCCTCTCTGTCTTGGCTTTCCGCCGAGTCTCGCCAATATCGCGACCTGGACTGGCCGTCGATTGACCTGGGGGCCTTCGATGCGCTCATTCAGATAGAGAATCTCGACAGTTTCTATGCCTTTAGCGGCGACACAGAGGCCAACGTCATTCGCTCGACAACTGCTCGTCGCATTTGTCGGCCGCTGGTGGTCTATCGCGGCGACAAGCACTACGGCGGCGGCTTTGCTGCCCTGGCCAGGGCGTGGATGGACACCGGCAAGCCGCATGGCTATCTGGGTGACTTCGATGCCTCCGGCGTGTCGTTTGCGCTGGCGAGCCAGTCAACGCATCTGATCTTGCCACCATTGGAATGGCTTGCCGCCAAAGTGACCGGCGAGCATCTGCCGCCAGAGCAAACGAAGACACAGGCCGTGCTTCGTCAACACCTGAAAAGCCTCCGTCGAGATCATCCGTTGCAGCCTTATCTAGCGCTCATGTTCGGCCAGCAGCGCGGGCTCCGGCAGCAGTGGTTTGGGGCCGATCTCGAGTGGGTGCCGCTGGGCCTTGGGTCGGACTAGACTTTCTGCGTCTGAGCGCTCTGTGTCTCCTATAGCGAGGCCGCTGAGCGAGCCGCCTGGTCATAGAGCCCCGACATGGCACGCAGCAGCCCTGCCATCTGGTGCATGTCTTCGCGGCCGATGCCCAGCGAGGACAGCGACTCGACCAGACAGTCCTCGCGGATCTCGGCATAGCGCTGGCAGGCCGCACGACCCTCATCGGTGGTGCGGAAAAGGGTTTCTTTCCCCTGTTTCTCGCCGGCCACCAGGCCGTGCTTGCCGAGTTTCTTCAGCGCATAGGTGACGGTGTGGGTGTCCTCGACGTTGAGCACCAGGCAGATATCCGCCTGGCGCTTGGCTCGTTCGCGATGGTTGACGCTGTGCAGCACCAGTACATCCAACACCCCGAGTTCCGGGTATCCCGCCGCTGTCATGCAACGCACCATCCAGCGGTTGAAGGCATGCCCCGAAATGATCATGCCAAACTCGAACTCCGACAGCTCCTGTGCGCTGTGGGAGAGGTGTTCCGACGACACGATCGGGCCGCGGCGGGTCGCGGCGGGTGCGACGACGCTGTCCTTGCTCATCAACTGTTCCCCATGGCCTCGGGCAGGTAGGTAACTATCTGTGGAAAGAGAGTGATCAGGATAACACCCAGCAGCATCAGGCCGAAGAAAGGCAGCGCGGCCCTGGCGATATGCAGAATGTTGCGCCCGGTCATGCCCTGCAGCACGAAGAGGTTAAAGCCAACCGGCGGTGTGATCTGTGACATCTCCACCACGATCACCAGGAAGATACCGAACCAGATCAGATCGATGCCGGCGGCCTCGACCATCGGCAGCATGATCGAGGTTGTCAGCACCACCACCGAAATGCCATCGAGGAAGCAGCCCAGCAGGATGAAAAAGACCGTCAGCACGGCCAGCAGCATCAGTGGCGACAGCCCCAGGGTGCCGATCCAGGCGGCCAGGTCGCTTGGCAGGCCGGTGAAGCCCATGGCAGCGGTCAGGAAGGAGGCGCCGGCGAGGATGAAGGCGATCATGGTCGAGGTCTTGACCGCGCCGAGTATCGCCTCGGTGAAGATGCGCCGGCTCATGGCGCCCTGCAGCTTCGCTAGCAACAGCGACAGCACCACGCCGACGGCAGCCGCCTCGGTGGGCGAGGCAATACCGGCATAGATTGAGCCGATCACGCCCACGATCAGCGCGAACAGTGGAATCAGGCGGCGGGATGCCCGCAGCTTGTCCTTGAAGCTCATTCGCGCCTCGGCCGGTGGCACCTTGTCCGGATAGCGCCAGGACCACAGCATCAGGTAGCCGGCGAATAGCGTGATCAGCATCACACCCGGCAGCACACCGGCCATGAACAATCGCGCGATGGACTGGTCGGTGGCTACCGCATAGACGATCAGGATGATCGATGGTGGAATCAGCAGGCCAAGGGTCGCCGAGCCGGCCAGGGTGCCCAGCACCAGGCGCTCATCGTAGCCACGCTTGGTAAGTTCGGGAATCGACATCTTGCCCATGGTGGCGCAGGTGGCAGCCGATGAGCCGGAGACCGCCGCGAACAGGCCGCAGCCGACCACATTGGTATGCAATAGGCGCCCAGGAATGCGTTGGAGCCAGGGCGAGAGGCCGCTGAACATGTCCTCGGCGAGGCGCGAGCGAAACAGGATCTCGCCCATCCAGATGAACATCGGCAGGGCGGTCAGCTCCCAGCTGTAGCTTGCGCTCCAGATATCCGAGGCCATCACGTCGCCGGTGGGAATCGAGCTGAACTGACTGATGGCGATCCAGGCGAGCCCCATCAGGGAAAAGGCCACCCAGACGCCGCTGCCGAGCAGCAGCAGCAGGGCGACCAGCAATACGGTCATCATGACGAGCATGGGAGAACTCCGTGCTTATTCTTGGCCGCTATCGTCGACCTGGAAGGTCGCCGGGCGAGTCAGGGCTATGACCAGGGTATTGACCCAGGCCTCGAGCAGCGCCAGGCAGAACAGCAGCGTGCCGATCAGCATGGCGCTCTGCGGAATCCACAGCGGAATGCGTAAAAGCCCGTAGGAGGTCTCATTGAAGGCGATGCTGTCGGCCAGCAGGCGGTATTCATAGAAGGCCAGATAGCTTGCCAGCAGGAGTGCCAGGCTCAGGCACCATAGCTCGATGAACACCCGGATTTTGGGCGGCAGGTTGCCGATCAGCAGGGTCACGCGGATATGGCCGCCATTGACGAAGGTGTAGGCCAGCCCCAGGAAACTGGCGCCCACCAGCAGGAAGCCGGAGATTTCGGAGAGGCCGGGGATAGTCAGCCCCAGGCTGTCCAGGCCCAACTGTTCTGCGGCCATGTCAGCCAACCGGCCAAGGATCTGGGCGGTGATCAGCGTACAGATCAAACACAGGCAGAGGGCCGCGCCATAGGCACCGAGGTCATACAGCGGGCGGAGTCGGAATTGCATGAGACGTACCTATTGAAGTACCTGTTTGAAGCACTTGCTAGAAGTACTTGTTAGAAGTACCTGTTAAGAAGTACCTCGGCGAGGGAAGGGCAAGGCCCCGGCGACATGGCCGGGACCCTAGCTAATCGCGTGTTGTGCTGGATTTATTCCTTCGCGTCGCGGTAGTTCTGGAGAATCTGCATGCCCTGCGGGCCGGCGCGATCGACCCACTCTTCGGTCATCATGCTGCCGATGTCTTGTAGCGCCTTGGCCAGTTCGGGGCTTGGCTCGCTGACGGTGATGCCGTTCTCCTTGAGGGTTGCCAGGGCATCCTGGGTCTCCTGGCGGCTCATGTCCCAGCCGCGCTGCTCGGCTGTCTTCGCTGCCTCCAGCACGGTCTGCTGAGTCGCCTCATCCAGGCGCGAGAAGGCACGTTCACTGACGATCACCATGTTCTTGGGTAGCCACAGCTGGGCGTGGTTGAAGTGGCTCAGATAGTCCCAGGCCTTGGTGTCGGCGCCGGTGGCCGGCGAGGTCACCATGGCATCGACGCGGCCGGTGCTGAAGGCGGTGGGGATGTCCGGCACCTCGATTTGGGTCGGCACGGCATTGGCCAGGCTCGCCAGGCGCTCGCTTGACGTGTTGTAGGCGCGCATCTTGAGGTTGCGCAGATCCTCGATCTTCTCGATCTTATCCTGGGTGTAGATACCCTGGGGTGGCCAGGGTACGGCGAACAGCAGGCGCAGCCCCTGTTTCTCTAGCTCCTCGCCAATGATCTCGCGAGAGGCCTCCCACAGTGTCCAGGCGTCTTCGTAGTTGGCTGCCAGATAGGGCACCGAGTCGACCTCGAAGACCGGATTCTCGTTGGCCAGACGCGACATGATCAGCTCGCCCGCCGGCACGATGCCGCGACGGACCGAGTTCTTGATCTCGGCATGATCGATCAGCGAGCCGTTGGAGTGCACGGTGATATCGAGCTCGCCGTCGGTGGCTTCGCGTACGTCATCGGCAAATTCGCGAATGTTCACGGTATGGAAAGTGCGATCACCGTAAGGGGTTGGCATGTCCCATTCGGTGGCGGCCTGGGCGCTGGTGGCAAGCGTCAGGCTAGCGGCGGCAACACCGAGGCTGGCGAGACTTGCGCTGGCAAAGGTCTTGGCGGTCATCGAAAAATCCTCATTGTTATTGGCGAGGTTATTGTCGGGGGCATCGGTACATGGCCAAGCATCGCATGGATACGGCGAAACCAATGTACGAGAGGAAGCCTAGGTCGAGATAGTTGCCCGCGTCAACGATGTTTCGACTCTTTGGCAGCGTTTTAACAATAAAATATAGATAAATTATTTTTCTGAATGCGGCGAGAGCGAGAGCGAGAGAGAGGGCGAGGATGTTGCTAAAGGGGGGAAGGCCCCGCCACGCCAGCTTGTGTATCGCGAGAGGCGGGGGGAGCAGAGGTGCATTGGGCGCTGACGCTGGCCCGGTAAGCTGGAGGCAGGGAGTCAGACCAGTCCGCGGGCCTTCATCAGGTCGGTAATGATCGGCACTGGCGTCATGATGTGATCGCGAGTCAGGTCGCCGGCCCGCTTGGCATCGCGGGCGAGTATCGCATCGACGAGGTCGGCATGTTCCTGGCGTTTGGCAGCCAGAGCTCGGTCGGAAAATACCGTCTGGCAGAGCCATAGGTGGCGATAGCGAGCGGCCTGGTCGAATAGGCTTTCTCGGGCCATCAGCAGCTGGCGCGAGCCACAGCCGGCGACCAGGGCGCTGTGGAATGCCTGGTGTCGCCTGTCCCAGACATCGAGCATTTCATCCGGACCATGTACCTCGGCCACCTTGGCCAGCGTGTGGGCCTTGGCCAGTATCTCTGCCTCCCAGGTGTCGTCGCCGCGTTCGATTGAAAGTTGCACCAGCATGGCTTCGAGCTGGGCCCGGGCATCATAGATATCTTCAAGTTCCTCGATCGACATTGGGGCCACGCGATAGCCGCGCTGGCTGATGGCCACCACCATGTGCTCGGATACCAGCTGTGACAGGGCTTCACGCAGGGGGCTGATGCCAAGCGCATATCGCTCCTTCAGGCGGCTCATCAAGAGCTTCTCACCCGGCTGGTAGATCCCACAAATAATGTCCTGCTTGAGCCAGGCATAGGCGCTGATGCCCATGTTCTGACGAGGCCCTTCTTGCCGGGCGCTGCTCTGGCGTGGGGCGTTGTCCTTGGGTGGGGAGTGATCCATTGGCGCTATCCATCGCGAGGTGATGACAATATCTACATGATACCCAATCCGACGGTAACGAGCATATCGTCCCGGGCGCTGTTATTTTTGACGAAATATAAAAACGTCGACATTTTTGTATATTGTGGCTATTATTTGGTTTGTCCATGCATCAAAAGCTCAGGTTAAAAGGCTCGTGCATGCCCTGAGTGGCTTGTGGACCGCTTTTATTATGATGATTTGCTCTGGAGGTTCCGATGACTGTCTTGACCCAGTTCGACGCGACTGCCGTGCCGGCCCCTCAGGCGCTAGAAGGCTTCACCCTCACGCCTTCTGACCAGTCGCCGCGCCTGCTTGAGCTGACGCTGTCTCGCGAGGTGGTCGATGCCTTTGTCAGTGCCGTGGCCGAGTGGCCGGTGCAGGCACTGGAATACAAGTCTTTTCTGCGTTTTCGCATTGCGCGCATTCTCGATGATCTGTGCAGCAACACCCTGCAGCCGTTGCTGATCAACACATTGGCTGATCGCCGAACGGGCGGCCTTTTGGTCACTCCGGAGGGCCTTAACCAGGTCGAGCAGGCCGAGGACATGGTCAAGGTATCCACTGCGGTAGCGCATCTGATGGGGCGTTCCAACTTCGATGCCATGAGCGGTCAGTATTACGCTCGCTTCGTAGTCAAGAACGTGGATGAGTCGGACAGCTACCTGCGGCAGCCGCATCGGGTCATGGAACTGCACAATGACGGTACCTTCGTCGAGCAGGACACGGATTATGTGCTGATGATGAAGCTCGACGAGCAGCACATGGAGGGAGGGAATTCGCTGCTGCTGCATCTCGACGACTGGGAGCACCTGGCGCATTTCTATCATCATCCGCTGGCGCGTCGTGAGATGCGCTGGACGGCGCCACCCAGCAAGCGAGTCGACAAGGACATCTACCATGCGGTATTCGATGTCGACCGCGACGGTCTGCCGGTCATGTCCTACATCGATCAGTTCGTGCAGCCCAAGGACTTCGAGGAAGGCAACTGGCTGGCCGACCTCTCCGATTCGCTTGAGAACAGTGCGCATCGGTTGTCGGTACCCGTGCCGGTTGGTAGCTTTCTGTTAATCAACAACCATTATTGGCTGCATGGCCGTGACCGTTTTACGCCGCATCCTCAACTGCGTCGTGAACTGATGCGCCAGCGGGGGTACTTCACCCATGCCAATACGTTGCGCCAGTCGCGTCAGCGCTAGACTTTGTCTGAACACTATTCGGCGGGCGTCAAAAGCACGACATTCCCAACAGCGAGGAAATGCCGGTGTACGATTTCATCATTCTGGGCGGCGGCATTCTGGGCATGTCCACCGCCATGCAGTTGGCCAAGGCCTATCCTGATTGCCGTCTGTTACTGGTCGAGAAGGAAGCCGGCGCGGCCCAACACCAGACTGGCCACAACAGTGGCGTTATCCATGCCGGTGTCTATTACACGCCGGGCAGCCTGAAGGCGCGCTTCTGTCTCGAAGGCAATCGCGCTACCAAGGATTTTTGCGATGCCCAGGGCATCCGCTATGACGAATGCGGCAAGCTGCTGGTCGCCACCAATGCGCTGGAAATGGAGCGCATGCAGGCGCTGTGGGAGCGCACCGCCGCCAATGGTCTCGAGCGAGAGTGGCTGGATGGCGATGCGCTGCATGAGCGGGAACCCAACATTACCGGTATTGGCGGTATTTTTGTGCCGTCGAGCGGCATCGTCGACTATGGCGCAGTGACGCGGGCAATGGCTGCCGAGTTCGAGCGGTTGGGCGGCGAGATTCGTTATTCCACCGAGGTGAGAGGCATTCAGGAGCGTTCCCGGGAGGTGGTCGTGCAAACCTCCCAGGGAGATATCGCCGGCAAGTTTCTGGTGACCTGCTCGGGGTTGATGGCTGACAGGGTGGTGCGCATGTTGGGCGAGACCCCAGGGTTTACCATCTGCCCCTTCCGTGGCGAATACTATCGTCTGCCCGAGAAGCATAACCACATCGTCAATCACCTGATCTACCCAATCCCCAACCCGGCCATGCCGTTTCTGGGGGTGCACCTGACCCGAATGATCGATGGCAGCGTCACGGTGGGGCCCAACGCGGTGCTGGCGCTCAAGCGCGAGGGGTATCGCAAGAGCGATGTCTCGTTGACTGACATGGCACGGATGTTCACTCACCCCGGCATCCTCAAGGTGCTAAAGGCCAACCTGCGCCCGGGGCTGATCGAAATGAAGAACTCCCTCTATAAGCAGGGCTATCTGGAAGAGGTTCGCAAGTACTGCCCGAGCCTCACGGCGGATGATCTCGAGCCTCACCCGGCCGGTGTGCGGGCGCAGGCGGTATCCCGTGAGGGCAAGCTGATCGACGACTTCCTGTTCGTCGACACGCGGCGCACGGTCAACGTCTGCAACGCGCCTTCGCCGGCGGCCACCTCAGCGCTGCCGATCGGCGAATACATCGTCGATCGGGTCAAGGAACGCCTGGCTGACGTGTGCTGAGCCGAGGTGTGGAGCGGGGCGTTGGCGCTCAGTCCGCGCGCTGACGTAGCTCGCACCAGGCCGCATAGGTACTGAGGAAGACTCGGCCGCTAAGGCTTTCCAGCAGGTCGCTCTGCTTGAGCTTGTCCATCACCGGCCCTTTGACCTCAGCGAGGTGCAGGGTGACCTCGGAATCCTTGAGGCGCTCATTGATGGCATCGAGGCTCTCGAGGGCCGAGGCGTCGATCAGGTTGACCGCCGAGCAAATCAGGACGACATGCTCGACCTCAGGCCGGTTGGCGATCAGGGCGTAGACGGTGTCTTCCAGATAGCGGGCATTGGCGAAGTAGAGGCTCTCATCGATGCGCAGCAGGGCCACATGGCTGTCGCTCTCGACGTCATGACGGGTGATATTGCGGAAATGTTCGGTTCCCGGCACGCGCCCGACCAAGGCACTGTGGGGGCGGCTGGTGCGATACAGGAAAAGGCCGATCGACAGCGCTACCCCGGCGATGATGCCCGCTTCGACGCCTTCGACCAGGGTCAACAGTATGGTGGCTGCCATGGCGGTGAAGTCGCTACGCGAATAGCGCCAGGTCTGGCGGATCATCTTCACGTCGACGAGAGTCAGGATCGATACCGTGATGGTGGCGGCCAGGGTGGCCACCGGCAGGTGGTAGAGCAGCGGCGTCAACGCCACGGTCACCAGGGCAATGCCGATAGCCGCGATGGTGCCGGCAGCAGGGGTCTGAGCGCCGGCATCGAAGTTGATCACGGTGCGAGAGAGCCCACCGGTGACCGGCATGCCCGCTGACACGGCGGCGGCGATATTGGCCGTGCCCAGCCCGATCAGCTCCTGATTGGGCGAAATACGCTGGCGGCGCTTGGCGGCCAGCATCTGGCCCATGGACACCGACTCGACGAATCCGACTACGCTCAGCAGCAGGGCGGGTACCAGCAGTTCGTGCCACAGGGACAGATCGAGGACCGGCAGCGTCAGGGGCGGTAAACCGCGGGGAATGTCGCCGACCACGGCGACGCCCTGGTTGGCGAGATCGAAGCGCCAGGTCACTAGCGTGGTCAATATCACGGCAAACACCGGCCCAGCCTTGGCCAGCAGATCGGCGGCGCCGGCGGGCAGGCCGATCGCGCGCAGGCCCTGGCGGCCGCGGCGGCGCATCAGCACCAGAAAAGCGAGGCTCCCGGATCCGATGGCAAGCGTCGCGGCATGCGTATCGGTCACGCTCGTGATCAGGTTCGGTAACAGCTCGGCGACGGTAAAGCCCGGCGCGGAGATGCCTAGGAGGTTGGCGACCTGGCTGGTTGCGATCAATAACCCCGATGCCGTAAGAAAGCCGGAAATCACCGGGTGGCTGAGGAAATTGGCGAAGAAGCCAAGCTTGAGGGCCCCCATCAGCGTCAGCATCAGACCCGAAAGCAGGGCCAGCACCATGGCCGCCTGCAGATATTCCGCGCTGCCGACTACCGCTACGGGCGCCAGGGCAGCGCCGGTCATCAGGGCAAGAATCGCGACCGGACCCACCGCCAGGGTGCGGCTGGTCCCGAACAGCGTATAGGCCAGTAGCGGCAGTATGCTGGCATAGAGCCCGACCACCGGCGGCAGCCCGGCGATGATGGCATAGGCCAGCGACTGCGGGATGACCATGATGCTCACGATGATGCCGGCCACCAGATCGGCCGCAAACAGGCGGCTCGTGTAATGAGGAAGCCAGGTCAGGATGGGCAGGTAGCGCTTCAGCATGGGGCTCTACTTTTGGCTGGCAGCGGCGGGAGCAGTGCGGGCGCGAGACGACCAGGCCGACCATGAGTATAGCGCAAGGCCCACCCAGATCAGCAGAAAGCTCGCCAGTTGCAGCGGTGCCAGAGGTTCATGGAACACCAGCAGGGCGATGCCAAACTGGATGCTCGGGTTGATGTACATCAGAAAGCCGAGGGTAGCCAGGCGTAGCCGCCGGGCTGCACCGGCAAATGCCAGCAGAGGCAGGGCGGTAATCACCCCGCTGGTGATCAAGAGTGCCGTCTTGGTCGGGGTTTCCAGGAAGTGTCCGCTGCCCTGGACGCCTAGCCAGGCGACGGCGGCCAGGGCCACTGGGAATAGCAACAGCGTCTCGACGAATAGCCCCGACAGGCCATCCAGCGGCACCTGTTTGCGCAGCAGGCCATAGGTGCCAAAGGAAAAGGCCAGCGCCAGGGTGATCCAGGGCAGCTCGCCCAGGCCCACCAGCTGAATAACGATGGCAATGCCGGCGAGGATGACCGCCACACCCTGCAGGCGGTGCATTCGCTCGCGCAGCACCAGCATGCCCAGCGCCACATTGACCAGTGGTGTCAAAAAATAGCCGAGACTTGCCTGCAGTACCTGACGGCTTTCCACGGCATAGATGTAGATGCCCCAGTTTATGGCGATCAACACTGCGCAAGCCAGCACTCGACCGAGGCGTCGGGGCTCTTTTAGAGCGCCGATGACGGGAGACCAGCGCCCCAGCACGCTGACCAGTATCACCAGAAACAGGCATGACCAGAGCACGCGATGGGGCAGAATCTCGAGAGCCGGCACGCCATCGAGGAGTGCAAAGAACAGCGGGAAACAGCCCCACATCACATAGGCGCCCAGGCCCAGCGTGACCCCCTTGGCAGCCTCTGGGTCCCGGGGTGAGGAAGTCGTCGTTTGTCCCATTGCTGCGTCCCTGCCTCGCCTTGGAAAAGCCCTAAGCTAGCATAACGCCTTCATCAGCCCCAGCCGATGTTGATGGAACCGGCCCATTCCGGCCCTGTAATCGGCAGGCGCACGACGACACGAGGCGGCCGAGACCGTTACGATAGGGAGACACAGGCTTGATCAACGGAGGGCATGGCATGAGCGACTTGAGAACCACTCTGGTGCAGTGCGACCTGCGCTGGGAAGATCCCGAGGCCAATTGTGAGATGCTCGAGGAACTGCTCGGCGAGCTGGGCTCGGCCGAGACGGATCTGATCGTGCTACCCGAGATGTTCGCGACCGGCTTCACCATGAACTCCAGGGAAATGGCCGAACCCATGGCCCAGAGCAGAACCGTTGCCTGGCTCAGGCAGCAGGCAAGGTCGCGTGGCTGTGTGGTGACAGGTAGCGTTGCCATCGAAGATGACGGCAGCTGTTACAATCGGCTGATATGGGCGCGGCCTGACGGCAGTATCACCCACTATGACAAGCGTCACCTGTTCCGGATGGCCGGGGAGCATGAACGCTATGGTGCCGGTGATGAGCGAGTGATCGTCGAGCTCAAGGGCTTCCGTCTGCTGCTGTCAGTCTGTTACGACCTGCGCTTCCCGGTGTGGATGCGTCAGCATCCGGACCAAGGCGAGCATTTCGAGTACGACGTGCTGTTGTGCATCGCCAACTGGCCGGCCCCGCGCCGCCAGCCGTGGCGGACCCTGCTGGCAGCCCGAGCGATCGAGAATCTCGCGTTCGTGATCGGCGTCAATCGTGTTGGCGAAGATGCCAAGGGCCTTGCCTATGCTGGCGACTCCATGCTGCTGGACTTCAAGGGCGAGCCGATCGTCGATCGTCCCCGTGATCAGGCCTTCCTCCACACCGTGACTCTCGAGCGACAGCCGCTCGAGGATTTTCGCGACAAGTTTCCCGCCTGGCGGGATGCCGATGATTTTGAGGTTTCTTTTTAATGCGTTTGGACAAGTTTCTCAGCGACACCACCGACCTGACCCGCAGCCTGGCCAAGAAGGCCATGCATCGGGAAGAAGTCATGGTCGATGGTGTTGTCGTCAAGAACCCGGCTACCCAGGTCGGTTCGCACAACAAGGTAAGCTGGCTGGGCCAGACACTGGCGCTGGTTGGGGTGCGCTATGTGATGCTGCACAAGCCCGCCGGCGTCGAGTGCAGTGCCCGTCGCGGCCTTTACCCACTGGCACATGAGCTCATCGAGCTGCCCAAGGCAGAGCGCATGAATACGGTGGGACGCCTGGACGTCGACACCACCGGCCTGGTGCTGATGACTGACGATGGGCAATGGTCGCATCGGATTACTTCGCCTAAGCGGCGCTGCGAGAAGGTCTATGAGGTGACCCTCGCCGAGTCGCTGGAAGGTGAGGAGGCCCAGCGCGCGATCGAGGCATTCCAGGAAGGCGTGCTGCTTAACGGTGAGGAGCAGCCGACCAAGCCGGCTGAGCTGGAGATGCTTGGCTCCCATCAGGCCAGGCTGGTGCTGATCGAAGGCAAGTATCACCAGGTCAAGCGCATGTTCGCCGCCATTGGTCATCATGTGACGGAACTGAACCGTTCTTCGATCGGCCCGATCGAGCTGGATGCAGCGCTGGCTCCCGGTGAGTGGCGCCATCTCAGCGAGGAAGAAATCGCCGCTTTTTAAGGGAATCTACACCGAGCAAGTATACCGTTATCTTACTCGGTATGAAGTCGGTGTAAGAAGCCTTGAGTGAGTAGTCGTGGTTGAGTGGTTCTGGAAAGGTTGTGATTGAGAGCCTGTGCTAGAGAGGCCCCTGGTGGAGAGTTCCTTGATAGAGAGTTCCTTAATAGAGAGGTCCTTAATAGAGAGGTCCATGCAAGGAGGGTGAGCAGAGGATATTGGGAGCAAGACCTGCACATAAAAACCAGGGAGAAGGGGCGCTCTCCGAGAGCGTGGATATCGTTTGGCCCGTCAACTTAGATCAAAACCGGAAAATCAGCGAGGCGGTGGCCATGGTCAGGTGGTCGAGGTCATTGGAGTCGATGACCTCGTATTCCAGTTGGCCTACCAAGGAGCGGTATAACCGCATGTTGGCTCCCATCCCGTAGATAGGAGCAGTACCGCCCATGGACCCTGACGACTCGGGGGAATCGATGCTGCCGCGCCATTCTGCGAGCCCCGATTTGGCAAAGACGCCGACACGCCCCATCTTCACACCGGCCAGCAGGCTGCCGTTCATGCTGATGGTATCGAGAAGGGTGGGAGAGCCATCGAGTGACACCGAGACATTGTTGCTCTCGAGGTAAGCAAGCTCTGCGCCAAATTCCAGGTGCGGAAGGCGAGAAAAGAAATAGCCGGCCATAACACGAAAGCCGGTGGTATCGCCGTTGGCGGTATTCACCTTGCTTCCGCCAATTGTCAGGCCATTGTCCAGAGCAATGCCGCCATCGTCGGTGTCCGCGTAGATCGAGCTGTTGTCAGATCTGGCAGCCAATGCCGTGGAGCTAATGCCCAGTAGACAGAGCAGCGTCAAATGGATCAGACAGCGGCTCAATGCGGGGGGCGTCATGTGATGTTCGCCTTTGCTTGGACTCCGGTGGAGTCAGCCATTCATCGGCTTAAAGCTTAGTGCTCGGCACGAGGTTTATCTACTTTTTGTCATTCAAGGGCTTGGCGCCGTTGCCAGTTTTCCCCCTGAATTTGCTGCGCAGGGTGAACAGCAGCGACTTGAAGGCCTGCGTCAACACGAAGACAACCCAGCCGGCCGTCGCCAGGATATTGACCATCAGCATCTTCTGACTGCCGCTTAGCGGCGTGGTCAGAAGTCCCTCGACCACCACCGCAAAGAACAGCGCCATCAGCAAGGGCAGGGCGAAAAGGTGCATCTGCATTTCAGTGCGCCGACGGCGGACCCGGAAACGGCGCAGGGTGATGCGCATCGGGCGGTGGCCCCAACTGACCACCAGAATGGTCGCGACCAGGGTTAAAGCCGCCACCGTTGGCATCGTCGAGCCATCCCATATCGAGAAACTGACCGACCAGGCCAGGGCCAGCCACATGGCGCCCTCCAGGGCGGCAATGATATCGGCTGACTGGCGAACCCTTGGCATGATGTCTCTCCCTGAATAAAGGCCACCATAATACGTAACCCGACGGGACTTGTCGCAAGCCCTTATCGCAAGCCTTGCTTTCCTGAAGACCAGTCTATCTCGCCAACACCCTGATTCGACGGATCGCTCAGGGGCCACGCAGTGAGGTCGAGACGTTATACTATGCCCCCGCCATCTACCACACAGGATCCGCCGTGAATCAGCTGACCATCACCACTCCCGACGATTGGCACCTTCACCTGCGCGATGGCGAGCCGCTTGAGGCGGTCTTGCCCTACAGTGCCCGCCAGTTTGCTCGGGCGATCATCATGCCCAACCTGACCCCACCGGTCACTACCACCGAGCAGGCCCTGGCCTACCGGGAGCGCATCCTTGCGGCGCTGCCCGACGGGGCGAACTTCGAGCCGCTGATGGTGCTCTACCTCACCGACAACACCCCGGCCGAGGAAATCGAGCGGGCCGCGGCCAGCGGTGTGATCAAGGCAGTCAAGCTGTATCCCGCCGGGGCCACCACCAACTCATCCTCTGGCGTCACCGACATTCGCCACTGTGATGCGGCCATCGGCGCCATGGCGCGCCTGGGCTTGCCGCTGCTGGTGCATGGCGAGGTAACCTCGCCGGAGATCGACATCTTCGATCGCGAGGCGATCTTCATCGAGCGGGTCATGGCGCCGCTGCTCGAGCGTCACCCGACCCTCAAGGTGGTGTTTGAGCACATCACCACGGCGGATGCGGTGAACTTCGTGCGTCAGGCGTCGGATAACGTCGCCGCTACCATCACCGCCCATCACCTGCTGTTCAACCGCAACCATATGCTGGTCGGCGGTATCCGTCCGCACTATTTCTGCCTGCCGGTGCTGAAGCGCGAGACCCATCGCGCAGCGCTGATCGAGGCGGCGACCTCCGGTTCGCCCAAGTTCTTCCTGGGCACGGATAGTGCCCCCCACGCCCGCGGGGCCAAGGAGTCGGCCTGCGGCTGTGCTGGCGCCTTCACCGCGCCCGCCGCTCTTGAACTCTACGCGACGGCTTTTGAGCAGGCAGGGGCATTGGATAAGCTCGAGGGCTTTGCCAGCCACTTCGGCGCGGACTTCTATGGGCTGGCGCGCAATCAGGGCACGGTAACCCTGAATCGCGAGGACTGGCAGCTGCCTGGCGAGCTTGCCTATGTCGGTGATGACGTGATCGTACCGCTGATGGCAGGCGAATCGCTGTCCTGGAAACTGGCTGACGCCTGAAACACGCATGCCCCATGAACGACTGCTCTATGGCGACCGACGTATGATGGCTTTCTCATGACTGACGCGCTCACTCTGCCCATCGAGGCCCGCCTGCCGGCTATCCGTGAAGCACTGGCCGGACACTCCCGAGCCCTGCTGGTCGCCGAGCCCGGCGCCGGCAAGACCACCCGGGTGCCGCTTGCCTTGCTCGACGAGTCCTGGTGCCGTCAAGGCAAGCTGTTGCTGCTCGAACCGCGTCGCGTGGCGGCTAGGCTCGCCGCGCGCTACATGGCCGAGCAGCTCGGTGAGTCGCTTGGTGAGACGGTGGGCTATCGCATGCGCGGCGAGAGCCGTGTGGGACCAAACACCCGGCTAGAGGTCATCACTCAGGGGGTGCTAACACGCCTCTTGCAGGACGACCCACTGCTCGAGGGCGTGTCCGGGATTATCTTCGATGAATTCCACGAGCGCAGCCTGGAGGCGGATCTGGGGCTGGCGCTGACCCTGGATGCACAGCAGGGACTGCGCGATGACCTGCGACTGCTGGTGATGTCGGCGACCCTGGACGTGGACGCGCTCAAGCAAGTGCTGGGCGATGCTGCCCCGCTGATCGACTGTCCCGGCCGTTCCTATCCGGTGACGACTCATCACCGACCGGTGAATGCGCGTGACGATGCTGCCCGTCAGCAGGCGGTGGTCGTGCGCGAGGCGCTGGCTGAGAATGAGGGCGATCTACTGGTGTTCCTGCCCGGTGTCGGCGAGATTCGCCGCCTGGCCCGGGCGCTGTCCAGCCTCCCGGACGATGTCGCGGTGCTCGAGCTGCACGGCCGTTTGCCGCTCACTGAGCAGCAGCGTGCACTTAGCCGGGATGACCAGGGCCGGCGCCGGGTGGTGCTGGCCACCGCCATCGCCGAGTCCAGCGTGACCGTCGATGGCGTGCGAGTGGTGATCGATGGCGGTTTCGAGCGGGTTCCGGTCTTTCAGGCGCGACTGGGGCTGACGCGTCTGGCCACCCAGCGACTCAACCGGGCCAGCGCCGACCAGCGGCGCGGCCGTGCCGCTCGCCAGGGTCCGGGGGTATGTTATCGACTCTGGGCCGATGAACAGCCGTTGCCGGCTCACGGTGATCCCGAGATATTACAGGCCGACCTGGCGCCGCTGGCCTTCGAGCTGGCGCGCTGGGGCATTCAGGATGCCGCGGCGCTCGAATGGGTCACGCCACCGCCCGTGGGCCCATTGGCCGCGGGTCGTGCCTTGCTTGAGCGTCTTGACGTGCTCGATGACGATCACCGGCTGACCTCGCTGGGGCGTGGCTGCATTCGCTGGCCCTGTCATCCGCGCCTGGCGGTGATGCTCGAACGGGCGAGTGAACTCTATGCCATGCCGCTGGCCTGCTGGCTGGCGGCGCTGCTCGAGTCACGCGCTGGCGGCGACGCGCGCGACCTTTCGGTGACGCTCTCGCAGTTGCCCGGTCGCGATGCCCAGGGCGCCGAGGCACAGTGGTTTCGCGATGCCAAGCGTCTGTCCGGCATCGCCCAGTGCGGCCTCAAGGTGGCGTCGCTAGCGCCGTTGGGAGAACTGCTGGCGCTGGCCTATCCCGAGCGGGTGGCGCTCTATCAGTCGCCAGGGCGTTTCAAGCTGGCCGCCGGCAACCTGGCGCTGCTCGAGGCGAACCATCCGCTGGCCCATGCCGAGGCGCTGGTGGCAGCGGAATTGGACGGCCAGGCTCAGGGCGCGAAGATCTATCGCGGCGCGGCATTATCCTTGTCACGACTTGAAGCGCTTTTTCCTCAGACGCGCGAATTTCATCCGCGTCTTGAGTGGAGCGATGAAGAAGGACGACTGATCGGAGAGGAGGTACGCTCGCTGGGTGAACTGGTACTCGAGCGACGGCCCTTGAAGGCCCTGCCCGCCGAGGCGGTCCGCGAGGCGTTGTTGGCGGCAGTTCGCCGACGTGGTCACCTGGCCGTCGATGCGGCGGCCGAGCAGCTGATGGCGCGCGTGGCCTTGCTCCGCCAGACCCTGGGCGACCCTTGGCCTGATTGGTCGCAGAAGGCGTTGCTTGCCGATCTTGAGGTCTGGTTGGCGCCCTATCTGGATGGCGTGCGGCGGCTCGACAAGCTCGACCGCCTGCCACTGGCGTCAATCCTGCTGGATCGGCTCGATTGGCCTCAGCGCCAGACCCTTGATGACCAGGCGCCGACCCATTTGGCGGTGCCCAGTGGCTCCAGGGTCCGGCTCGACTATACCGGCGCCGAGCCGGTGCTGGCGGTCAAACTGCAGGAGCTGTTTGGCCTCGCGGAGACGCCGCGTATCGCCGGCGGGCGAGTGCCGGTGCTTTTACACCTGCTGTCGCCCGCGGGTCGTCCCCTGCAGGTCACTCGAGATCTAGCGAGCTTCTGGGCCAACGGCTACTTTGAGGTGCGCAAGGACATGCGCGGGCGCTATCCGAAGCATCCCTGGCCTGAAGATCCATGGAATGCCCGAGCCACCGCCCGCACCAAGCAACGCTAGCCGTCATTAGGTGTCTAGTCTGTTTGACCCGCTTGCGAGCGTCTTTACGAATGCCGTGATGGCGTGAATGCCGTCGCGGACCTTCTCGAGGCCTGGATGCGCGATCACGGAGCCCGAAGTGGTCAGCAGGGCGGCACCATCGAAATCGACGTAGGCCAGGCGGACCGTTAGCCGTTCGGCGGGGGCGCCGAAGGCGGAGCCGGGCAGCAGGGCCACGCCGCACTCATCCAGCAGGGCTTCGGTCAACTCGCTGCCGGTGGTGATGCCGCGCTGGGCCAGGGCCTCGCGATGGGCTTCGAAATCCGGGTAGAGATAGAAACCACCGTCGGGCGCATGAGTGCGAATGACCGCGTCATCAAGTTCAGCGGCGGCCCACTGGCCGATCTCTGCAAGGATCTCTCGCTGGCGCGTGATGTAGGCGTCCAGTGCCGGTGTGCGCTGGTAGGCCACGCAGGCAGCTTCCTGTATTGGGCTTGCGACGCTCGACCAGGTCTCGGACGCGATGCCAAGCAGCCGTGAGAATAGCGCCTCGCCAAGCGAGGCTGGCACATGCATGGCGCCCAAGCGCCAACCGCCCGCGCCACACCATTTCGACAGACCGGTGGTGGTCACTGTGCCTTCCGGGTAATCCCGTGCGAAGGCGCGATGGCTGCCGTCATGGTCGAGCACTCCGTATATCTCGTCGGATAGCACCAGCAGATCATGCCGCCTGGCGACGTCAGCGAGTTTGGCCTGTTCGGCATGATCAAGCGACAGGCCGGTGGGGTTGCCTGGCTGGTTGAGGATCAGCAGGCGGACTCGGTTGTCCGACTCTGTCTTTTCTCCCCTCATTACTCCTTTTTCGGTTGGGGCGCGATCGGCCAGGGCTGCTTCGAGTGCGGCGGCGTTGACCTGCCAGCGGCTCTCGAAACTGCACGTCAGGCGCCGGGTGGCGAGCTGGCACATCCGCGCCTGGGGCGCATAGGAGACCCAGGCCGGGTCTGGGATCAGCACTTCGGCGTCGGCAGGCAGCGCCTTCATCAGGGCGAACAGCAGAAGCTTCGAGCCCGGGGCCAGCAGCATTTCTCCGGCCTGCCAGTCGACGCCATCTACCTCGCGATGAAAGGCTGCCACCGCTTCACGGGCTGAGGCTAGGCCCTGTACTGGCAGGTAGGCCTTGTCGGCGGCATGGGCGGCCAGGGCCTCGACGGCTGGTGTGAAGACCGGGAAGGGCGACTGCCCGAAACCGAACTTGATCACCCGCTGACCGCCGGCCTCGCGCAATCGTGACTGCTCGTTGATCAGCAGGGTGTCTGAAGCGCGGGGAGCCTCGCCGGCATTGAGCCGTTGAGTCAAAGTCGACGTTCTGGCGGATGCCGAGTCATGGTGGGCGGATGAAGAAGAGGGCATGTCAGCCTCCTGAGGCTTGGGCTCTTGTCGGGTGGTGTCTGTTGGGGGCGGGTGACGTTGGTCGCGGGTCTGAGTTATTCGACGCCAAGGCGTGCAATCAGCGCCTCTCGGCGACGAATCCTCTTGATGGCGTCCGGTCCCAGGCGAGCGGCCAGTCGGGAGAGCAGCATTTCGACTAGCAGGAACAGTGAACTCATCGGATTGAAGAAAAAGGGCCCGCTCGCTGGGGCGACCAGCGTGTAGTCGCTCAACCCCGGGACTTCACCACGAGGATGGTTGGTCAGGCCGAGAATCGGCGTGCCCTGGTCGGCCGCCGCCCGGGCATAGGCCAGGGTGCTACGGCTCTCTGGGCGAAAGGCGATAGCGACGACGCAGTCCCGCTCGTCGAGATCCAGCACGCGTTCGACATCGACACCGGCGGTGGAGGCAATCAGTTGGACGCCATCGCGAAGATAATCGAGGTAGTAGGCCAGGTAGTGAGCGGCGGCAAAGCTCGCGCGTAATCCCACGACGTGCACTCGCCGGGCGCTAATCAGCTGAGAACAGGCAGCTTCCAGGGTGGCGTTATCGAGTGCCTCCAGGCAGGCGGCAACATTGTCGTGCTCGGCCTGACAGAGCAGCTGCTCCGGTGCCATGGCGCTTGAGGAGGTACTCTGTTTGGCATCACCGATCAGGCGCTGGGCACGGCTCGAATAGAAGCTGCTGTCGGCAAGATCCTCGCGGAAAAGCGCCTGAAAGGTCTTGAAGCCCTCGAAGTGCAGGGTCTTGCACAGGCGAGTCAGGGTCGAGGCATTGACGCCATGATCCTGAGCCAGCGTCGAGATGTTGTTCAGACCGACCTGCTGAGGCTGGGCCAGGAAACTTTCCAGCAGCGTCAGCGCCCGGGCCGAAAGCTTGGGGAGCGGCGCGTTTCGCCAGTGCTTATCGCCCCGCCGCGCAGCCTCTACCAGGCGTGCCAGTGTCGCAAGGTCGTGAGGGGGAAGTGCATCTTCAGAGGGCGAGTCTTCGGGCGATGCTTGGGGTAATGGGGGCATCGGGTATCCTCTAGCCAGCACTTGGGTATGACGGTAATGGTAATCTTTGTTTGCATAAACGCAAATATATTTGCGAAATATCGGTTGTGAGGCCTGCCCCGTACGATGAGACATCCCCGGGGCCTTTGGTCGGCGTCGGCGGATGAGAAGACTCTGGCTGCAAGAGCGGGACGCGTTAATTCCGGTTGAATAACATCTTGTGTTCAACTCTGCCGGGGTCGCGTCCACCGTCAAGATGGATCGCCGATGCCAATCCTTTCGCTGTATGAAGATCTAGGAGACATGTTCGCCTCATGCCAGATATCAGCAGTTTATCTCCCTTGATGCTCGGCACGCTTGGCAGCCTGGTGGCCGGCCTGATGACAGCCGTCGGGGCTTTGCCCGTTCTATTCGGCAGGATTCCATCGCCCGCCATGCGTGACCTGTCGCTGGGGTTTGCTGCTGGCGTCATGCTCTCTGCGTCTTTTTTCTCCTTGATCATTCCCGCCCTCGATGCTGCCGGTGGGCGATATGGGGAAGGAATGATCCCGGCGGCCATCGTGTCTGTGGCGATTCTTCTGGGTATTGGAGCGGTGGCACTGCTCAATGAGCTCTTGCCGCATGAACACTTCGAGAGCGGGCCAGAAGGGCCTGCGAGTGTGTCGCTGCGGCGGGTCTGGCTATTCGTCATGGCGATCACGATCCATAACTTTCCGGAAGGCCTGGCCGTGGGCGTCGGTTTCGGATCGGATGGGCTAAGCGGCGGGATGCCGCTTGCCATCGGTATCGGACTACAGAACATGCCGGAAGGCTTGGCAGTTGCCGTGGCACTGATGGGGGAGGGCTATCGGCGCCATCAGGCATGGGGCATTGCGGCTATCACCGGCCTGGTTGAATGCTTCGGCGGTCTATTGGGGGCGGGCATCACCACGCTGTCGTCATTGCTGTTGCCCTGGGGGCTTGCCTTTGCGGCGGGCGCCATGCTCTATGTCATCAGTCATGAAATCATTCCCGAAACGCATCGTAACGGTCACCAGAAAAAGGCGACCGCGGGCCTCTCGATCGGCTTGGTGATGATGCTCTTCCTTGACGTCTGGCTAGGTTGAGCCGGATAGGCGTACACGATGGTTGACCTCGGCGCTCAAAAGCTTCAAGGTGCACACAGTTGGTTAGCAAGCAGTAGAACGTCAGATGTAAGCGATCCCTTTGGTCGTGCTGGTGTATTTCTTTCTTGTTTACCCACTGCTCTATCGGGTAACACCCGGCAATTGTATCAACGCGCTAACAGCGCAAGGATCGTAAAAATGGCAACTGGCACAGTTAAGTGGTTCAACGACGCTAAAGGCTTCGGCTTCATCGCACCGTCCGACGGCGGCGACGATGTCTTTGCTCACTTCTCCGAAGTTAAAATGGAAGGCTTCAAGTCCCTCCAAGACGGTCAGGAAGTGACCTTCGAAGTGACCCAAGGTCAGAAAGGCCTGCAGGCTTCGAACATCCAGCCGGCGTAACGCCGCTGATCCTGGCATCGCCAGGCATTAGAGGCTTCTAGTCTCTGCAAACAAGGCCCGCGCAATGCGGGCCTTGTTGCGTCCAGGCCTTGGAATTGAAGAAGACCAAGGTCTATTACTCTGACAGCGGCTCGGACGCGCTGAGCGAGCTCCTCGGCCTAGACTCGCTTGATCTTGTAAGCCATGGCCGGAGGCACTCCTGTGGCTCACAGGCCTTGTCGATTTTACGACCGGGCCTACTAGGCTTTGATCACCGCCAGCCTGAACCAAGTCATTGATAAATAATTATTTATCTACTTGATCCTGTCATTGGTATCCAAGTAGACCCCCGCCTGCGCGAGCACCGCGATTAGATATCTCACACTCATTCGATGATGAAAATGATGATGTGAAATCCCAATAGTTTTGTAACCTAGTGAAAGCGATCTTCATTTATTGTAACTAAATTCCCTGGATGAAGGTGGCTACCCGACAGGTGGCTTGTGATCCGTTTGGCTGGCCGGGGTGATACAAAAAGATAAGAATATATGGCATTTCGCCAATACTGGAAACTGGTTTCAGTGGCGGTAGCGTGGTTTTATTTCGCAAGGGAGTACGTAATGGAAGAAATATTCCATGCTGGGGAAGTTCATAAAAGGGCCGTTGGAAAGTCTTATATTTCCATCAGTCTTTCTCTGTTGCTGTCAGTTATTATCTTGGCTTCCCAAGGCTGTGCCTTTGCGCCAGGAGGACATATAAGCTATGAGACTGACTCCCCTCCTATAGATGACTTAGTCGATATTAAGGCCATTACGCCTGAGCTCGTGGCGGCCTATCGGAAAGATATCAATGGCGACATTGCTAGCTTGGTTCCACCTGAGATTCAGCAAGAGCTCGATGACTATCAATACCTCGTCGGGCCAGGGGATATTCTGAGTATCATTGTTTATGATCATCCGGAACTTACCATTCCGGCCGGCGCCGAGCGCAGCGCTGCGGAAACCGGGAATACCGTACATCCGAACGGGACAATTTTCTATCCTTATATCGGTAGCGTTCGTGTTGCAGGTAAGTCGTTGGATGAGATTAGGCGGCTTATTACTACCAACCTGTCTAATTACATCAATGATCCACAAGTTGAAGTCAATATCGCCGCCTACCGTTCCAAGAAGGTCTATGTGAGTGGTGCAGTCACTTCGCCAGGAACGTTGCCGATTACCAGCGTGCCCTTGACGGTGCTTGACGCGATGAGTCAAGTCGGTGGCGCCACCGAGAATGCCAACTGGCACAGTGTGATACTCAATCGGAAGGGCGGTAAGCAGGAAATCTCCCTGTATGCCTTGTTGCGGCAGGGCGATCAGGCGCAGAACCTGTTATTGAAGGATGGAGATGTTCTCCATGTGTCGACTCTTGAGAATCAGAATGTCGCCGTGCTCGGTCAGGTACGCACCCCCGGTAATCTAGCCCTCGGCAATGAGCGGATTACATTGACAACGGCCTTGGCAAGAGCTGGCGGTGTCATTGAAACAACCGCAAAGCCCTCCGGAATATTCGTGATACGGGTGCAGCCTCCAGAGAGTGATAAGCTGGCTACCGTTTATCAGTTAGACATCAGCAATGCCGCTGCATTGACTATGGGAACTCACTTCCCGCTACAACCAAAAGATGTAGTTTATGTGACGGCTGCGCCACTGGCTCGCTGGAACAATGTTATCAGTCTGCTGTTGCCCACGGCTGTGCTTCCTATCACTATATCTGATGCCAACAATGGACTCGAAGGCCTGTAGTCATCAGTTAGCCAGTCTGTCTGGATCGTGCTAGTGAACAATCTGTTATTTATTGCTATGGGTTGATGTCTAAACAACATGTTTTATACCGTCGATCGGTTTTCTTTGCAGGTATCTATAAGCGAAGATTAACCAGGCACAAAGGCACCGTTATGACTAAGATGCAGCAGATTCCCAATGTGCCTCATGAAAATACAGATATAGACATTTCCCGCTTGTTAGCCATTATGCTGGATAATAAGTGGTTGATATTGTCTGTTGCATTCTTGTTTTTCCTAGGTGGGGCCGTTTATGCTTTCATGTCGACACCCGTGTATAGGGGAGATGCGCTGGTTCAGATAGAAAAGCGTTCTTCCGTTAACCCTCTCGGGGACCTAAAAACGGTGATGGGAGAAGAAAAGAAAAGTTCATCTGTAGAAGTTGAAATTCTACGCTCCAGGATGGTGTTAGGAAGAGTTGTTGATCAGATGAACCTTGATACTATTGTCGTTCCACATACGCTTCCTCTCGTTGGAAAGTATGTCCAAAGGAAAAATATATCTCGCCCTAGCACTTCCTCAATACCAGCCCTGAACAAGTTTTTAGAGCGCTATAGTGATTATCTCCCTTTTTCCAATGAGATTGAGGCCTCTGTATGGGGTGGTGAGAGCATTAACGTTGGGCTTTTCTCGGTTGAAGATGCGCTACGAGGTCGATCTCTGACATTGAAATCCTTGGGGCAAGATGGCTATCAACTTCTGCTTGGCGATGAACTGCTGGGTAAGGGCGTAGCGGGAGAGAAAGCCAGCTTTATGGAGGGGGCTATAGAACTGCGAGTGGCAGAGATGGTGGCACCAGAGGGAGCTGAATTTACGCTGACCAAAGCACTGCGGTCGGTTGCAATACAGTCTCTGGCTTCCAGGCTCTCCGTCGCTGAAACAGGAAGTGGTTTCGTTGGCAATGCTGGTATGCTCCGCTTGACATTGACGGGTACGGATCGTGAGGAAATACGCCGCTTGCTGGACGCCATCAGTGAAAATTTCTTGATGCAGAATGTTGAGCGGCAGTCGGCACAAGTAGATCAGAGTCTGGCATTTATTGACGAACAGGCACCGGAGCTCCGTACCCAGTTATCCAGTGCCGAAGACAAGTTGAATGAATATCGTGTCAAGATGGATAGCGTAGATCTTGACTCGGAGTCTCAGTCAGTCATTGCTCAATTGATTGATGTGGAGAAAAAGTTGAGCGAAGTGGAGTTTCAAGAAGCAGAGATGGCGCAGCGTTTCACTCGGAATCATCCTGCTTACCAAGCGTTGATTCGGCAAAAAAGCTTCCTGAGGAATGAGCGAGATCGGCTTAATGCGCGTGTTGAGAAGATGCCCGCCGCTCAGCAGGAAGTTGTCAGGCTGACCAGGGATGTGGAAGTCACGCAAGCGATATATGTAAACCTTATAAATCGATACCAGGAGTTGCGTTTGGCAAAGGCCGGTACAATTGGCAATGTCCGTATTATCGATTCTGCTCAGGTTAGCCCAAGCCCGATTACGCCGAAGAAAATGTTAATTATAATGTCCGCCACTTTACTCGGTGCGACCTTGTCCATCGGTGTGGTATTGCTGCGTGCCTTTGTCAATAGAGGGGTAGAGGTTCCCGAGCAGCTAGAAAGTATCGGCCTGCCAGTTTATGCTACCGTGCCCTTATCGGATGATCAGTTGAAGTTGGTGAGAAAAAGCAGAAGCCATTCTCGAAATGGAAATGTGATCAAAGGTATTCTTTCAGCCGAAAGCCCAACGGATATTGCAATCGAGGCGCTCAGAGGACTTCGAACTAGCTTGCACTTTGCCATGATGGAGTCAAAAAATAAATGCATTATGATATGCGGACCAAGCCCTGAAGTTGGCAAGAGTTTTGTGGCGATGAATCTGGCAGCTGTTTGTGCTCAAGCAGGTAATAGGGTCTTGCTTATCGACGCCGACATGCGGAAAGGGAATATTCACAAAGCATTCGGCGGGCATTCGGCAGAGGGGCTTTCAGATTTCCTGTCAGGGAAGGTTGAATGGAAGAAGTTGGTTCGTGATACGAGTATTGAAGGACTTTCTTATGTTTCTCGGGGCTTAGTGCCGCCCAATCCTTCAGAGCTTTTAATGCAGGACAGGTTTGGTAGTTTTCTGGAGGATGCTGGCAAAGATTACGATCTGATTGTCATTGACACGCCACCCGTTCTAGCTGTTACAGATAGTGTGATAGTGGGCAAGAAGACAGGGACTTCCCTCATGGTTGCGCGTTATAGGCATAACTCACCAAAGGAGATAAAGCTGGCGTTGCGTCGATTCGAGACCTCTGGCGTAGAAGTGCGAGGGTTTATTCTTAATGCGCTGGAGGGAAAGGCTAGGATTAACTACGGCTATTATAATTACGCCTATAAATAAAGTGTTTTTAAGGAATCTAATTTCTTGCCGGCTCCAAATGATAGTGTCCTGCATGATCACGTTGGAAAGTTTGGGTGGGGTGTGACGTTTTTTGTATAAGTGTCATACGGTGAATTCCTGGAAGATAGTGATAATTAAAATGAATCTAAAAGGAAAGAAAGTTCTCGTCACAGGTGCGGATGGCTTTATCGGCTCTCATCTTGTAGAAGCTTTGGTAAGTCAGGGATGTTCCGTTCGAGCCTTTGTGATGTATAACTCCTTCAGCTCCTGGGGATGGCTTGACCATTGTGAGCCCGGTGTTCGCAATGACCTGGATATATTTGCTGGAGATATACGAGACCCGAATGGTGTTCGCCAGGCCATGAAAGGGTGTGACGTCGTCTTCCATCTTGCTGCCCTCATCGCCATTCCCTACTCCTACCACTCGCCCGATACTTACATCGATACCAATATAAAGGGCACATTGAACGTTGTGCAGGCAGCGCGGGATTTGGACGTGGCGAAGGTCGTGCATACGTCTACCAGCGAAGTGTATGGAACGGCACGTTACGTACCCATTGACGAAGAGCACCCTCTGCAAGGGCAGTCACCTTATTCCGCGTCGAAGATCGGGGCTGACCAACTTGCGTTGTCGTTCCAGCGTTCGTTCTCTACGCCAGTGGCGCTGATTCGTCCGTTCAATACCTATGGACCACGCCAATCGGCCAGGGCTGTGATTCCCACCATTATCACTCAGCTCGCATCCGGCGCGCGCCGACTGAGCCTCGGTGCATTGCACCCGACCCGAGATTTCAGTTTTGTCTCCGACACTGTGGCCGGCTTCATGCGCGTGGCGGAGTGCGATGCTGCCGTGGGTGAAGTGATTAATGTCGGCAGCGGCTTTGAAATCAGCATCGGGGATACCGCCGGCCTGATTGCCGAGCTGATGGGCTGTGAGATTGACATCGGCATCGATGAGCAGCGGTTGCGTCCTCAAAATAGTGAGGTGGAGCGGCTCTGGGCAAGCACTGAGAAAGCCCACCGATTGCTTGGGCACCAACCCGAGCATGGAGGCTTGGATGGATTGCGTCGTGGACTAGAGAAGACCATCGCCTGGTTCACCGAGAGTGAGAACCTGAGCCATTACAAAGCGCACCTCTATAACATTTAGGCGCTGTCTGGAAACTGCCTGAGCTCGCCGACGTTTCAGACAAGGTTAGCACCGATATCAAGCGCACTGCTGTTGTGCTGTTGAATAGCCAGGAGAGCCAGTGAGTGAATTTTTCGTAGTCGGGGGCGGTGGCCACGCCCGGGTGTTGATTCATGGGCTTCTGAAGTTGGGGCATCAGGTCTATGGCTATACGGCATTGCACGATGAAGGAAGACTGATGGGCGCTCGTTATCTGGGCACCGACTTGTCATTTCATGAAATTGAGACTCATCGATCTGCATCTGCGGTACTTGGGATGGGGAAGGTATCGGTAGAAGGGCCACGGCTCGCAAGCTTCGAGCAATACCGGGCCCGTGGTTTCAGCTTTCCGGCCATTTATATGGTGGGCGCTACTGTGCATGACGATGTTCGTGCCGGAGCCGGGACCGTCGTTCTGGATGGAGCTGTGGTCGTCACCGGTAGTCGCCTGGGTCAGGCCTGTATCGTCAATACCCGTGCCACGGTCGACCACGACTGCGAGCTGGGTAATGACGTTCATGTTGCTCCGGGCGCCACCCTCAGCGGCGGTGTTGTGATCGGTGATCACTGCATGATCGGAGCGGGCGCCACCATCATTCACTCCGTTCGGGTATGTGCGGGGTGTTTGATTGGTGCCGGCGCTACCTTGACTCGCGACATAACCACTCCGGGAACTTATGTCGGCGTTCCAGCCAGGAGAATCTCATGAGCGCTTCACCTTCCACCTTCGTGATCGCTGAGGCCGGGGTGAATCACAATGGCTCCTTGGACATGGCCATCGAACTTGTCGATACCGCCAAGCAGTGTGGGGCCGATGCCGTCAAGTTCCAGACCTTCAAGGCTGATCGCCTGGTGACTCGCAATGCCGCTAAGGCGGCCTATCAGCATCAGGCCGTGCCGGGGTCGAACTCCCAGTATGCGATGCTGAAGGCCTTGGAGTTGACGGATGACGACTTCCGGCATCTTCATTCCCACTGCTTGGACATCGGCATCGAGTTCCTGTCCAGTCCCTTCGACGCCAGCAGTGCCATCTTCCTGGACGCGCTAGGCATGCGTCTGTTCAAGGTTCCCTCTGGGGAGATTACGAACCTGCCTCTCCTGAAGTGCATCGGAGGCTTCGGCAAGCCGGTAATCCTGTCGACCGGCATGTGTTACTTGGCGGAGGTCGAGGTTGCCCTGAACCTCTTGAAAGAGGCCGGGGCGGGGGACATCACGGTACTGCACTGCGTCACCGAATATCCGGCTCCCTATGCTGAGATTAACCTGCTGGCGATGAACACTCTCGCGAGTGCCTTTGGTGTCAGCGTGGGCTACTCCGATCATACGGCAGGTAATGAAATTCCTATCGCTGCCGTGGCCATGGGCGCCCGTGTGATCGAGAAGCACTTCACTCTGGATACCACCTTGTCGGGCCCCGACCATGCAGCTTCCCTGGCACCGGCGGATTTCCGCCAGATGGTTCAAGCCATTCGTCATGTCGAAAGCGCCCGTGGCGACGGCCGCAAGTGTCCGGCCCCTTGCGAGCGTCCCAATCTCGATGTAGTCCGCAAGAGCATCGCGACGGAGTGTCCGATTGCCGAGGGGGAAGTCATCACCCTGGAACACTTGGCATTGAAGCGGCCGGGGAGTGGGCTTGCGCCCAGCCAACTCGAGATGGTCGTGGGGCGCCGTGCGTCTCGCACCATCGCTGCCGATGAACTCCTCGGCTGGGGAGACCTGGTGTGAGCAGTCGACGTATATGGGTCCTATCGACCACTCGTGCCGACTATGGCCTGCTTTATTGGCTGTTACGCGAGATCGACGAGGACCCCGAGCTGGAGCTGATGCTGACGGTCAGCGGGTCCCACCTGTCGACCGAATTTGGTGAGACCGTTCGCGAGATTGAGCGCGATGGTTTCCGTATTCATCGCCGTCTTGAGGTACTGCTGTCTTCTGATAGCCGCACGGCGATGGTCAAAGCGATGGGACTGACCATGCTGTCCTGTGCCGAGTCCTTGGCGGAGGATCGCCCTGATCTGCTGGTGTTATTGGGAGACCGGTTCGAGATCGTACCGGTAGCACTCGCCGCGGTGGCGCACGGTATTCCTCTGGTGCACCTGCACGGTGGCGAAACCAGCCGTGGTGCCCTCGATGAGTACTTCCGTCACGCTGTCACCAAACTTGCCAATATCCATTTTCCTGCGACCGAGGTGTATAGGCGCCGCATCATTCAGATGGGAGAGGACCCGGCATGGGTGTTCAACTACGGTGCGCCGGGCCTGGATCACCTTCATCGCAGTGAGCCGGTTAGCCGCGATGCCTTGGAAGAGGTCCTCGGCATATCGCTGGACCGGCCAACGGCCATCGCGACCTTTCATCCCGCCACCAGCGATATGACGGCCGGCTGCAGGTCACAGGTAGCAAATCTGCTGGAGGCACTCGAGGCGTGTGACAACCTCCAGGTGGTTTTCTCCAAGGCCAATGCCGATATCCAGGGGCGGGATATCAATCTAGCGCTGGCTCGCTGGTGTGCAGATCATCCTGATCGCAGTCGCCTTTTCGACAACCTTGGACCACTGGTTTACCAGGGGTGCCTTCGCCATCTCGACCTGATGTTGGGTAACTCCTCAAGTGGTCTCGTTGAAGCGCCGTCTTTTGGGCTTCCTGTGGTGAATATCGGGTCTCGCCAGGAAGGTCGCTTAGCCGCCGCCAATGTCATATCAGTGGACAATCGAGTCGACGAGATTCGTCGGGGCATTGCCCTTGCCCTGAGCCCCGAATTTCGAGCGCAACTCATCCATCTGCAAAATCCCTATGATCGCTACGGCGATGGTTGGACCTCGCGACGGATAAAAGAAACCTTGAAGGTTGTTCCTCTTGATACCGGGGTGACCAAAAAAGGATTTATCGATGCCGCTATGGCAGCCGGGAACGAATGAGGGGAGGTTATACGATGTTCGACTCACTTTTGATTGATGAGCATCGCAAGGTCCTTGCGGCGTTACACCAACTGGAAGAGACCCGGCGTAAGATTCTCTACGTCACCAATGAGGAAGGCCAGTTGCGTGGGACACTAACAGATGGTGACGTGCGGCGTTGGATTCTGGGTGGTGGAGACCTGGAAGGGCAGGTCGGCGATGTGTGCAATCACATTCCCTATTCTGCGCGTGAAGGCTATCGAATGGCTGATATCGAAAGTGCCATGTCGACGCACAAGATCACATCGGTGCCAGTGCTGGATGACGATAATTGCATCATCGATGTTTTATTCTGGGAAGACCTCTTCCAAAAGGAAGGTAGCATCAAGAAGCAGGAGCCCCTCGCGTTACCGGTTGTCGTCATGGCCGGTGGGAAAGGCTCTCGGCTTGCTCCTTTCACCAGCGTATTGCCCAAGCCGCTGATTCCGGTCGGAGAAAAGACCGCTATCGAGATGATCATCGACTCATTCGTCCAGTGTGGTGTCGATGATTTTTATCTGTCGGTCAATTACAAGTCGAAGTTGATTCAGGCCTATTTCGAGGAACTTGAACCGTCCTATCGCATTAGCTATATCCATGAGGAAAAGCCACTGGGGACGGGGGGTGGCTTGCATGCACTGATTGGTCGCTTTGAAGGCGATCTTATCGTGACCAATTGCGATGTCATTATCAAGGCTGACTACCATGCCCTGATGGCACATCACGGCCAGGAGAATAACGACATCACCATGGTTGTGTCACTGCGCCATTACGATATTCCTTATGGCATCTGTGACATTGTCGATAACGGCCAGCTCTGCGAGATGCGGGAAAAGCCCCATTACAACTTCCTGGTTAACACCGGACTTTATGTGCTCAAGTCCTCGGTTCTCAATCTGATTCCCGAGAATCAGTTTTACCACCTCACCGATTTGATCCAGGACGTCAAAGAGCGGGGTGGACGTGTCGGCGTTTACCCCATTAGCGACAAGGCCTGGTTGGATACCGGTGAATGGCAACAGTACTGCGAAACCATGGCGCAGCTACGCGCTTGATGCCTCTCCGTGACAGCCTCTGCATGTCCTTTGTTTGAAGGTGAACGCAATGATTGAAAGCCAACGCGTCGTGGCCATGATCCCGGCTCGCGGCGGCAGCAAGACCATCCCTGGGAAGAACCTACGTGATCTCAATGGCAGGCCATTGATTGCCTGGACCATTGAGTTGGCCTTGAGCCTCGAGGAAGTGGATCGGGTCATTGTATCCACGGACAGCGAAGAAATTGCCGCCGTTGCACGCCAATATGGCGCTGAGGCCGTTTCTCGCCCTCCCGAGTTGGCAACTGATACCGCCTTGGTCCTGGATGCTGTGCGTGATCTCGCGCATCGCCTTCATCAAGAAGGTGAGGACGCGGCCTATGCACTCCTATTGGAGCCGACGGCACCCCTGCGCCGCGGTATCGATGTGCAGTCCTGCCTGCAACGCTTACATCAAGATGGGTTGGACTCGGTGGCAACGTTCAAGCTTGCCGACCTGAACCCGCACCGGGCTTGGCGCATCCATGACGGGATGCCGGAAACCTTCGTAGAGGGCAGCGTGCCCTGGTTACCGCGGCAGCAATTGCCGGAGGCCTTTCAGCTCAGCGGCGAGGTTTATGCCTTCCGCCTCGACACGCTCGCAAAAGCGACGCGGGGCATGCTGTTCGGGCGGACCGGGGCTGTGATTGTCGATGGAAGGGCATCATTGGACATCGATAACGAACAGGATTTTCTTATCGCGGAATTCATCACCAGGGAGAGCCAGGATGAACAGATCTCTGCATGACTTACTCAATCTTGAGGGACGCACTGCACTAATCAGTGGTGGTGCCGGTCATCTTGGGCTCGCCATGGGTGAGGCGCTTGCCGAGCTAGGGGCCAACGTAGTGATTGCCAGCCGTGATGCCGAACGGTGCAAGGCGATCGCGGCTGGGTGGTGTGATCGTTGGCCAGCCGCGCAGCACCGGGGAATCGCACTCGATGTTACCGACCGGGAGTCGGTAGCCCGCTGCGTAGAGTATTTGCAAGACACTTGCGGCGGTCTGAATATCCTGGTCAACAATGCCTGGTCGGGCCGCAAGAACAGCTGGCAGAGCATTGATGAAGATGACTGGTACTACGATGTGGACATCAGTCTGAATTCAGTATTCCGGATGGTGAAACAGTGCCACCCCCTGCTAAAAGCCAGTGCTGGCAGCATCATCAACATCTCGTCCATGTATGGTCATGTGGCTCCCGACTACCGCCTTTATGAAGGCACTGACCATGCCAACCCGCCCAGCTATGGCGCGGCCAAGGCCGGTGTCCTGCAATTCACTCGCTACCTGGCCAGTTTTCTCTCGCCTGATGCCATACGTGTCAACGCAATCAGTCCGGGGGCCTTCCCGCATGCCATAACCCAGGATAACCAGGCCTTCATGGAGCGCTTGAAGAGCAAGGCCCCCGCAGGTCGCCTAGGAGAGCCAGAGGATCTGAAGGGAGTCGTAGCGCTGCTGGCAAGTGATGCCGGTGCTTACATGACGGGACAGAACCTGTGTGTCGACGGTGGCTGGGCGATCTGGTGAATCGGTGCATCAAGGGTGAGCCACGAGAAGGGAAGGTGGGAGACGCGATGAAAGTATGTCTGGTCAACGATACCTCCGATGACCCGAATTGGGGCGCTCGAGCGACCTCTTTGGCGCTTCGCGAGCTGATTCATGAAGCAGGCGGGCAGGTCGAATCGACGCTGTATCAGTACCGTATTGGCATTGCGCAGACGGAGGATATTGCGTCAGTTCGAGACGCTGAGGTTCTATCAGGGCAGGTGGAAGATGTCGCGCCGAGCCGTTGGCAAGAGTTTGAGTCTAGAGCCCGCGAGGTCATGGATGGCGTCATCTTTCCGGAAATATATACCGCTCTGGCCATTAGTGACGTCGTGCTAGTCAGCGGCGAAGGCTGCATCTATGACTGTACCCGGCAAAGTCGCATGATCTACTTCATCGCCTATCTGGCAAAGCGCTTTTTCGGCAAGCCAACGGCGATAGTAAACCACAGTATTGTGATGAACGACCCGGTATTGAGGGAAATCGCCGACCATGTCTATCCGTTGTTGGATGACATCGTGTTTCGCGAGCCAGACTCGGCGTTGGCCTGTTCCCGCGGGCTGGGTCGCGTAGCGTCTGATGCCGCCTATCTGTACCAACCACAAGGCACAGAATGGTGGTCTCGGCTGGGATCACCTCAGGAATCGTCTCAGGATGAGAACGAAGGCGATATCTTGCGCGGTGGAGCCTTCGATCCGCAGGCTCCTTATGCCTGCATCGGTGGAGGTTCGGTGTATTTTCGTGGACTCAAGCCGGGGTTCGATGCGGTACCGAGCTTCAGCAAACTATGTCGAGCGCTGCAGGCATGTGTCGGGCAGGTCATTCTTACCGCTTCATCGGGCAAGGATCTGCGCATCATGGAGCCCGTTGCTGAACGCCTCGACCTGCCTTTGGCCGGTGTCAATTTGCCTATCCAATCGGCGGTAAATCTGATGGGGAATGCCCAGGTTTACATTGGCGCTCGCTGGCATCCCAGCATCTTTGCACATAGCGGCGGTACACCGGTCATCGCCCTGAATCGGCATACTGTCAAAATGGATGCCTTTCTCAAGCAGGCGGACATGCAGCAGAGCGCCTTCGATCCATTCGCGATCGAGGATCAGTTTGACGATCTGATGGCAGAGGTCAAAGCACACCTGCAGGCGGGAGAAGGGCTCAGAAGACGCTTGCGCAGCAGGGCGCTTCGGCTCGCCGGTATGGCGCGTGAGAACGTGCGTCTCCTGACCTAAGTCCATTCTGTCTATTGAATCTCGTGATACCCAACTCCTGCCCTTAATTTAGAGGCTTACGCTCCATGGTCACGCGTGTCGGCATGCTGGGAATGAGTGATGGTAACGGCCATCCGTTCTCTTTCTCCGCGATTATCAATGGTTACTCAGACAATGGGATGCGTCATTCCGGCTGGCCAGGCATCTATGACTACGTACGTCGCCGCCATGGATCGGAATTCGGCGTGGGCGATCTGCGCGTCACCCATGCCTGGACCCAGGACGCCGAACAGACGGCGGCCCTATGCAGGGCCACAAGCATTTCGCATGCCGTCTCGTCACCCACCGATATGCTCGGTGTAGTAGACGCGGTGATCATCGCTCGGGACGATCATGCCTCCCACCGCCCCCTGGCCATGCCCTTTCTGGAAGCCGGTATACCCGTATTTATCGATAAACCTCTGACACTGGATCTCGACGAGTTGCGCTGGTTCACGCCTTACCTTGAGAGCGGCTTGCTTATGTCCTGCTCGGGAATGCGCTATGCCAAGGAATTGGACGCATGGCGAGCAGGACAGATCGATCATGGCGAGATGAGACTGGTTCGCGGAACCATCGTCAACGATTGGGAGCGCTATGGCGTGCATCTTCTGGACGCCATCCTACCGTTGATGCCATCACGTCCGATATCAGTAAGCGCCCTGCCGGCCGCCCATGACTCCTTGATCGTGGTGATGGGGGACGGTGTGCCGGTCCACATAGATGCACTCGGACAGGTGCCGGCGATGTTTCGCGTAGAACTGATGAGTAGCCACCATATCAGCTGTTTCGATATTACTGACAACTTCTCGATGTTTCGCCGCACGCTCTGGGCTTTCTGGCGGCAGATAGTAGATGGACATCCCGCGATTCCCGCTGTGGAGACAGTCGACGTCATTCGTACATTGATCGCTGGAAAATTAGCGCTTCAGAACCGAAAGGAGGTGTCATTAGGTGGATTCGACAACCTTTTATGACCTGTTTGATCTCAAGGGACGTGTAGCAATCGTGACAGGTGGACTCGGCATTCTGGGGCAGCATTTCTGCCAAGCTCTGGCGGAATTTGGTGCCAATGTGGTGGTGGCCGACCTGGATGGAGAGTCTGCGGAGCGATATGCGGCTGAGCTAGGACGGGATACGGGCGTGCGTTGTATCGGCCTGCCCTGTGATGTCAGCGACGAGGCTTCGGTGGAAGCACTAGTCACTAGCACGTTGGAGCACTTCGGTGCCATCGATATTCTTCACAATAATGCGGCCAGCAAGTCCGATGATCTCGGGGCCTTCTTCACACCGGTAGAAGAATACAGTCTGGCGGAATGGAGAAAGATAATGGCCGTTAATCTGGATGGAGTATTCCTGGTGTCGCGCAGTGTGGGTCGCCGCATGATTGAGCAGGGTAGGGGGGGGAGCATCATCCATACTGGCTCCATCTATGGCCAGTTAGGCAGTGACCCACGCATTTATCAGGGGTCTGAATACCTGGGAATCGCCATTAACACGCCGCCTGTCTATGCCGCTTCAAAGGCAGGAGTGTCTGGGCTGGCGCGGTATCTGGCCACTAATTGGGCGTCACACGGTATCCGGGTCAACACCCTGATTCCTGGTGGAGTGCAAAGCGGTCAGAACGCGGCATTCGTCGATCGCTACTCCCAGCGAGTACCGATGGGGCGGATGGGGCAGCCCGACGATCTAGTGGGAGCCCTCATCTTCCTGGCCTCGGACGCCTCGCGATACGTCACCGGTCAGTGCCTGTATGTCGATGGCGGACTCAGCGCCTGGTAGCTCACAAAAGATATTGATAACAATACATACAGAAGACTAGGTAGCGACGATCATGGCGAATAATCTTACCATCGTGATGTATCACTATGTCCGCCCCTTGAAAGAGTCCCGCTATCCCGATCTCAAGGCTCTTGAATCGGAGAATTTTCGTGGCCAGCTTGATTACATACAGCGTCATTACACAGTAGTGAACATGCAAGACGTCATTGCCGCAACCCGCGGTGAGGCCAGGCTGCCGGAGCAAGCCATCCTGCTTACCTTTGACGATGGCTATCGGGATCACTACGAGCATGTCTTGCCGCTGCTCGTTGAGCGTGGCGTGCAAGGGAGTTTCTTTCCTCCCGCTTGCGCGGTGCGTGAAGGGCGCGTGTTGGACGTCAACAAGATTCACTTCACCCTTGCCAGTAGCACCAATCCACAGCGGCTGATCGCCGAGATATTTGCCGTCATGGATGCTCACCGCAATGAATACGGTTTGCCCGGCAATGCGGAATGCTTTGATGCCTTTTCAAGAGAAAGCCGCTATGACAGTGCCGACGTGACCTTCATCAAGCGCATCCTACAGAAGGGACTGCCGGCGCCGATGCGCGGGCCTCTCATTGATCGCCTGTTTCGTCAATTCGTGACCAATGACGAGCGCGACTTTGCCGCAGAGCTGTACATGGATGATACCCAGCTGCGTGAATTGCTTGACGCCGGCATGTTCATTGGCAGTCACGGTGATCAGCATCTGTGGCTGAATACGCTTAGTGCCGACGAACAGCGGAGTGAAGTTGAGACCAGCCTGGAATTCATGGGTGATATTGGTGTGCCACAACATGATTGGGTCATGTGCTATCCCTACGGCGGCTATAACAATGCCCTACTGGCGCTTTTACGGGAAAAGGGCTGTGCACTGGGGTTGACTGTTGACGTGGGTGTGGCAGATCTAGCTCTAACAGACCCTCTTTGCCTGCCAAGGTTGGACACTAACGACTTACCCAGTTCGCTTGATGTCTATTCCGTTCACAGTGCGCCTGCCAGCGATGGCCATCAACTCGAGGCGTAAACTCATATAAGTCGTCGTAACAGGACTTCCCATGACTGACATGATGAAACTGCTATCCGACCTGACGCCGCTCAATCGCGTGGTTTGCTCCAGCGACTTTGACGATACCATTCGCTACATGCAGGACATTCTGCCATTTCGAGAACATACCTATTCTGCTGATAATAACTATAATGGTTGGGTGATTCCCAATAAATGGGATATCAAAGCCGCTAGAATTGATTATCAGGGAAAAACGATCTACGAGAGCGGACATCCGCTGGCCGTCATGGCTCTCTCCACCTCTTTCAGTGGCACCGTGGATCGCGAGGAACTGCGGCGCCACCTCCATTATGATCACCGTTACCCCGATGCTGTCCCTTTCCACTTCCGTCAGCTCTTTCGTAGTTGGCAGCGAGACTGGGGGTTCTGTGTGCCAAAAACCTTCTACGACGGCCTACAGGAAGGGGAGTACGATGTTCTGATCGAGACTGAAGAGGCGCCGGGAACGCTGCGGGTGATAGATTACACTCTCGAGGGGAAGTCCCCTGAAACTATCATTTTTGCTGCCAACTTGGACCACCCCGGTGTGGCTAACGACGGCCTATCCGGTGTAGCGGTGGGAGTGTCCCTGTTTGAGGCATTACGCCGGCGTCAGGAAAAGACCAACTTCAGCTACCGACTGGTACTGGCACCAGGAATCATCGGCAATGAGTATTATCTTGGCCACCTAGCGAGTGCCGAGAAAGAGCACTTGCTAGAAGGGGTCATGCTGGAAATGCTAGGTTCACCTACCGAGCTTGCCCTTCAGCATTCTCGTCATCGAGAGTCCAATATAGAGTTAGCAGTGGCCGAGTCGCTAGTAGCGAATGACTGTGAACATCATACTGGCGAATTTGAAAGCGAGTTACTTAACGACGAGTACATCTGGGAAGCCTATGGCATTCCCATGGCATCATTATCACGCTTCCCGTATCCCGAATATCATACCGATCGCGATAATCTGGACTTAATGCGACCCGAAAGGTTGGAAGAGGCCGTGAAGGTACTACTGGATGCTGTCGAGACCTTGGAGTCGAGTTCTATCGTGCGCAAGCGTTTCTCAGGAAACATTTGCCTTTCCAACCCCGAGTATGATCTCTACATTGATCCGGGACAGGTCGCCTTTGGCGATATGCCTGACGAACAGCGCCGTCGCATGCGACTATTGATGGACACAATTCCTACCCTGACTAGGCCTACGAGCATCAATATTCTGGCGGAGAGAGTTGGTTTGCCATTAACGATGGTCGAGAATTATCTCGCAAAATGGGTTCGTCATGGACTGCTGGAACTGACCTGATTTTTCTCGCCTTGTCGATAAGTCTTGAGTCTCATCTAAACTATTGATTAGTCACTTGTTTATAGGTGTTTTGCAAGTATCGCTGTATTTTTTAAGTGGCTTTCAATCCTTTATTGGGAATGAGTAAAATGTTCAAAAGTATAAAAGAACTGTATTCCCTGTTGAACAAAGAGCAGCGAGATAAACTCCTTGTCATGCAGGTCATGGTAGTTTTTATGTCCTTCTCTGAGCTGGCAGGTGTCATTTCCGTTGGGCCTTTTATGGCCTTGGTTGGTGACATGAGCAGGCTCGAAGGGGACTCCATATTGGCTGAAATCTACCGTTCCAGCGGGGCTTCTTCCCCTTCTGATTTTATCTTCTGGCTTGGTATTGGTGTATTATTACTTCTTAGTATTACTACGCTGATATCGATAGTTACCACCTGGCAACTCGAAATGTTCGGTCATCGTGTAGGGGCGGAACTTTCGAGTCGTTTGTTTAAACATTACATGTATCAGCCCTGGCTATTTCACGCTAATGGCAGCAGCAGTCAATTGTCCAAACAAATTGCTCAGGAGTGTCAGCGTATTACGGTATCTGTAATAACTCCTTTGATGAATATGAATGCCAAGGCTGTTATGGCAAGCCTGATGGCGACGGCACTGTTCATTTACGATCCGCTAGTAGCGACAGTCGGCTTGCTAATTTTTATGATCGCCTATCTTCTGCTCTACCGTACAGTGCGCCGTCGCTTGATCAACAATGGAACGACAGTATCGGAAACTCAGGCTCTACGATTCAAGTTGATGGCAGAGGGTTTTGGAGGCATCAAGGATGCACTCCTGTTAGGTCGGCAGCGCGTCTTTACCGAACGTTTCGAAAAAGTGAGCCAGCGTTTTGCCAATGCGCAGGGAGCTACTCTGGCGATGAGCCAGGTACCCCGCTTTGCGATGGAGTTAGTCGCCTTCGGTGCGGTGATATTCCTCGTGCTTTACCTTTTGGCTGCTCATCAAGGTAACTTGGGCACCATCCTGCCGGTGCTTTCCGTGTATGCGCTGGCTGGCTTCAAGCTTCTTCCGGCCTTTCAGCAGATCTACTCCAGTGTTTCGCGGGTGCGCGGTAATCTGGCCGCATTCGAGTCGATGCGAGATGACCTGCACGCCAGTGCAGTGAGCAGTGTTGATCAGGAGCGGTCTGATCCCGAGAAAGCTGGCCGCTGGGTGCCTCGGCAATCCATTGAATTCCGCGACGTCCACTTTCAATATCCGGGCAAACAAGCGTCTGCCGTAGATGGGCTGACACTGGAGATTACAGCTAATCAAGTGATCGGCCTTGTCGGAGCCTCCGGCTCTGGGAAGTCGACTGCCATCGACCTGCTTCTAGGGTTGATCGACCCTTCAAGTGGCCAGGTACTCATCGATGGGGAGCCCCTGACCACTAAGAATAAACGCGCATGGCAGAACAGTCTGGGTCTGGTGCCTCAAAGCATTTTCCTTTCTGATACGAGCATTCGCGAGAATATTGCTTTTGGGCTTCCGCCGTCTTCAATCAATGACGTGCGCGTAAGACGTGCGGCTAATTTGGCTAATCTCGATGAACTGATATCGGAGCTCCCCGAGGGACTGGAAACCGATGTGGGCGAACGTGGTGTCCAGCTCTCTGGCGGGCAGCGACAGCGGATCGGCATCGCCCGTGCCTTGTATCATGATGCCGACGTACTGGTGTTGGATGAAGCAACCAGTGCCTTGGATGGCATCACTGAGGAACTGGTTATGGACGCCATTCATGAGTTTTCAGGCACCAAGACGATCGTCATTATTGCTCATCGCCTCGCTACCGTGAAGCAGTGCGACTGTATCTATCTGATGAAGGATGGAAGAGTTATTGATCAGGGGCGATTTCAAGACCTGGTAATTCGTAACGATACTTTTAAGCGGATGGCGGAACGAGCCTGAGTCGTCTCACTACTGTTTCTCCGGCCATTAAATCCTGCCAGTAGGTGGGGTCGGTAATAAATTGCCTGCCAGTGAAAGAATACTAGGCCTTCCATAGCTGAGGAGTTTTTCAGGATGAAAAATATTTTTTTCCTGCTTTCCGTGAGTGAGTCTTTTTTTACTAGCTGTATGGAATTGTTTAAAAAGGATCCTAATAGCAAGAATGTTTACTTGTCTTGCTTTTCATATTGCAACAAAGATGACAGCGATTTATCTGTTTTTGATCATGCTGTGTATTTTAAGGATGCTCTTGAATCCAAAAACAAAATAAGTATGGAAGAATGCCTTCGCCAGGCGAAACGGATGGAAAGCGAGTATCATTTCGTCTTGTCTAGTTTGATCCATGCGGAGCGAAACTTCGATCGCTTTGATAAACAGGATGTATTTCGAATCGCTATTTCAATGGCACTAAAGGTAGAAGAGATACATTCTTTAAAGCCAATTGAAATGGTAGTATCAGAAGGGCTGGATGACTTCTTAAGTATGTTCCTATATTTCTTCTCCAAAAAGAATGATATACCTTTCAGGTATCCCGTCCGGAGCAGGATAGGTACGGGACTGTATCTGTCTGATGGCCCAGACGGCCATGTCGTCACGGCAAGCTTGCGCAACAAAGGGAAGTCTATGCTTGAGGCCGATGCCTATATAGAAGGTTATTTAAAGGAGAAGATTCAGCCATCATATATGGTCGCGAATAGGCGGTTCTTCAAGGTAGCCAGTAAGCAAGATTTCCTCACCTTGGGAAAGATGCTCATTCGAAAAGATAGAAAAACAACCTTTCACGCATACCAGGATCCCTTTAGTGCCGTGAAGAAGAGGGTGGTTAGGATAATCAATGCATCAAGATATGCTTCATGCCTGAGCAAGAACGAAGCTGATATTGAAAAACTTTCAGAGATAGGGTTGAAGTATTTTATTTATCCTCTGCATTTTCACCCAGAAGCATCAACGCTTGTAAAAGGACGTTGGATAAATAACCAGCTGCAGATTATTGAGTTTATCTCAAAGTCATTACCTGCAGATTGCGTTTTGCTTGTAAAAGAACATAAGGTATCTATTGGTAGGAGAGAAAGAAGTTTTTATGACGAAGTTGTCAAGCACCATAATGTGATGCTGATTAGCCACAAGCTGAATCCTCATGATCTGATAAAGCGTTCCTGCGGAGTGGTAACCATATCCTCTAGCATGGGGTTAGAAGCAATATTTCATGATAAAGCCGTTATATGTTTCGGCGATGTTTTTTACAATCAGGTAAACGGAGTGGTAAATGCGAGAAATATCGCCAAAATGAATGAGTATGTGTTGGAAGCCCTGAGTTTCAAAGGGTACTCACAAGGTGATGTTAGATGTCTTATATATGACATAATCACCTCGTCAGTTTTTCCGGAGAAAGATTTTAGTCCACACAAATATGCAGAGGAACACTGTGAAGTCTTCCTGGATTTACTCGCAGCGGATATTGATTTTGTCATCAACGATAAAGCGTTGAGGAAAAATGTAGCATAGCCTTCATCTGTTGGTTTTGGGTTTTTACGGCTTTATTATTGGTAATTATATCTAATAATTTTCCTCAGAATAAATTTCATATCGATTATTTTTCCCGGCGGGAGATTTAAATGTGCGGCATCTTTTTTTGCAAAATACTTGATGATGCGGGTTGCGGCCCTGCCAATCTGGATGTGCTGTTTTCCAGCTCTCTTGAAAAAATGAGGTACCGCGGGGAAGATAACGTCGCTGTAAGAAAAATAAATGGGCTTTACTTTGGTCATTCTCGTCTGGCGATAAATGGTTTGAATCCGGGCTCCAATCAGCCTGTAGTAACTGATGACTACGCTCTGATATTTAATGGTGAATATTATAATTATAAAGAAAATTATGCGCATAAGGGGTCGGATACTCTGGCGCTATTCGATCATTTATTGGAAAAGCCGAATGCCCATTCTTCCGTGAATGGTCCATATGCCTATGCATGGTACGATATAAAAAATGGAAAAGTGGTTTTTCGTAGAGATGTTTTTGGCGAAAAGCCACTTTATTACTATAAAGATGCGAATATTTTTCTGGTGTCATCCACTCTTAAATCCATTTTGTTTTTTGTCAAAGGGATCGGTGGTAGGGTGCAGCTGAATATTGATGCTTTACGCTGTGACTATGTGTTAAATGGTTTTATTAGAGAGCCTGAAACCGTTTGGCAAGGCATATATGAGATCCCACCTAACCATTCACTTGTTTTAAATGGAATAGATATCTCCTTGAAGAAGGAAAGTTTCTCTTTTCCATCCGATTTGGGACCTGTAGTAGCTGAAAGTTATTTGAAATACTCGTTAATCACTAGGGATGTTGATGCTGCGTTATTGCTAAGCTCAGGAGTGGACTCTAGTTACCTTCTGGTCAAGTCGATTGAAGCGGGCGCCGGATTGTCACTGGTAACTTATGGAGGAGGTGATGGGGACGGCGAAGTTAGTGAAGTTGAGAATAACCTATCTTTTATAGACTTAAAAGAAGCTGGTTGTGAGTTCTCACCACTCCAGAAAGTTAGTGAAGGTCATCCAGGCTTTATCAGCGAAGAAATCGCATTTTATGCAGGGGTTATGGAGCAACCCACCTCCGATGGTCTCCAGGTTCACAGGATTTTGCAGCATTTAAAAAGTGAGTTTCCTCACCTTAAGGTAGTATATTCTGGTTTGGGCGGTGACGAGATATTCGGAGGCTATCCTTCTTTCAAAAATTACCAGCTGATAAATATATTAGCCAGTATTCCTAATTCATTTCTCCTTGTTCCAAAGATGAGAAGGTTTTTAGAGGGAAGAAAAATACTGGGTGAGTGGGGAGTCATGGCATACTATTTTCTCTATAGGGCTGATTCCTGTTTCGTAAAAAAAGAGCACAAGGACACATTGAGAGAGTCTTATAGACGATTTAAGAAAGGCGTTTATGAGTCGGTGCCATCAGAGCTTATGGAGCGATACAAGGGCTGCTCTAGTATGCAGCTAAAGTTGCTTGAGACGTTTGATTACTGCAAGAACCAGTTGCTGAGGGATATGGATAATATCTCCATGCATCATGGCGTTGAAGCAAGAGTTCCTCTACTTAATCCGCACCTGATTATGCAGCCTGTAGACAATAAAAAGGGCCTGAAAGAATACGTTGAAGCTAGGGCGAAAATATCTTTTGGAAAGAAAAAAGGATTTTCTATTCTAGATCATGATTGTTTAGAAATATATAAAAATTCTTTGAGTAGCAATCAGGAGGTTCTTAATGCAGTCTTTGGGGAAAAAGTCTGCAATATAAATTGTCTTCTGGATATTGGTGCGATGAGAAAATTCTCCTTTATCGCTGAATGGTTGAAGGTGAATGTTGCAGTTTGTGAGGTTGATGGAGAAACGTTGGTTGCAAGATAAAGTTGAGTGATTTATTTGAAACTAATAAGAAGATTTCTGAAATTTGCTCTAGTGCCTTAAGCTTTTCCTTGAAGTCGGTTTAGGATGGTAGCCATCTCATGTATGGATGCCGTTAACATAAGAGCATGTCGAGAATAAAATTATGTATGATGTGCGCACCCCTCTTGTCAGTTTTTATATGACGGTAAGGAATGGTTTTCCATTTCTTCCTAAAGCCATTGAAAGTATTAAGAATCAGACATATTTAAACTGGGAAGCTGTGATCGTTGATGATGGCTCAAGCGATGACTCTGTGAAATACTTGCGTGAAGTCGAGAGGCAGGATTCACGCTTCAGGATTATTGCAACAGAGGGGGTTGGCCGTGGTAAAGCATTAAATATGGCAATTGAAAATGCGCGCGGCGTATATGTTGCGAACCTGGATGCTGATGACTTGGCACATCCCCAACGTATTGATATCCAGGTTAGCATCCTGATAGCTACAGGAGCCCTATTTTTATATAGTGATGCCGAGTTTGTGTATGATGATGGCTTTGCTGACTGGACGCCCATATCCGGGCCATTTAATAACCATTTGGATGATGTGTCGATGGAGTTGATGAAGAGAAATCCAGTCAGCCATATAAGTGTCATTAGTCAAAGAAAGAGTATTCTGGAAGTAGGTGGTTATAGCCAAACAAGAAAATCGCAACTTGATTATGAGCTTTGGTTTAGGCTTGTAAAGCATGGCATTAAGTTGCAGAAAATGGGGTACGCTCTTGTAGCTAAGAGGATCCATACTGGCCAGTCTTTCGAGAATAAGCGTCGAATGAAATATCTTTTTTCTAGTACAGCTCTCCAAAATAAAATAATCACGGAGATGCAGGGCGGGATACGGTATCGGATATATCCTGCTTTAAGACTTCTGTACGGATTGCTACCTCAGAAGTTGCGGGTTCATATCAGGCAGTAGTGTTAATTCCAATAACTCCCTTTTTGCCTCTCATAGAAATGAAATTTAGGTTCTATCTTTAGGTTCTTTCCAGGGAATGAAGGTTTGTCAGATAGGTAGGTGGAAAAATGATTTGGTTAATTTGGTTCACATTGGTTTTTGCTAGTGTTTTAAGCCCTCTGTATGTTTATCCTAGTGGAAGCGCTCAGCCTACTGACTATGTTTTTTTGGCCCTCGTTTGCTTGGTTTATGTTCATGCTCTAGCCACTTCTAGGGAGCTCCCTCTGGCTAAGATTCCGATTTACTGGGGTCTGCTGGCATTCTGGGTATTTGTACATTGCCTGGTTTCATCTTTAGTTCTCCAGTCCTCCGATTTTTATAGAACAATGGCGTTCTGGGTTTATAATACTGCAGTGGCATCCTGTTTTTTGTATTTGCTTGGGATGGGGCCTAAGAGCAAAATTTATATTGAATGGGGCATTTGCCTGGGTCTAATAACCTCTGGGGTTGGTGTAATCCTTTCACTAGGTGTAGAAGGTCGTGCGGTTGGTTTCTTTAATAATCCCAATCAGCTCGCCTTCTTTTCCTTGTTAGGAATCTCTTCCTTGTTGGTTCTTGCCAGGATGAGATTGCTCGTCAAGCCTCTTGTTATTTTAGCCGTTTTGTCTGGCATTTTAGGTATCTTTGCGGCTGCATCATTAGCAGCAATCGCAGGCTTCTTCTTGGTGGTGGTGGGGTACTTGTTGGCGAATTTACAACCAAAACAGCTTTTCCGTTTTTCGGTTATCCTTTCGCTGCTTTTCATGACCTCGTTGCTGGTTGATGATAAAGCTGTGACTAGAATATCTGAAAATATTTATAGTAGGTCGGTTGTGGCAGAGGGGAAATTTGATTCTATAGGAGAAGAGAGGAATTATGATCGCATTTTGGCTTTTCCAGAATATACTCTTGTAGGAGCAGGTGAAGGCCATCTTGATCGATTTTATCCATATGATAAAAACGAAATACATTCAAGCCTTGGTAATTTGTTGTTTGCATATGGGGTTCCTGGTATCGCGTTATTTATGGCTCTTCTTTATTCCGTTTTGCGTAGTTCTCCACCACCCATCTGGTTCGTCGTATCAGGGCCCATTGTTTACTCATTGACCCATATGGGCCTGAGAACGACATTGTTTTGGATCTTCTTGGCTATAGTTTGGTCAGAATATGGCGCAAAGAAAAGCTATGCTTGAATTCAGGATTTTAAATCGAGTTATTTTTTCATGTGGTAGTCTATGTTGGCTTGTGTCGTAAATTTTTTTATTTATTATCCATAGTTACCTGATCTTGGTTGTTGTTCCTGCTACATGCCCGCCTAGCTTCTGCATACTCGGCATAATTAACTACAATCGCTACGAACAAAGGGCAGGGGGGAAGATGAAACGATTCCTGATGATTGCCAGTTTTCCTGATTCCCTCGTCACTTTCCGTGGCCAACTGCTCGATGCATTGCGCGAAAATGGATATGAGGTGCATGTCGCATGCCCTGACATTCGTACGGGCAGTGCGGTTCGTGAGCATTTGGAGTCCAGGGGGATCATCGTTCATGACATCCCGATGCAACGCACGGGGATAAACCCGTTGGCCGACCTCAAGACACTCGGCAATCTCTACCGCCTGATGCGCAGTATTCAGCCAGATGTTGTCATGGGTTACACCATTAAACCGGTGATCTATGGAACCCTCAGTGCTTGGCTGTGCCAAGTCCCCAGGCGGTTCGTGTTGGTCACTGGGCTGGGCTATGCATTCAGTTCAGGCCAGTCGATAAAAATGATAAGCAAGCGGAAGGGGTTGCTGATGATCGTGCGGTTCCTGTATCGGTTGTCACTGGCTGGGGCCCACAAGGTGTTCTTCCAGAACCACGATGACCAGGAACTCTTCCGCCAACTGAAAATTCTCCCAGTGAAGACACCCTCGCATGTCGTCAACGGCTCGGGAGTCGACTTGGTCCAGTACGCTGTGGCGCCACAGGCAAAGGGGCCGGTGAGATTCCTGCTGATCGCTCGCCTGCTTGGGGACAAGGGTGTACGCGAGTATGTTAAGGCTGCCCGACAGGTACGCCAGGACAATCCAGAGGTGGCTTTCTCCTTGGCCGGTTGGATCGATGACAACCCAGATGCCATATCTCAGCAGGAACTAGATACTTGGATCGCTGACGGCACGGTCGATTATCTTGGGTGTCTCGATGATGTGCGACCCGCTATCGCCGCTTGTCATGTTTATGTATTACCCTCTTATCGCGAAGGTACACCTCGTACGGTACTTGAAGCCATGGCCATGGGCAGAGCCATCATTACCAGCGACGCACCTGGGTGTCGTGACACAGTTACTGATGGGAGTAACGGTCTCCTAGTTGCGGTTCGTAATGCCACTCTGCTAGCCGATGCCATGCAGCAGCTCATCGGTCGTCCTGATCTGATAAATACAATGGGAAGAATATCGCGAGAGATTGCAGAGACAAAGTACGACGTACATAAAGTCAACGAAGATCTTCTTATTCAAATGGGACTTCTCTTACGAACCTGTAACCACCTGGGCGCTGCTGAGGTTGAAAAACTTCAAGGTTTTTATGGTGAGAATAGTCTTTGATGGCATTGCCCTGCCTCTGCTTGAGAAAGTCGACGAAAAAATGATTAATAAGGAAAAATCACACCGGAAGCGAAGTTTTAGGGTGTTGTCCTGTATTTTACGCACGATCTGATATTTAACGCCGTATGGCTGAGTGAAAGCATTTTAAACTTCTCATATGCGAGGTTGCTTCGGTGGTCTCATGTGAACTATATTTCAAATCAACCTCTCTCTCGAAGACTGCTTCATTTTTCATTACACATTACATGTGAGTTAGGACTGTGGCCCTATGACTGTTAAGGAAAGAGGAGACTATTGATCTGCTACTTCAAAGAGCCAACTTTGATGAGGCCTTTCGTTATTGAATGAATCTCCTGAATAAAAGGTGGTAGTATGATTGATAATCAATATGCAATGTTTTTGCAGAGTTCTGGCGAAGAAGTATTTCTTTCCAATAATATTTTTTGGCATAAGTACAATGGTTTTATTGTTCCAGCTTATCTGCCGCATGTCACACCGACGATCGATGAATTCACTGCAAAAAAAGCAATGAAATATTCGAAGTCGCCCTTCGCGAGATGGAATAGCAGTTTTGGTCAAAATGATGAAGCAAGTTGGTGGTATGTTGTGCGTCAGGCACCTTATTCAATGCAACAATGCAGCAAAAAAACACGCAGCAACATTCGCCGGGCTATAAAGAATCTTATTGTTAGGCCGGTTTCTCTAGACGAAATGCAAGAGCAGGGGTATGCAGTCTGTGAAGCTGCTGTGGTACGGTATGGAAATTCAGCCTTCCTTCCTAGTCGCGCTGAATTTTCTCGCAGGCTTACGGCTGCAGGCGCATTTTATGGAACTGTAGAGTATGTTGGTGTCTTCGTAGAAGAGAAAATGATCGCCTTTTCCGAAAACCATATTCAAGATAATGCAGTGTTTTGGGAGAGTATCTGGTATGATCCTGAGTACTTAAGGCTTGGCTCCAGCTATGCGTTAATTAATTTTATGTTAGAATATTATTTAAATACAAGAAATATGAAGCATGTTTCTGATGGTTGTCGTTCGATATACCATGAAACTAATTTCCAAGACTTTCTTATTCGTAGGTTTGGTTTTGAGAAGTTTTATTCAAAGCTTGAGCTGGTTTACTCTCCTTGGTTTTATTTTATCGTCTCTCTTTTATACCCTTTTCGTTGTGTACTTGACGCATTGCGTGCTTGTCGTGCTCCGATTCTCGCCAAGGGGCGTGCTGTTTTATGCCAAGAAGAAATAAGGCGGTCTTTTTTGTAGTTCTTAACTTTTTTGTGTCTTATTTTTGGGTGCATATTCACATGGGTATATCGCAAGAGCACCAAAGGATGTTAAAGCGCTTATTTGATGTAACTCTGTCCTTAGCTGGTTTGCTTTTGTTGAGTGAGCTGATCTTGCTGTTTTATCTTTTCTCGTGCCTGGATACAAGAAGCAATGGCATTTTCAGGCAAAGGAGGATAGGGCGACATGGGAAAATATTTCACTTATACAAGATAAAGACAATGAAAAGAATCTCTGGATTTGACTCTACTGTCACGACAGCCAAAGACCCCCGCATTACACGTTTTGGGAGATGGCTCAGGAAGACAAAGGTTGATGAGCTTCCTCAGTTGTGGAACGTCTTTGTCGGAGACATGAGTTTTGTGGGACCTCGGCCAGATGTTCCAGGGTTCGCCAATACGCTGACTGGGGAAAAGGCAATTATATTGAGCGTTCGTCCCGGTATTACAGGTCCTGCGACGTTGAAATACCGAGACGAAGAATCACTCCTGGCTGACAAGAGTGATCCTGAGCGTTATAATCGTGAAGTAATCTATCCAGATAAAGTCATGATAAATATGGATTATGTCCAAAATTGGACATTTATTTATGACTTGAAGATTATCTTCAGGACCTTATGTGGGTGAGTTACTTAGTGATGTGAAGGTGAAATTATGACTACTCCCTCATTTTCTCCCTGGCCTGCTTTCACTGACGAAGAAGCCGATATCGTCAGGCAGGTGATACTTTCCAACAAGGTGAACTACTGGACCGGTAATGAAGGGCGTTTATTCGAAAGCGAGTTTGCTCGCTTTGCGGGTACCGAATACGCCGTTGCTGTTTCCAACGGCACCACGGCCCTGGACCTGGCGATGAAGGCGCTGGGAATCGGTGTGGGCGATGAAGTGGTGGTCACTTCTCGAACCTTCATGGCGTCGGTGTCCTCCATCGTCACCGCTGGTGCAGTGCCTGTCTTCGCGGATGTCGATCGCGACTCTCAGAACATTACGCCTAACACCGTCGTGCCTTTGATTACGTCGCGCACCAAAGCCATTATCGCGGTGCACTTGGCTGGCTGGCCCTGTGACATGGACGGTCTGATGTCGCTCGCAGAAAGCCGCGGTCTCTATTTGATCGAGGACTGTGCTCAAGCGCATGGGGCTACCTGGCGCGCGCGCAGTGTTGGTGGGATCGGGCATGTCGGCGCCTGGTCCTTCTGTCAGGACAAGATCATGTCTACCGGCGGGGAGGGGGGCATGGTCACCACCAATGACCGGTCTCTGTGGCAACGGATGTGGGCCTACAAGGATCATGGCAAGAGTTGGGAGGCGGTCTACGAGCGGGAGCATCCGCCGGGTTTTCGCTGGCTGCATGAATCCTTCGGCACCAACTGGCGCCTGACCGAGATGCAGGCGGCCATTGGCCGGCTGCAGCTGCGCCGGATGCCGGACTGGACACGGCAGCGTCGTGACAATCTGGAGCGGATTTGGCAGGCGGCGAGAGCCTGTGGCCTGCGGGTGCCTGAGTTGCCAGGGCATGTCGGACACGCCGCTTACAAGGCCTATGTGTTTATTGATCCGCTGTCGCTGCGGCCAGGGTGGGATCGTGATCGGATCATCGACGAAATACAACAGCGGGGAGTTCCGTGTCTGGGGGGGAGTTGTTCCGAGGTGTATCGCGAAAAGGCCTTCGATGACACGGGGTGGCGGCCAGCTCATGCCTTGCCGGTTGCAGCCGAACTGGGGAAGACCAGCATCATGTTTCTGGTCCATCCTACGTTGACCCCGGAGGAGATCGAACGCACTTGCCTGGCGTTACAGGAGGTAATGGCTCTAGCTGCGGGCTGATCTTTGCAGAGCGCAGATATACGAGGCCAGCATATACATGAAACGCCCCCGACCGAGAGATACCTTGGCCGGGGGCGTTGTTTTATGTTCTGGATTCAAGTGTGTCCGGGTTAGAGGCGTAAGTCGGCCTCGCCATTCCCCAGCAGGTACTTCAGATCGAACAGCACGTGGTTGGGTTTGCCCCAGGAGCGTATACGGTCAATGCCATAGTCGCGGAATTCATCGTGGGCGACTGCCAGTATCATCGCATCATAGCTCCCTTCATCCGGCCGCTCGACGGGGCGGATCGCATAGGCACGCTGGGCTTCGTCACGATCGGCATGAGGGTCTAGGACATCAACCATGACATTGAAGTCCCCCAGTTCGCGAATGATATCGGTGACACGTGTATTGCGCAGGTCCGGGCAGTTCTCCTTGAACGTCAGGCCCAGGATCAGCACCCGTGCGCCTTGCACGTGGATCCTTTCCTTAATCATCTGCTTGACCAACTGGCCAGCCACATAGGCGCCCATACCATCATTGATACGTCGGCCTGACAGGATGACTTCCGGGTGATAGCCCACCTGTTGGGCCTTGTGCGTCAGATAATAGGGGTCGACACCGATGCAGTGCCCGCCCACTAACCCTGGCCGGAAGGGAAGAAAATTCCACTTGGTTCCCGCTGCCAGCAGGACTTCTTCGGTATCAATTCCCAAGCGGCTAAAGATCATGGCCAGCTCGTTGATCAGTGCGATGTTCACATCGCGCTGAGTGTTCTCGATGACCTTGGCGGCCTCCGCGACCCTCATTGAACTGGCTTTGAAGGTGCCCGCCACAATGACCGATGCATAGAGGGCGTCGACGAAGGTTGCCGCAACGGGAGTCGAGCCTGAGGTCACCTTCCTGATCGAGGTGACACGATGTTCCTTGTCGCCTGGATTGATGCGCTCTGGGCTATAGCCGGCGAAAAAGTCGCGATTGAAGACCAGCCCCGAGCCTTGTTCGATGACAGGAATGCATTCCTCTTCGGTGGCGCCCGGATAGACGGTCGACTCATAGATGACGACATTGCCTGGCGAAATGACGTGAGCCACCGTCTGGCTGGCCTTGCGCAAGGGCGTCAGATCCGGGCAGTGCTGTGCGTCGATCGGTGTTGGAACCGTGACTATATAGACATTGCATTCCTGCAGTCGCTCGACATCATCACTGAAGTCGAGCTGTTTTGCGCATCTGAGCTCATCGAATGAGACTTCTCGGGTGGTGTCGATGCCATCGGTGAGCTGCAGGATGCGATGGGTATTGATGTCGAAGCCCAGCGTCGGGTAACGCTTGCCGAATTCCACGGCCAGAGGCAAGCCCACATAGCCCAGTCCAATCACGCCAATACGAATAGAGTCCAACTTCAGGGTCAGGTCCATGATCCATTGTCCTTGTGATAATCAGAAGTGGCTGTCCTTGGCCAGGGCCGCGGTCGAGAGGTTGAGTTGAGCTGACAGCACCTTTGGGGCTATTGATGATGGGGTGGCGGCTCTTTGGCTTACTTGATGCCTTTCCCTGTCAACGACTGGAGCCTCATTGGGCTGATGTGTCTTTGCATCCCCGTATTGTTGAAGCCAAAGTAGGTCGGAAATAGGGTGGTTGGGGTGGTAAGCGATGGGGGCTTCCAGCAACAGTTGTCTGATAGCTTCGTGCTGGACCTTGGCTACAGCGTTATGCAAACGACGAAGGTATTCTTCTAGGCGCGGCCATTCCCAGCTGGTTTCCCATGCAGTCATGATGCGTGGATGTGCCGTCGATGTGGTGTTGGTGCCGACCAGCAGCTCCTCATAGAGCTTTTCTCCTGGGCGCAGGCCGCTATAGTGGATAGCGATGTCGCCATCTGCGCTGTCCTCGGTGATCAACTCCAATCCCGAGAGGCGGACCATTTGCTTTGCCAAATCGGCAATTTTGATCGGTTCACCCATGTCCAGAACAAACACATTACCCCCGCTACCCATTGCACCTGCCTGAATCACCAATTGAGCGGCTTCGGGGATGGTCATGAAGTAGCGCGTTATATTGGGGTGGGTCACCGTAATCGGTCCGCCATCGCGTATCTGGCGCCTGAACAAAGGCACAACGGATCCGGATGAGCCCAGGACATTGCCAAATCTGACCATGCAAAAACGCGTCTTGACCTGCTCACTGGACAGGGCCTGGCAGATGAGCTCTGCAAGGCGCTTAGTCGTGCCCATGACATTGGTGGGCCGCACGGCCTTGTCTGTCGAGATCAAAACGAAGGTTTCAACGCCGCAATCGATAGCCGCCTGCGCGGTCTTCAGCGTGCCGAAAACATTATTACGGATGCCTTCGGCCATGTTGTGTTCCACCATCGGCACGTGCTTGTAGGCAGCGGCATGATAGAGCGTCTGCACACCAAAGCTGCGCATGAAAAGCGTGAGACGTGGACGGTGCTGGACGGACACCAGCAGTGCCTTGATGGAAATATCGAGATGATGGCGTTCAGCAAGTGCCTTGATTTCTTGCTCCACCTGGTAAAGGGCATACTCACAGACATCCAGCAGCAGCAGCTGGCGCGGCTGCTGAAGTAGAATCTGCCGGCTCAGCTCGGAACCTATCGAGCCGCCTGCTCCAGTCACCATCACGACCTTGCCCAGGATGTTGGCCTGCATCAGTAACGGCTGCGGTGGCACGGGATCGCGTCCCAGCAGATCCTCGACGGTCACGTTGCGGATGTCGTTGATTCTCGCGCGTCCGGCGACGATGTCGGCCGTACCCGGCACGGTTTGCACGGGGATCATCAGTGGCTCTAGAGCATTCAGGATGGCCCGTCTCCTCGCCCTAGTCGCGCTGGGAATCGCCAATAGGATCTGCTCTACGCCGTAGTCATTGATAAGCTGGCCCACCTGCGCCGGGGAGTACACTTCCAGTCCCTCGACATTTGTGCCATGCATACCTCGCCAGTCATCCACGAAGGCCACCGGGACATGTTGATCGCTATGTTTCAGTGAATTGACCAGGTGGGCCCCGGCGGCTCCGGCGCCGTATATCACGACACGTGTTCGGTTCTTGATGCTTGCCCTTCTGTAGGCTGAGCGAAGCAGGTAACGGATACCGCCAATACTCACGAATGCCAGCAGGAAAAAGACCACGGAAATGGTGATGGGAGATGGCGTCCCCAATGCGAAACTGACGGCGATAAGTGTCAGCGTCGTAGCGACCAGTCCTTGCACGATGGTTTTTAGGGCGCGTTGATTAATATATCGAATGACCGCGCGATAAAACCCTAGTCTGACGAAATAGTAGATACTGATGGGGAGGGTAATAAAGAATGCCAGCCAGGTTTCCCTATCCAGTACCTTGTCCCAATGTTCGAACTTTATCAGCATCGCCAACAAGAAGCTCAGCGTCAGGGAGGTAGAGTCAACCAATACCTGGATGAGTCGCTTGTATACACGAGGCAACCTGAAAATGTAATCAATTGATTTATACATTATTTCACCTTCATCCCTGTGTCTTAATGCGATCATCTTTTTTGCGGGTCGCACTTTTATAATTATGTTGTTAATTATCCGGTAGCAGGCTACACAAAAGACTCCCTCCGGGTGTCTGCTGCTGCATGAGCCTCTCGAGGCGTATTGTTTTGTGTTGCGATGTTAACTTATGTTGTATTATGATAAATGACGTAAGCAATCTTCCCAAGATGGTTTTTCTAGTCTATCGCGGGATGAGAAAGCAGCGATTAGCAGTAGGGTGCTAATGATGTAAGTATTGTAAATTCGGCCGTTGGTGAGCCTCCGCATAATCGTTCGTGGCATGAAAAGGCATTAGAAGATTAATCTTTTTATAATGTTTTCTTTCCGTGACAGCTCATTTCTTGGTTGGCGGGAGGTTCTTTGTCAGGTTGTCTGACCAGTGCCTCAAGTTAGGCTTGGAAGCGCCTGTCATACCACATTATCAGGGTTATAACGGTCCTCATCAGGGGAGTTAAGATGAAACTATTGATCACAGGCATGGCAGGTTTCATTGGCTTTTCGTTAGCTAGGCAGCTTTCCGGGAGGGGGCACACGATCATCGGGATCGATAACCTCAATGATTATTACGATGTGTCACTCAAGCAGGCACGACTGAATGTTCTGGCGGAGTATGAGGATATTCATTTCGTCAGACTGGACCTCTGTGATCGGGAGGGCATGACGGGACTGTTTTCACAGCATAGCTTTGACAGGGTCATCCATCTCGCCGCCCAGGCAGGGGTGCGCTATTCGCTGGACAACCCTCATGCCTATGTCGATGCCAACCTGATGGGGTATCTCAATGTGCTTGAGTGCTGCCGGCATCATGAAGTGGAGCACCTCGTTTATGCCTCATCCAGCTCAGTCTATGGCATGAACGAAACGGTACCGTTTTCTACTCGGGACAGTGTCGACCACCCGGTCAGTCTCTATGCGGCAACCAAAAAGGCCAACGAACTGATGGCACATACCTACTCCCATCTTTATGACCTGCCCACCACGGGCTTACGGTTTTTCACGGTCTATGGGCCATGGGGACGACCGGACATGGCGATGTTCATGTTCACCAAAGCGATCCTGGAAGGGCAGCCGATCGACGTCTACAACCATGGGGATATGTCACGCGACTTCACCTACATCGACGATATCGTCGAGAGCATCATGCGCATTGTCGAGGTTGTGCCACAGCGTGACAGTGACTGGCAACCTTCTCAGGCCGGGCCGGAGAGCAGTAGCGCCCCCTATGCTCTTTACAACATTGGGCATGGAAGCCCCGTCAGATTGATGGACTTTATCCATGCGCTTGAAGGGGCGATCGGCAAGCGAGCCGAATGCAATTTTCTTCCCATGCAGCCTGGTGATGTACCGCATACCTTTGCCGACACCGAGGCGCTCTATCAGGTGATCAGTTATCAGCCACGAGTAGACGTATGGGAAGGGGCCAAGCGGTTCGTCGCTTGGTATCGCGATTATCATCGGGTTTGACGTGTGTCATCCCTTCTTCTGAAGGCAGGTTGGGTCGATGACCACCGAGATGTGGCACCGGCTCAATAGCCGGCTATTGTTTGCTTTTCTGGCGATGTTGATTGTGGTGCCCGGAGGGTATGCGCTGGTGCCACTGCTGTGTCTGATAGCAGCGTTAGCGGGAGCCTTGGCGGCAGGCTGGCGAACCCCACGACTGGACTGGGAAGACGGGTTGTGGTGCCTGGCGCTGCTGGTCTTCGCTGCCAGTTGGCTAGGCGATGTCGTCCGGACCCTTAAATGGCCGGAATCCGCCACGGGGAATGGCATAGGGCTGCCGCTGTGGCCCATTTTGGGCGCTGTTTTGCTGATATGGTTACGCTGTCATGGCCCGGCAGCGCGTCATTGGTGGCTGGGTCTTTCGAGCGGCGCCTTGGCAGCAGGCTTGATTGCGCTGTTTGAAAGACTGGTCCTTTTGTACTCACGTGCCAGCAATGACATGAATGCTATTCCGTTTGGCAATCTGGCCTTGCTGCTTGGCTTTCTCTCCTGGCTGGCAACACTTTGGTGGATGTACCGGCTACCTCAGCCTCGGCGCTTCTACCACCGTTACTGTCTCTGGCTATCTGCGGCTGGCGGCACGGCTGGCCTGTTGGCATCGTTGCTATCCGGCACACGTGGTGGCTGGTTGGCCGTGCCATTACTCGCGTTGATGCTCTATGTGGCCTGGCGCCAGATGCCCATGAAAGAACGCCCACGGCCGGTTGCGCGATATCTAGGATGTGGTGCTCTACTTTTGGTCGTCATGCTGGTGGCTATCCCTGAAACGGGGGTCAGTCACCGCCTGGTCGCAGCCGTCGCCGACGCCCAAGAATACTGGCAGGGCGAAGATCGTGATGGATCTGTCGGCCTTCGTTTAGAGATGTGGCGCGGCGGTTTGCAGCTCTTTGCAGAGCGCCCGTGGATAGGATGGGGGGAGGGACGCCTGGAATCCGAGCGTGATGCCTTGGTGACGCGCCATATCCTGCATCCCGGCGTCAGTTACTATGATCAGTTGCACAGCGACATTATCGATACGGCGGCTAGAAGGGGAATGCTGGGGCTCTTGGGGTTGGCACTTCTTTATGGCGTGCCTCTGTACCTGTTCTCTCTACGGCTTGGTGCCAGCTCTCCAGGGGTGAGGGTCTTGGCCATGGCGGGCTTGATGACGCCTTTGGCGTTCATTGTCTTTGGGCTGTCGCAATCCATGCTGCGAGATGTGCACGGCCTGAGCGGTTACCTTGGCCTCAGTATCGGTTGCTGGGTAATTCTGAAGCGGGAAGAGCAGCGTGCGCTATGCCAGGAAGGTGGCCGTGCCGGCCGGGGTTACGTTGCCGACGCTTTTGTCGGCAAGCCGCGATGAGTGCCATTATCATGGTCCTCGTCATGCTGGCGGTCGGCCACCATACCCATTCTGCCTTTGCATGTGTAACATCCCTGCCCGAAACGGCATGTGCCTGGGCGTAAGCGATTAGGCGCGGGTTGCCAGGGGCTTACAGGTTATTTATTGGCAGGAGTAGCGACATGAAAATCACCATTTTCGGCACAGGATACGTGGGCCTGGTCACCGGAACCTGCCTGGCCGATGTGGGGCATGACGTCATCTGCATGGACGTGGATGCCGACAAGATTGCTCGCCTGCATGAGGGCGAGATTCCGATCTACGAGCCGGGTCTCGAGTCCATGGTGACGGCCAACGTGGCGGCAGGGCGGCTGCGTTTCACCACCGATCCTGCTGCCGCGGTGGCGCATGGCGAGTTGCAGTTCATCGCTGTCGGTACGCCGCCTGACGAAGACGGCAGCGCCGATCTCAAGTACGTGCTGGCGGTGGCCAGGACCATCGGCGAGCACATGGACGAGCACAAGGTCATCGTCGACAAGTCCACCGTGCCGGTAGGCACCGCCGACCGCGTCCGTGGCGCTGTCGCCAGCACGCTTGCCGAGCGTGGCGTGGAAATCGACTTCGATGTCTGCTCCAACCCGGAATTCCTCAAGGAAGGCGCAGCCATCGAGGACTTCAGTGGTGGCGCCCGCATCGTGGTCGGGACCGATTCCGAGCGCGTCAAAGCGCTGATGCGCGAGTGCTACGGGCCCTATAACCGCAACCATGAAAAGATGATGTTCATGGACGTGCGCGCCGCCGAGCTGACCAAGTATGCTGCCAACGCCATGCTGGCGACCAAGATCAGCTTCATGAACGAGATCGCCAACCTGGCCGAGCGGCTGGGCGCCGATGTCGAACAGGTGCGCCAGGGCATCGGCAGCGATCCGCGTATCGGCTATCACTTCATCTATCCGGGCTGCGGTTACGGCGGTTCCTGTTTCCCCAAGGACGTGCAGGCGCTGGCGCGGACCGCCAGCGAGGTCGACTACCCGGCCGAACTGCTCAATGCCGTCGAGAACGTCAATCGTCGCCAGAAGAGCACCCTGTTCGCCAAGCTCAATCAGGCCTTCGACGGTGACCTGGCCGGCAAGACGATCGCCCTGTGGGGACTATCCTTCAAGCCCAACACCGATGACATGCGCGATGCCCCGAGCCGCGACGTCATGGAAGCGCTGTGGGCTGCCGGCGCCAGGGTTCAGGCCTATGACCCGGAGGCCATGAAGGAATGTCGGCGTCTCTATGGGGATCGCGATGACCTGGTGCTGGTGGCCGATCGCATTCAGGCCGTGAAGGGCGCGGATGCGCTGGTGATCTGTACCGAGTGGAAGGAATTCCGCATTCTCGACTTCGACTGGCTCAAGGCTCAGCTCGCCATGCCGGTGGTGGTCGATGGGCGTAACCTTTTCTCGCCGAAGGCCGTCAAGGATGCGGGCCTGATGTACTACGCTGTGGGGCGTGGTGACTCTCTGGCCTCTGCTTCGGCATGAGTGCTGGGAGTTCCAGAGCTCGACGGGCGGCAATCGCGATTCGGCAGGTGGAAAAATCCACGGGTGCCAGTCGCGTTGCCCTGGCACAGGCAAAGCTCCTCAACGACTTGGGGTTCGATGTGTCACTGCTGGTCGAGCGTGGCAATGCTGGGGTCGTGACAGACCATGGAGCTTCAGTCGTCAAGCTGTGGCGCTGGCCATTCAAGGGCGCTTTTCGGCGATTCTGGTTCAATCGACGTGTGCAGTCCTGGTGTCGCCGGAATCGTCCTGACGTCTTGTTGAGCCATGGCGATTGCGAAACGGCGGATACCCTCTATTTGCATAACTGCGTCCACTTGGCCGAGCAATATATCCGCGGGCGCGAGCTTCCCGCGCAACATGAGGTCGCCTCGATACATGACCATGTGCTTGGTGGCGGGAAGTTTCGTCAAGTGGTCGTTAATTCGCGCTTGATGGGCAATGAACTATCGCATCGCTATGGCATCGCTATGGCATCGATCCTGCCAAGATCGAGGTCAGCTATCCGGGATACGATCCTCAGCAGTTCAATGTGCAGCGCGCCCGTGCCGACCGAATGTCTACGCGTGATGCGCTTGGCGTGGCCAAGGATGAAAAGCTGATTGGTCTCGTCACCTCGGGCAATTTTGCTAAGCGAAATGTCATGGGTTTCGTCGAGATGGCAGCTGAACTCCAACGCCGAGCTCCGGGGTGCTACCGTTTCCTGGTGGTTGGAAAAGACAAGGCGGCGGAATACCAGCAGCAAGCCCAGGATGCGGGAGTCGCCGAGCGCATCATTTGGCGTTCGACCATGCCTGACGTCGAGACTGTTTTTGGCGCCTTGGACTTGTTCGTTCTACCAGCCCACATTGAAGAGTTTGGATTGGTGGTGGCGGAGGCCATGGCCTGCGCGACGCCTGTGCTGGTTTCCGATCGTGTTGGGGCATCCGAGCTGCTGGCGGATACGTATCCTGATTTGGTGATGAATCACGAGGCGTCCAGTGCCGAATGGGCGGGCCGGATGGGTATGCTGCTCGATCAAGAAGAGACGGCCATCGGTGGGGAGCTTGCCAATTACGTCCAGCAATACTCCTACATCGCGCAGCGCGAAAAACTCAAGGAGAGTCTGCAACGGCTAGCGATGAAGGTGGTGTGAGCTGCGAAGGCGGTGTGAGCCGCGTGAAACATCAAGCAAGACTTGCGACGCCTCATCTGGCCTTGACGCACGATGTCGCGCAGGACATCAGGCTCACCGACAGGGAAGGCAATGGTGAGCCTGAATAGGGTTATTCGACCACGGTTACCGTGATGGTGCTTGACCAGTCAGGGCCATAAGATTGGTGTTCGCCATCGGCGAATTGAAGCGTCAGGGTGTGTTCGCCCGGAGGCAGGCTGAGTTCGTGGCTGGTTTGACCGCCGCCGAAGTGGATATGGCTGTCATCGGCGGGAATGACCTCGCCCTTGGCCACCGGCCCGGCATCAATGATCAGGTGATGATGGCCGGTGCCTTCCTCCATGGTACCCGCGGGCTTCACCTGCATGCCCATGACCTCCATTTCCACCTGTATCGGGTTTGATACTTCGGCACCGTCCTCCGGCGTCGCAAAACCGACTCCCTCCATGGCGATGGCCGGCATGGCGAGCATCGTCAGCGCTAGCGCAGTTAACCAGCGGCCGGCACTTTGCGTCAGCATCTTCATTTCCGCGTCTCCCAGTTTCGGTCTATGTGACCTGACGTATCACGCCAGGCCAAGCAGCGTTTCTGCCTGCACTCAGCGTAGCCGTTCCATGAGAAAAGGATGAGGTTTCACCGTATTTGCTCAAGAAGATAAACATCCAAGGTTGGAAAGCCGCAGGACGCAGGGCACAGGTGAGAGCTTCGCCAGTGGCCTTTGCCGGGCTATGAAAGCGGCTGGCCAAATGCCGTGGCGGCAGCTTGCGGATCGGGTTGACCGCAGATCGCGGAGATCACCGCCAGCCCATGAGCGCCCGATTGCCGGATGGCCTCGACATGGCTCGCGCTCAAGCCGCCGATGGCGACACTCGGCAGCGGGCTTGATGCCGCTAATTCGGTGAGACCGCCAATGCCGAGCGGCGGCGCATGATCCTGCTTGCTTGCGGTGGCAAACACCGGGCCTATACCAAGATAATCCAGTCCTTGCGGATCGAGAGCGGCGAGCTGGGTGCTGTTTTCCACCGAGAGCCCCAGGATAGCATTGGGCCCCAATTTGCGGCGTGCTTCGGCCACGGCGCCGTCCTCCTGGCCGATGTGCAGGCCGTCGGCCCCGGCGGCAATGGCGACGTCTAGACGGTCATTGATGATCAGCGGGACGCCGGTGCCGTGCAGTGCGGTCATGAGTCGTCGAGCCTGATCGATGAGCTCAGCATCGCTTGCTGTCTTGTCACGCAGCTGAACCATCGTCACGCCGCCGCGCACGGCGGCAAGCACGGTATCGATGAGCCCTTTCTTTGCGCAAAGCGCAGCATCGGTCACCAGGTACAAGGTCAGGTCGAATGCCTTGGATGGGCTGTGGTTACACATGGCGGACCTCCGGGTGGCGATCCTCAAGTGCTGACGCGTCGAGTCCATAGAGAGCGTCGATAAAGGCGACCGAGAAGCTGCCGGGACCTCTGGCTTCCTGGCCGGCCAGTTCGCCGGCCCTGGCATAGCAGGCAAGTGCCGCGACGGTCGCCACAAAGGGATCCTCGGCCTCGGCGATGAAAGCGGCGACGACCCCGGTCAGCGAACAGCCAAGGGTTGTGACCTTGGGCATCAGCGGATGGCCGCCCTCGACCCATACCAGGCGCTGGCCGTCAGTGACGAGATCCTGCTCGCCGGTGACGGCGACCACGGCGCCGGTTTTTCGGGCCAGTTGCAGCGCCGCGTCGTGGGCGCTGTCGGCGGCATCGGTGCTGTCGACGCCTCGGCCGCTCGCGCTTTCGGTCGCCAGGGCAATGATCTCGGAGGCATTGCCGCGTATCACCGTGGGTGACAGGGCAATCAGCTGGCGGGCGGTCTTGCGGCGATAGGCGGTGGCACCTACCGCGACCGGATCCAGCACCCAGGGCGTGCCGGCTGCTCGGGCGGCGCTAGCCGTCTCGAGCATGGCCTCGACCCAGTGCGGTGATAGCGTGCCGATATTGATGGTCAGGGCGCGGGCCAGCCCGGCGAACTCGGCGGCTTCCTCTCGCGCATGCACCATGGCCGGCGACGCGCCGATGGCGAGCAGCACATTGGCCATGGCATTCATGGCGACGAAGTTGGTGATGTTGTGGATCAGCGGCGCCGTCTCGCGGACTCGCGTCAGATGGGCAGTGGGGTCAATCGTGATCATCGTGCCTCCTGAGCGGAGGCGTTCGTGTGGCAGGCGTCGGGCGCGCCCACCACACGACTCCCTCCGCCGGCATTATCCGGGTCAGGTTCGAAGGGTGCCTCTCAGCCGGCGAGTGCCGGCGCCCCTGTCGTCAGTGTGCACACTATCTCTGCCGATCGGCTGGCTGTAAAGCCCAGCCAGCATCAGCCGGTTACCGGCGCTAGGCCGGCGGCGTCGACCAGCGCTCGAGTGTAGGGCGTTTGAGGCACGCCCAGTACCTGCTCGCTTGAGCCTTCCTCGACCACGTCGCCATCCTTCATCACCATGACCCGGTGGGCCATGGCGCGCACCACCGCCAGGTCATGGCTGATGAACAGGTAGCTCAGGCCTCGCCGGGCCTGCAAATCCCTGAGCAGCTCGACCAGTTGTTTCTGCACGGTACGGTCCAGCGCCGATGTAGGTTCATCCAGCACTACCAGCTCCGGCTCGAGAATGATGGCCCGGGCCACGGCAATGCGCTGGCGCTGGCCACCGGAGAACTCATGGGGATAGCGCGAGGCGCAGTCGGCGGGCAGCCCGACCTCGAGCAGCGTCGCCTGGACGCGCCGTTCGACCTCGGCGTCATCGAGCTCGGGATGATGAAAACGCAGCCCTTCGCTGATGATCTTGGCCACCGGCAGGCGCGGCGACAGCGAGCCATAGGGGTCCTGGAAGACGATCTGGAAGCGTCGACGCTGCTGGCGCAGCGCCTTGCCGCTGAGCGTATCCAGCCGCTCCTCGGCGAAGTCGATTTCGCCATCACTGGCCGTCAGGCGCAGCAGCGCCATGGCTAAGGTGGTCTTGCCGGAACCGGACTCTCCGACGATGCCCAGGGTCTCGCCGCGGCGAAGGGTCAGGTCGAGCGGCTGCACCGCCACGAAGGGCGGCGGGTTCCGAGAGAAAAGGCGCTTGGGGCGCGAAAAGGCTACCCGTAAGGCTCGCGCCGCCATCAGCACAGGGGGGCTGCCGATGGGACGTGGCCGGCCCTGTGGCTCGGCATTCAGTAGCGTGCGGGTGTAGTGGCTCTGCGGATCACGAAAGACGCGTTCTACCGGACCGGTTTCCTGCTCGCGGCCGTGATAGAGCACGCAGACCCGATCGGCATGGCGGCGCACCAGGTTCAGGTCATGGGTGATCAGCAGCATGCCCATGCCGTGGCGCTCGCGAAGCTCTCTGAGCAGGGCCAGGATGTCCTGCTGCACGGTGACATCGAGTGCCGTCGTCGGCTCATCGGCGATCAGCAGCTCCGGTTCATTGGCGATCGCCATGGCGATCATCACTCGCTGGCGCTGGCCGCCTGACAGCTGGTGGGGCCAGGCATCCAGCAGTTCGTCCGGCCGTGGCAGCTTGACCTGGATAAGCAACTCCCTGGCCCTGGCGCGGGCGGCCTTACCACTGAGGCCCTGATGCAGGCGCAGGGTCTCGCCGATCTGTTTCTCGACGGTATGCAGCGGGTTCAGCGAGGTCATGGGCTCCTGAAAAACGAAGCCAACTCGACTGCCAAGCAAGCCCTGCCAGTCGCGCCTTTTTAGCGTCGCCAGATCGGTATCACCCAGCTGGCGCTGCCCGGTGACGCTGGCATTGTCAGGCAGCAGGTTCATGGCCCCCAGGGCGCTGACCGACTTGCCTGAGCCGGATTCGCCAACCAGGGCCAGCGCTTCGCCGGCATGGATATGCAGTGACAGCGAATCCACTACCCTCTCGCCGTCGAAGCCGATGGTCAGATCGTCCAGGCGCAGCAGCGGTCGGTTATGAGAGTGCGGGGGCGTTTCAGGCATCGTCCGTGCTCCTGGCGGCGTCATGCGTGGTCGCAGACGTAGTCGAGGCGAGTGCCTTGGGGCTGGTCTGGATATGGCGCGGATCGAACGCATCGCGCAGCCCTTCGCCAATAAATACCAGCAGCGAGAGCATCAGCGACAGGCTCACGAAAGCGGTGATGCCGAGCCATGGCGCCTGCAGGTTGTTCTTGCCCTGGGCTACCAGTTCGCCAAGCGACGGCGAGCCTGGCGGCAGGCCGAAGCCCAGGAAATCCAGAGCGGTCAGGGTGGTGATGGCACCAGTGAACAGGAAGGGGATGAAGGTCAGGGTGGCGACCATGGCATTGGGCAGCACATGACGCCACATGATCAGGTGCGAGGGCAGGCCCATGGCCTTGGCAGCGCGCACATATTCGAGGTTGCGCGCGCGCAGAAATTCGGCGCGCACCACGTCGACCAGGCCCAGCCAGGAGAACAGCAGCATGATGCCGAGCAGCCACCACAGGTTGGGCTGCACCAGACTTGCCAGAATGATCAGCAGGAATAGCACCGGCAGCCCCGACCAGATCTCGATCAGCCGCTGGCCGATCAAATCAACTTTGCCGCCAAAGTAACCCTGTACGCCGCCGATCACCACGCCCATGGTCAGCGAACCAACGGTCAGCACCAGGGCGAAGACCACCGACAGGCGGAAGCCATAGATCACCCGGGCCAGCACATCGCGGCCCTGGTCGTCGGTACCCAGCCAATGACGCCCGTCGGGCGAGGAAGGCGCCGGCCGGCTGAGCTCCATGTCCAGCGTCTGGTAGGAGAAGGGGATCGGTGGCCACAGCATCCAGCCATCGTCCTCGATGGCGTCGCGCACATAGGGGTCACGGTAGTCGGTGGCGGTGGGCAGAAAACCGCCGAACTCGGTCTCTGGGTAGTCGACGAGCAGCGGCACATACCAGTCGCCCTGATACTGCATCACCAGCGGTTTGTCATTGGCGATCAGTTCGGCGCCGAGGCTCAAGATGAACATGAACAGAAACAGCCACAGCGACAGCCGGGCCCGGCGGTTGCCGTGGAAAACGGCCAGGCGACGGCGCGTGATCGGCGATAGGGACTGATAAAAGTGTGTGAAGATGCGCATCAGGCCTCCCTCGTCGCAAAGTCGATGCGCGGGTCGACCCACACGTAGGTCAAGTCGGAGATCAGTTTAAGGACCAGGCCGATCAGGGTGTAAAGGTAGAGAGTGCCGAAGATCACCGGGTAATCACGCTGCATCACCGCCTCGAAGCCGAGCAGCCCGAGGCCGTTGAGCGAGAAGATGACCTCGATCAGCAGTGAGCCGGTGAAGAAGATGCCGATCAGCGCCGAGGGCAGCCCGGCGATGATGATCAGCATGGCGTTGCGGAAGACGTGGCCGTAGAGCACCTGATGATCGCCGGCGCCCTTGGCTCGGGCGGTCAGCACGTACTGCTTGTGAATCTCGTCGAGGAAGCTGTTCTTGGTCAGCATGGTCAGGGTGGCGAAGCTGCCGATGGCCGAGGCCAGCACCGGCAACGAGATATGCCAGAAGTAGTCCTTGATCTTGCCCCAGGCCGAGAGGGTGTCGAAGTCCGGTGACGTCAGGCCGCGCAGCGGGAAGACATCGAAGTAGCTGCCGCCGGCAAAGAGCACGATCAGCAGGATCGCGAACAGGAAGCCGGGAATGGCATAGCCGACGATCACCAGGCCTGACGTCCAGACATCGAAGGGCGAGCCGTGACGCAGGGCCTTGCGCACCCCCAGCGGGATCGAGATCAGATAGACCAGCAGCGTCGTCCATAGCCCCAGCGATATCGACACCGGCAGGCGCTCGACCATCAGGTCGACCACCGGCCGGTCGCGGAAGAAGCTCTCGCCGAAATCGAAGGTGGCGTAGTCGTGGAGCATGTCTAAAAACCGCTCATGAGCGGGTTTGTCGAAGCCGAATTGCTCCTCGAGCTGGGCGATGAAGCGCTCCTCGACGCCCCGCGAGCCGCGGGACTCGCCCTTGACGCTATCGCCACCGCCGCCATCGAGGCGGGTGCTGGCCGAACTGTCCAGGCCCTGGCTGCGTGCCAGCATCTGGTCGATGGGGCCGCCAGGGGCAGCCTGCACAATGATGAAGTTGAGCAGCAGGATCCCCAGCAGGGTAGGGATCATCAGCAGCAGGCGGCGAAGGACATAGGAAGCCACGAAGAGTCCTTTTCAGCGTTCCAGCAATAATGTCTGTGAAGCGACCCTGATCGCGTATGACCGGCCTTTATCGCCGGTCTTGTTTGATCAGACCGCGGAAATGGGGACGACGGGCCATATCAATGCAACGTCTTCAGCCCGCACCAGAAGCTAAGCATCAGGGGCTAAGCATCAGGGCCTAAGCAACAGAGCTTAAGTCAGAGAACCTAGGTACCAGCATGTAAGCTCCCGTCTTTATTTACGCACTCATCTTCAGGCACAAACTGTCCGGCCTGGCCCAGGGGGCAGTCTAGGTCAGCGGCTGCGCTGTCGCTTGCGGATTTCGGCCTCCCGTTCCGGGTCGACCCACCAGGCAGACAGGTCCAGATTGTACTCTGGAAACGGCTGGGGATAGTCGAACATATCCCACAGCGCGATGCGCGTCTTGTCGAGATACCACTGAGGCACCACATAGAATCCATGGCGCAGTACGCGGTCCAGGGCGCGGGCGGCGGTATTCAGCTCTTCGCGGCTGTCGGCGCGAATCAGTGTCTCGACCAGCGAATCAATGGCCGGGTTTTCCAGGCCGATGAGGTTGCGACTCTGGGGCTTGTTGGCATAGGCACTGGTCCAGTATTCACGCTGCTCGTTGCCGGGATTGTTCGACTGCGGGAAGCTGCCGACAATCATGTCGTAATCGAAGTTACGCAGGCGGTTCAGGTACTGGTTGACGTCGACGATGCGGATGTCGCCTTGCACTCCTAGCCGGGCCAGGTTGCGCAGCAGTGGTTGGACGACCCGCTCGAACTGGGTGTCGTAGAGGAGCACGTCTAGGCTCAGCGGCTCGCCGGTTTCCACCTGCGTCATCACCCCTTCACGCACTACATAGCCGGCCTCGTTGAGCAGCTCCAGGGCCTTGGCCAGACGCGGGCGCAGCTTTTCAGGTTCTTCAAGCGGCAGCGGGGTCTCGAAAACTGATGCGGGCAGTTGATCCCTGAGGGGCTCAAGAAGCGCGAGCTCGTCCTCGGAGGGCAGACCGCTGGCCGCCATGGGCGAGTTCTCGAAGAAGCTTTCGGTGCGCTCATAGGCACCATAGAACAGATTGTCGTTGAGCCAGGAGAAGTCGAAGGCCAGATTGATGGCCTCTCGGACCCGGGGATCCTTGAAGGTTTCACGGCGCAGGTTCATCACATAGGCCTGCATGCCCGAGGGTTGGCCATCGTATATGTTCAGCTGCTTGACGAGGCCGTTCTCGGCAGCCGGGAAGTCATAGGCGGTGGCCCACTGGCGAGCACTGGACTCGATGCGCATGTCCAGGTTGCCGGCCTTGAAGGCCTCTAGGGCAACGGTCTGATCCCGATAATAGTCATAGACCAGCTCGTCGATATTGTGACGACCCTGGTTCACAGACAGGTCCTTGCCCCAATAGTCCTCGACTCGCTCATAGACAATGCGTCGGCCCGGCTGTACCTCGCTGATTCGATATGGCCCCGAGCCCAGCAGCGGGTCCAGCGTGGTGGCGGTGAAGTCGCGATCGGCCCAGTAATGTTCGGGCAGGATCGGCAGTTGACCAATGATCAACGGCAGTTCGCGGGAATTATTGGGCGCGAACTCGAAGCGCACGGTGTCGCCATCCAGCGCTCGCACCTTGGTCACGTCTTCGTAGTAGCCCGCATAGAAGGGCTGGCCCTTCTCAGTCAGCGTCTCGAAACTGAACACCACGTCGCTGGCCTCGACCGGCTCGCCGTCATGAAAGCGCGCTTCGGGGCGCAGGTCGAACTCGATCCAGCGGCGCTGTGGGTCAAGACGGATGCCCTCGGCCAGCAGCCCATAGCTCGAGAAGGTCTCGTTGGGGTTGCTCTCGAGCAGGGTGTCATAGATCTGGTTCAGGCCGGCGGCGGGCGTTCCTCGCACGATGAAGGGATTGGTGGAGTCGAAGCTGCCGCCGATCGCGGCCCGCAACAGGCTGCCCCCCTTGGGTGCCTCGGGATTGACGTAGGAAAAATGGCTGAAATCCGCGGGCAGGGCGGGCTCCCCATAAAGCGCCAGGCCATGCACGGTAGCTACCTTGGGCGATGCCAGTGCGACGGCGGGAAGGACCAGGCCAGCCATGGCGATCCAGGGGGCCGTGAAGCGGCAGCGAGATGATCGGGTGCGAGGGGGAAGAGCAGCAGTGGTCATCGGTGACGTCCTTGAATCCGGTCAGGCGGCTCACCTCTAATGACGTGAGCCCAGCCGCTAAAGTGTCAGCCGGCGCGCTACTTGTAAACTCTATTGAGCCCCACCACGCCCCTTGCCCCAGGGGGCGAGGGGCCGGTCAGCCAAAGAGGCTTTTCCGGTGTGGCCTCATCAGCACTCAGGCCGTGTCTAGCTGGGGATCAGCCAACGCCTAGTTGGAGGCAAGAATCGTCTGATTGGGAATGTAAAGCGTCTGACCGGCGCGGATCATGTCACCATTGAGGCCGTTGCGTTGGCGAAGGGACGCCAGGCTGACGTTGTGCTGGTCGGCGATGACCGAAAGATTGTCGCCACGGCGAACCACATAGCGGACGGTGCCGGTGGAAACGCCATCCAGGTTGGCCAGCAGGGTATCCTTGGCGTCAGCAGGTACTACCAGCTCTGGCGTGTAAGCTGGATCAACGAAGCCATCCAGGTGGCCCGGGTTGAGCGATTTCAGGCGGCGCACGCTGACGTCGGCCATCTTCGCGAGGCGCTCGAGACTCAGCGGCACGTCGACCTCGACCGCGGCGACGGTAGGCGTATTGTTGATGGTCGGCAGAGACAGCGCATAGCGATCGGGATCATTGATGATCGCCGAGATCGCCAGCAGTTTGGGCACATAGTTCATGGTTTCGCCCGGCAGGCGCAGGTGCCAATAGTCGGTCGGCTCGCCCCGGCTCGCTGCGTCACGGCGGGCTCGATTGACCGTGCCGGCACCCGCATTGTAAGCCGCCAACGAGAGCTCCATATCGCCCTCATACCACTGTGCGGCCTGCCCTTCGAGGTAGTCCAGCGCCGCTTCGGTGGCGGCGATCACGTCCAGGCGGCCGTCATAGCCGCGGGTGCGGGTCAGCCCGAGGGCGTCACCAGTACGCGGCATGAACTGCCAAAGGCCGGATGCACCCCGATGGCTGCGTGCCTTGGGATCGTAGGCACTCTCGATGAAGGGCAGGAGCGCGATCTCGCCGGGCAGACCACGAGCTTCCACGCGACTGGTGATCCAGTGCATCCACGGCCGCGAGCGTTCGATGATGTCGGCGATGCTCTCGGGATGTTCCTGATAATGATCGATCCACTCCTGTACGCGGGGGTGATCGATCTGATCCTGCCAGGCAAAGCGCTGGCGCAGGACGTCCCAGAATCCCGGTGGCTCGAGGACCAGGGCATCCCAGAAGGTCGAGTGCGGCTGGTCGAGAGCTTGAAGGCCCTGGCGTTCTCCGCTGGCTGCCTGGCCTGGGTGAAAAGTGCTGGCTTTGGCGGTGACGGCAGCCAGCGTCATGCTGCTGATGAAAAGCGTACCGGCCAGGCAAATGGCCCGGCGCCGTGCAGTGATATAGGTTGACATAGAAGTAGGGGTCCTCGAGGGCGCTAGAGTGCTGCGTCCAGGGGCAATGGAATCAGGATCGGGATGACTTAAAAGGCATCCTTCCAGGCGCGCAACGTGGTAAAGGTGGCGAGGGGGGTGTCGGCATCACCTTGTGAGCCGGCAGCCCGCTGAACGCCGGGCTGGTCGCTGCGCAGGAAGGGGTTGACCTGCAGTTCGCGGGCCATGTTGCTGGGAAGCGTCGGGCGCTCCAGCTCACGGGCGCGTTGACAGTCGCGCTGATAGGCATCCAGCAGCGTATTGTCTGGATCGGCCGCCTTGGCAAAACGCAGGTTGGCCAGCGTGTATTCGTGAGCAGCGAACACCAAGGTGTCGCCGGGCAGGGCGGCAAGGCGTGACAGCGAGGCATGCATCTGCTCTGCCGTGCCCTCGAACAGTCGGCCACAGCCCCCTGAGAACAGCGTGTCACCACAGAACAGCAGCGGTGGCACACCGGCTGCGAAGAAGGCGATATGATCAAGGGTGTGGCCAGGTACCGCTATCACTTCGAAGCGGCGGCCCATCACCAAGCATTCGTCGCCGTCGCCCAAGCGCTCGTCGATGCCGTCGATGCGCGGGTTGTCCGGGCCGATCACGCGGGGGTGATAGCGCTCGATCAGCTCGGGAAGTCCGCCGGTGTGGTCATGGTGATGATGGGTAATCAGGATTGAGGCAAGCGTCAAACCCTCGCGCTCAAGGATCTCGATGACCGGCGCAGCATCGCCCGGGTCGACAACCGTCACCTTGTCGCTGGTGTCCTGGCGAAGGAGCCAGATGTAGTTGTCGTTGAAGGCCGGGATCGGTGTCACGCTCAGCATGGGGTAGTGTCCTCGGTTATGGCTGCGTCATGTCGGGCGGCGCCTGCTGCTATATTGCTTTCAGCAGTTGCGAACGGGTGGCCAGACGAGCATGGTGACGCTAGGTGACGTCTTTATGCATTAGCTGTCCCTGCAGTACTATCTCAGTACCATCTGCTCGCGCCATCATCCTGATTGAGCCATGACGCTGTCGGCATGGCGATTCTGCCTTGAATCCTGACAGTACCCAGTACGTTAGAGAGCGATGTCTGGTGGCGGCGGCAATCGAACCGGTTCTTGGTGTCAAAAGGACCCTGCGCAATACAGAGGCCGTTCGAGACAGACAGTACGTTCAAAAGGAACGAACTTGCCAGTCTGCCGCCACTCCATGGCAGGCCACTCTGGATAAAGGCTAGGTGGCCGACGTCAAAAATAGTCGCTACTTTGGAGGCTTCGGCATAGCGTGTCAAATTCACCAGATCCGATATTGCTGGCACAAATGGTGCGAGATGCCCGCCGTTACTGGTCCACTGAGGATGGCCGCGCGCACTGGGCCGCCGAGCGCGCCTGCCTGGGACCGGTGTGCGAGAGGCTATTTGGTGCCCATAGCCTCGAGCTTGGCATGGCGCCACGTCTTACCGACATGTGCCCGATCAATCATGCCATGCAGTGGTCGCCGACCCGTGAATTGGCCGAACACCCCTCTACGCTGGTTTGCACGCCCAACCAGCTTCCCCTGCCGGATGAATCCCTGTCGCTGGTGGTGATTCACCATCTGCTTGAAGTGGTCGATGAGCCCCATCATGTCCTGCAGGAAGCGGCCAGGGTCACGGCGGATGATGGCCGGTTGCTCATCTTTGGCTGGAGCCCTCAGGGCGTCTCTGGTTGGAGTCGTCTACTGCCGAAAAGACGCCGGCGGTTGCCGTGGTGCGGACACTGGCGCACCACGGGCCGGCTCAAGGACTGGCTGGCATTTGTCGATTTCGAGATCGAGCGGGTAGACTACTGCGGTTTTCACTGGCCTGGCGGTGCACCCCGCAATGCCGGTCTCGAGGCCCTGGGGCGGCGCTACAATCTGCCGCTCGGGGATACGTTCATGATACGTGCCCGGCGGCGTTCGCAGCAGGCAACTGTTCAGCGGCCACGCCTAACACTCGGCTCTTCGCTGGGAGCCGCCGGCATGGGGCGCGCCACTGGCCTGGCACGACAACCCGATAGGATGACCGAGGGTGACTGACACCGCACTGCCCCGCGTAACGATTTATACCGATGGAGCCTGTCGTGGCAATCCTGGCCCGGGAGGGTGGGGGGCTCTCATGAAAAGCGGTGATCACGAGAAACGCCTCAAGGGGTTCGAAGCCAGAACCACCAATAACCGCATGGAGCTGATGGCGGCTATCATGGCGCTGCGCGAGCTCAAGCGAGAATGCCGGGTGGAGCTGTGGACCGACTCACAATACCTGCGCAAAGGCATCACCGAGTGGATTCACGGCTGGCAAAAGAAGGGCTGGAAAACGGCCTCTCGTCAGCCGGTGAAAAACGCCGAACTATGGAAAGAACTGTTGGCCGAGACTCACCGCCATCGCATCGAGTGGCACTGGGTCAAGGGGCATAGCGGCCACCCTGGCAATGAAGCGGCCGATGCCCTGGCCAATGAAGCCATTGACGAACACCAGGCGTCGCGCGCCTGAAGTCCGTTCTCCCTCATGCGGCGGCTGCAACGCCTTTGGCCTCCATCGCTCTTCAGCACCGTTCAGCATTAGCGTCGTTCAGCAGTCTTTAGAACCGACTGCGCTTCATGCCGGCGCGGTTGTCAGCGTCCGCCGCGACCCAGAAAGCCCGTTCCTAGAAAGAGAGACACCATGCGTCAGATCATTCTTGATACCGAGACCACTGGCATCGACCCTCGTGATGGACATCGCCTGATCGAGATCGGGGGGGTGGAGATGATCAACCGGCGCCTGACCGGGCGGACCTATCATCAGTTCATCAACCCGCAGCGGGCGATAGAAGAAGAAGCGATCGGGATTCACGGCATCACCAATGAGCGGGTAGCCGACGAACCGGTCTTTGCGGCCATCGCCGATGAATTCTGGGCTTTCATCGAAGGTGCCGAACTGGTCATTCACAATGCGCCCTTCGATGTTGGCTTCATTGATAATGAGCTTTCGTTGCTCAACGCCAAGCGCAGCGTGACCCTCGGGCCCGTCGCCGAGCATTGCCGGATCCTCGACACCCTGGTCATGGCGCGCAAGATGCACCCGGGGCAGCGCAATAGCCTCGATGCCTTGTGCAAGCGCTATCAGATCGAAAACGGCCACCGGGTGCTGCACGGCGCCTTGCTGGACGCTGAGATCCTGGCCGATGTCTATCTGCACATGACCGGTGGGCAAACGGCGCTGACCCTCGATGCGCAGTCCAGCAATGAGCAAGAAAACTCTCAGCAAAGCAGCGGAATCCGGCGCCTGGATGAACAGCGGCCTCGCCTTGCGGTCTTAGCGCCCAACGACGCCGAGTTGGCAGCGCATCATGCCAAGCTGGCGGGCATTCGCGAGGCATCAGGAGAGTGTGCCTGGGACAGTTTGCCCGGATGGTTGCCGGCACCTGGCTCTGCCGAAGGCGAGGCGCACTGATGTTTCAACGTATTCTCCCCAAGGGCGCAACGTCCGGATGGACGCTTCACCTACATCGCGGCCGAATTGCCCCCGGGGTTGATGGCGCCCCCCTTCAGGGTCCTGGCCCCTGGTCCTCCGAGGCCTTGCCTCTGGGCTACTGGAGCGATGAGCCGGTCGCGCTGGTATTCGATGATGACAATCCTCAGGCCGCCGAAGACTGGCCTGATGGCCGTGCCTGGCTGGCGAACATGCCTCACGCCTATTTTCCGCTGCTGTCGACCGCGCTGCAGGTCGCCAGCTGGTGGCAGAATCACCGCTTCTGTGGCCGCTGTGGGAGCCGTGCGCGGCATGTTGCCTGGGAGTTTGCGATGCATTGTGATGCCTGCGGGCACCGCAACTATCCCCGCATCTCCCCCTGCATCATCACGCTGGTGACCCATGGTGACGCCATGTTGCTGGGACGCAGTCCGCGTTTCCCGGTGGGGCGTTATTCAACCCTTGCGGGGTTTATCGAACCGGGGGAGTCGGCAGAAGAGGCCGTGCGGCGCGAGGTCTTTGAAGAGGTGGGGGTCTCGGTCGGGCGCACGAGTTATTTCCGCAGCCAGGCCTGGCCGTTCCCGCACTCGCTGATGCTAGGGTACTTCGCCGAAGCGGCGAGTCGTGACATTCGTATCGATGATCGGGAAATCGCCGATGCTGCATGGTTCTTGCCGGAGGAACTGCCTGAATTGCCGCCCACATTTTCCATCTCACGGCAGTTGATCGACACGCATCTCAAATCTGTCTCTGCCCGCGGTCAATGAGACAGGCAGGGTAGGATAGTATTTTGCAGATACACGTTTGCTCAGAGTGCGTCGCAGGCAGGGCTTTTGCGGATAGAGCTGTGTGAGTAAGGCTGTGTGAGTAGCTCGTCGACAATCCTACGGACGTTGCCATCGGCCCAGGCTGGTGGATGGCAACCCGCTTCACCGGCTTAGCGGCTGGGGAATAGGCTATTCAGACGCGTTGCCAGCATGATGTTGCCGGTGGCTTTGAGCTGGCCGCTCATGAAGGCGCTCATGCCACTAATATCACCGCTCATCACGCCCTTTAGTGTGTCGCTGGACATCATCAACGTCACTGACGGGTCTTCATGCTCGCCTTCCTGGATATCCAGGCTGCCACCCTTGACCACCAGGTAGTAGTTGCCCTTGTCGCTGAAATGGAACTGGAATACATCGTCCATGCCTTGTGCCGCCTGAGGGTCGAAGCGTGTCTGGAGTTTCTCGAGTACATTGTCGGTCATGACGAATCCTATTTATGACGAGTTCAGCGACGAAAACGGTATGGGCACGGACGGCTACTATAGTGGTTGAGGCTATTTAAAACGAGCGTTCTGATCAAGACTTTATATGTCAACCTAATGAAAAGCTTTCCCGTGTGCCGGCAGAATGATGGAATCAACTGACTGATAAGACGCGTACTCAAGGAGATCGCAGTGAACGAATGGATACAGGACTACGCCCTGTTCTTTGCTCAGGTCCTGACATTGCTGGCGATGCTGGCGGCTATCATGGTCCTGGTAAGTAAAGGTCGTGGTCAGGGGGATGCGGGCTCACAGCTGCGCGTCGAGGAGCTCAACCTTCGTCAGCGCAAGCGGGCACGGCGCCTGAAAATGGCGGTGACCGAGCCACAGGGCCGCAAGCGGCTGCTCAAGGGCTTTCGTCGCGACGATAAGCATGCGCGCAAGAAAAACGGCGAAGAATCCCCCCGCGGCAATGTCTGGGTACTCGACTTCCACGGTGATCTGAAGGCCTCGGGGACGGCGCGTCTTGCCGAGGAAATCTCCGCCTTGCTGGACGTCGTTGCTGAGGGCGATGAAGTGGTGTTGCGCCTCGAGTCTGCGGGAGGCCTGGTGCATGCCTATGGTCTCGCTGCCGCGCAGCTGGATCGTTTGCGTGAAGCGGGCGTCCTGACTCGGATCTGCGTCGACAAGGTGGCCGCTAGCGGCGGCTACATGATGGCCTGCTGCGCAGACCGGTTGCAGGTCGCCCCCTTCGCGGTGCTGGGCTCGATTGGGGTAGTGGCGCAGGTACCCAATGTGCATCGTCTGCTCAAACGCCATGATGTCGATGTCGAAGTGCTGACCGCCGGCCGCTACAAGCGCACGCTGACGGTGCTGGGCGAGAATACCGAAGAGGGTCGAGACAAGTTTCTTGCCGATATCGAACATACCCATGAGCTGTTCAAGCGCCATATCGCCGAACGGCGTCCGTCAATGGATATCGAGCAGCTGGCGACCGGTGAGATATGGTATGGCCGAGAGGCCGTCGACAAAGGGTTGGCCGATGAGGTCATGACCAGCGATGCGTACCTGCTGGCTCGTATGCAGGACGCACGGGTACTTTCGGTGCGACTGGAAGCGCAGAAGAGGCTTCCCGAGCGCCTGGGGCTGTCACTCTCGGCGGGCGTGGAGCGCGGTGTCACAAGGCTGCTGGAGGCCGTTGACGCCAGCCGATGGCTCAAGCGCTAGGGCGATGACCTGGGACAGGTGAGCTTGGGCTGGCCTCTCGCACGCACTGGCCAAGTAGCCGCGCCGAGCATATGACCGATGCTGCAAAAGAAAACGCCTCGAAGCTTGGCTCGGGGCGTTTTGCGTTCAACGACAGCTGTGCTTGGTGCTTCAGGCAGGGTTGCCCAGGTAAAGCCGACTGATGGCGTCGATGATGACCCTCGCCTGGTTGCCCTTTAACGAGTAATAGATGGTCTGTGACGCGCGTCTCGTGGTGACCATGCCTTCGCGGCGAAGAATCGCCAGATGCTGAGAAAGCGCCGATTGACTGAGGCTCAAGCGGGCGTTGAGCTCGGAAACAGAGAGCTCGGCCCCGTCGAGCAGGCAGAGAATGCGAAGCCGGTTCTCGTTTGCCATGGCCTTGAGCAACGAAGTCGCCGCGCTCAAGACGGTGTCGCCGGCTTCGAGCAGTTGAATGGCGGGTTGTCGCGAGCTCATGAAGTGACCTCCTGGCTGTGCGGTCCGTGCGCCTGACGGATCGTCAGCGGCGCATGCAGAACACGCAGGTTAGGGTAATGCCGAAAGATCACCTTCCCTGGCTGTTGGACGGCACCAAGCGTGTCGTTCATCACGATGCTCGTCGGTCAATAACGATGCTGCCTACTGGGCAATCGGACGGATTTTGTCGCTTCATTAAGCGAATCATCAATATGGGTTTAGTAAAGTTTTATTAACACTGCAAGCATGAATCCCTTAAGGCCAACGCAGTATCAACGTCTACAAGCGGGGCGGCATGCACCAATGACAGCCACCGATACCTTGACCGTTGTCAACAATTTTGGCGTAAAGGCGAATGGTTAGCCCATTGTCGCAGAGAAAATCGTGGCAAAACCTCTAGAGTGTCAACAATCGGTTCGCACAGAGGCCGCATGTGGCTACTTCTCTGTGTACACCCAGGATGCTCATTTCCATTTAAGGTACTGCCATGAGCCGCTATCAAGACACCTATCGTCATGCCATCGATCGCCCCGAGTCTTTCTGGGCAGAACAGTCCCATCGCATTCCCTGGATCACCCCGCCCAAGACGATTCTCGACTATGACGAGCATGGCCATGCGCGCTGGTTCGTGGATGGCGAGATGAACACGTGCCATGCCGCCCTGGATTATCATGTCGAGCAGGGCCGTGGGCAGCAGGCTGCTGTGCTGTGGGATTCTCCCGTCACCGGGCAGCGTAGACGTCTTAGCTATCGTGAAATGCGTGATGAGGTGGCAGTGTTTGCCGGTGCGCTGGCCGGGTTAGGAGTCAGCAAAGGCGATCGTGTGGTGATTTACATGCCCATGGTCCCCGAAGCCCTCGTAGCCATGTATGCCTGCGCTCGGCTGGGGGCCATCCATTCGGTGGTGTTTGGCGGTTTCGCCCCTCACGAACTTGCCCTGCGCATCGACGATGCTGAGCCCAAGGTGGTAATAGCCGCCTCCTGCGGCATTGAGATCGACCGGGTCATTCCCTATAAGCCAATGCTTGATGAAGCGCTGGCGCAGAGCCAGCACCAGCCTGAGGCCTGCGTGATTCTGCAGCGCGATCAGGCCATTGCAAAGCTGGGGGCTCGAGACCATGACTGGGCGTCTCTGGTTGCTCAGGCAGAGCCGGCTCCTTGCGTGCCGGTCAAGGCGACCGACCCGTTGTATATACTTTACACATCTGGCACTACCGGCAAGCCCAAAGGCGTGGTGCGTGATAATGGCGGCCACGCCGTGGCCCTTCACTATTCAATGGACGTCATCTACGACATGGCGCCTGGTGAAGTGTTCTTTTCGGCCTCTGACGTTGGCTGGGTGGTGGGGCATTCCTACATCGTCTATGCGCCACTGCTGCGTGGCTGCACCACCCTTGTCTATGAAGGCAAGCCGGTGCGAACGCCCGATGCCGGCGCCTTTTGGCGCTTGATCGCCGAATACGGCGTGAAGACGTTCTTTACCGCACCTACGGCCTTTCGTGCCATCAAGAAAGAAGACCCGGACGGCAAGTGGCTAGAGAAATACGACATTTCCTGCCTCAAGTCGCTGTTCCTGGCCGGTGAGCGGCTCGACCCGCCGACGTACTATTGGCTGAATGATCTGTTGAAGATTCCCGTGATCGACCACTGGTGGCAGACCGAGACCGGCTGGCCGATTGTCGCCAATCTTCAGGGGCTGGCCCCCATGCCTAGCAAGGCAGGCTCGGCGACCTTCCCTGTACCCGGCTTCAATGTGCAGGTGCTGGGGCGCGATGGCGACCCGGTCGCGGCGGGACAAGAAGGCAGCGTGGTGATTCGTGAGCCAATGCCGCCCGGCTGCCTGGTGGGCATATGGGGCGACCCGGTGCGCTTTCAGCATGCCTATATGTCGGCCTTCCCGGGCGCTTATCTGACCGGTGATGGCGGCCACTTCGACGATGAAGGGTACCTGTTCATCATGGGGCGCACCGATGACGTCATTAACGTGGCCGGGCATAGGCTTTCCACCGGCGAGATGGAAGAAGTGCTTGGGGGTCACCCGGCGGTGGCCGAGTGCGCGGTGATCGGCATTCACGATGCGCTCAAGGGGCAGGTGCCGGTAGGCCTCGTCATTCCCAAGGACGGTTTCGACGGCGATGAGCCGGCCCTCGAGGAGGCGTTGATTGCGCTGGTGCGCGAGCGAATCGGCGCCATTGCCAGCCTCAAGCAGGTGTTGGTGGTCAATCGTCTGCCCAAGACCCGTTCGGGCAAGATCCTGCGCAAGCTGCTGCGCACCATCGCCGATGGTAAGGAATTCTCGATTCCCTCTACCATCGATGATCCGACCAGCCTGCAGGAAGTGCATGACTTGATGTGCGACCGTGACCTGGGGCTGGCCGCGCAGGCCAAGCCACGGGACTAATAGCCTTGGAAGACACCGGGTCTCAAGCGAGCCATGGGTGCATGGCGCTGCCTAATCGCCAGTAGGGGCGGTGAGCGCCGCCACGCACCCAAGGCCTGCAAAGCAAAAAGGCCGCCCTCTAGAGAGGGCGGCCTTTTTTATGGCATGTCGGCAGATGGGGTGGCTTTTAAATATCCAACAGGCTTGTGTCAGGCCGTCGCCTCGCTCTGTCGGCTATTCAGTTGGCGCTGGTGTTGCCAGGCCACGGCAAGTGAAAGGGTAGCCAGTGTCACGATCAGGGCCAGGAGGTTTGTGCCGCCAAGGCCAAGCGTCAGATAGCCGGCGAGGGTGGATAACGCCCCCAGGCCGGCATAGGGCAGCTGGGTGAGTACATGATCGATGTGATGGCAGGCAGCGCCGGTGGAGGACAGGATGGTGGTGTCGGAAATCGGTGAGCAGTGATCGCCGAAAACGGCGCCGGCCAGCACTGCCCCCATCATCGGCAGCAGCATGGCGAGATCCGTGGCGGCGGCCATGTCGCCGGCGATGGGCAGCATGATGCCAAAGGTGCCCCAACTGGTGCCGGTGGCGAACGCCATGATGCCAGCGAGCACGAACAGCAGCATTGGCAACCATTGGGCGGCAAGGACACCTTCGACGAGGCTTGCCAGGTAAGCGCCCGTGCCCAGATCCGAGATGATGCCGGTCAACAGCCAGGCCAGTACCAGGGTGTACACCGCCGGCAACATGCTGTGAATGCCGTGCAGCAGGGCCAATCCCGTGCGACGGCGCACCGACGAGCGAGGCCACAACATGGCGAGGGTGGCGAGCAGCGCCACGGCGCCGCCGACCAGCAGCGATCGAGCGACGTCGGTCTGCTCGAAGGCGCCAAGCAGGCTGAAGGTGAGGCCATCGGCATCGAGTGCCGCCGCCCCGGTGTAGAAGATCATCGCCACGGTGGCCGCTACCAGAATCAGGATCGGCAGCAGCAGGTCACGGGTGCGGCCGCCTTGCGCCTCTTCGATGGTCAGGTTGCCGGGCGGCTCGCCGCGCGAGGCGTCGAACACCTGGCCTTGGCGGGCCATGTCGGAATGGCGGCGCATGGCGCCGATATCCAGATCCAGCCAGGCGCTGAGCAGGACCAGCACCAAGGCGCTGATGGCATAGAAATTCAGCGCTGATATTTCCAGAAAGGCCTGCAGCGCCGTGATATCGGTGACTGCATGGGCGGTGAGTACACCGCCGACCAGGCTGATGATGTAGGCGCCCCAGCTGGAGATCGGGGTGATCACGCAAACCGGCGCAGCAGTGGAATCGATCAGGTAGGCCAGCTTGGCGCGGGAGATACCCTGGCGGTCGGTCAGCGGGCGACTGATGTTGCCCACTGCCAGGCTATTGAAGTAGTCATCAATGAAAATGACCGCTCCCAGCACGACCGTGGTGACCTGAGCGCCACGGCGAGTTCTGACGTGTTCACGTGCCCATTCACCGAAGGCTCTGGTGCCGCCGGACAGGGTGACCAGTGCCACCATGGCGCCCAGCAGCAGCAGGAAAGCAAGGATGGAAAGGTTCCAGATGTTGGCGTTACCTAGGCCGGTGGCATCGCTCTCGGGCAATGTCCAGAACACGCCGATCAGCCGTCTGGCAAGGCTTTCAAGGGTCGCCAGCGGCTGGAAGTCATTGAGCAGCAGGGCGCCGACCAGGCTGCCCATCGTCAGCGAGAGCAGTACGCGACGGGTGATCACTGCCATGCCGATGGCGACCAGCGGTGCCAGCAAGGACAGATACGAGGTGGCGTGTGAGGTCAGTTCCATGATGATTGATATCGTGTCGGGCGCAGGGCGCGATTTTTTATAGAAGAGAATGATACAGCGGCACTGGGGCGCGGATTATGCCCGAGTGGCGGGGTGGGAGAAAGACACGAAAGGTAGCCACAGTAAAAAATAGGGCGGATACGTGAAAGCCTGGCGGATGGGCGACAAGAAACCTCGTTTCATGGAGATACTTGCGCATAAATCCATTCTATGAAGAATGGCGGGCACCAACACGACACAGGGTGCCCAGCGTTACCATGGATGTTTCATTCTCTGATCTCTTTACCCAACTGGTCAGCGCCGGCAACGGCCTGATCTGGGGCAGCGTGCTGATCTATCTACTGATCGGTGCCGGTCTGCTGTTCACCATCATGACCGGCGGCGTTCAGTTCCGTTATTTCGGTCACATGTTCAAGCTGCTCAGGCGCTCTCGTGAAGGCGGCGAAGGCATCTCTTCCTTCCAGGCCCTGTCGACCAGCCTGGCTGCGCGGGTGGGTACTGGCAACCTGGCCGGTGTGGCGGTCGCGATCTACTTCGGTGGTCCCGGCGCTGTCTTCTGGATGTGGATGACGGCCATCGTCGGCATGTCGACCAGTTTCGTCGAGTCGACCCTGGCACAGGCCTATAAGGTCAATCACGGTGACCAGACGTTTCGCGGTGGTCCGGCCTACTATATTGAGCGTGGGCTCGGCTCCCGCTGGCTGGCTACGGCATTCTCGGTGTGCCTGATCATCGCTTTCGGCCTTGCCTTCAACAGTGTGCAGGCCAACTCCATTGCACTTGCCATGGAGCAGGCCTTTGAAGTGCCGACCTGGATTGTGGGTGTGGCCCTGGTGGTGGTCGTCACGCCGATCATTTTCGGTGGACTGAAATCGATCGCCAAGGTTGCCGAGCTGATCGTGCCGCTGATGGCGGTGCTGTATCTCGCTCTGGCCCTGGTCGTGGTGGCAATGAATGCGTCCGAACTGCCGGGTGCGATCATGACCATCCTGCGCAGTGCCTTTGGCATCGAGCAAGCCGCTGGTGGCGCGGTGGGCTATGCCGTGGCACAGGCCATGATGCAGGGCATCAAGCGCGGCCTGTTCTCCAACGAAGCCGGTATGGGCTCGGCGCCCAATGCCGCTGCGACCGCCAGCACGACACCGAACCATCCGGCGGCCCAGGGCTTCATCCAGATGCTTGGGGTCTTCCTCGACACTCTGGTGATCTGCACCGCGACGGCGGCGATCATCATCATCTCCGGCCCGATGATGGACAGCGGTGATTCACCCAACGGCATTCAGCTCACTCAGATGGCGCTGTCTTCTCACGTGGGCGATTGGGGGGGCATGTTCATCGCTGTGGCCATCCTGCTGTTCGCCTTCACCTCGGTGATTGCCAATTACTCCTATGGCGAGAGCAATATCGAGTATCTGGCCGGTCCGCGCCGCGCACGTACTGCGGTATTTATTTACCGCCTGGCGGTGTTGGCAATGGTGATGATCGGCTCGGTGAGTAGCCTGAAGGCCATCTGGGGCTTCGCCGACCTGTCGATGGGCATGATGGCGCTGATCAACCTGGTGGCGATTCTGCTGTTGTCGCCGCTGGCCGTGGCGCTGTTCAAGGATTACGACCGCCAGATGCGCGCCGGCGTGGAGCCGGTCTTTGATCCGCGCCGCTTCCCCAAGCTTGCCGGCAAGGTTGATCCCAAGGCTTGGCCCGAGCGCGATGCCTCGGCCACATCCGAGAGCAACCAGCCCGCTCAGGCGCGCTAAGCGCGTTTCACCCCTTCGGGTGAGCGGGTATACTGATCTGCACGAAGGGCGCCACGGCTTATGCCGTGGCGCCCTGTGTTTCGAGGGTTCCCTCACCCCTCCGTTTTCCAAAAAGGTGACTGATGTTCACGTTGACCCCCGCCCAAGCCAGCCGCTGCATGGCCATTCTGGTGGCATTTCATATTACGGTGATTGCCGCCAGCAACTATCTCGTTCAACTGCCTTTCACGCTGTTTGGTTTCCATACCACCTGGGGCGCGTTCAGCTTCCCGTTCATTTTTCTTGCCACTGATCTGACGGTGCGACTCTTTGGCAAGGGGCCGGCGCGAATGATCATTGCCCGGGTGATGCTACCGGCGCTGCTGGTGTCTTACGGCGTGTCGGTGATCTTCCCTCAGGGCAGTTTTGCTGGATTCGGGGCTCTGACGGAGTGGAACCTGTTCGTGGGGCGCATTGCCCTGGCGAGTTTCATGGCCTATGTGTTGGGCCAGTTGATGGATATTCAGGTCTTCGACCGGTTGCGGCGCCTGCGTGCCTGGTGGGTCGCACCGGCGGTGTCGACGCTGTTTGGCAATCTGGCGGATACCTTCGCCTTTTTCTCGATCGCCTTCCACGAAAGCCCGGATGCCTTCATGGCCGAAAACTGGCCGGAAATTGCCTGGGTCGATTACAGCATCAAGCTCGGCATCAGCCTGCTGTTGTTCCTGCCGCTTTACGGTCTGCTGCTTGGCTGGCTGAGTCGCCGTCTGGTGGCCTGGACGGGGCAACGCGATCGCGATCCGGCAATGGCCAGGTGACGCCTGGGACGGTTACCGGCTTTGCTTTATGTCTTTCACGGGCTTTCACTGACGTTCACCGTCCCTCATCGATAGAGGAGATCTCATGACAGCGGAATTGCATACCCTCGACAGCGGCGGAGAAGGCACGCCGCTGGTGGTCATTCATGGCCTGCTGGGCAGCGCCGACAACTGGCGTTCTCACGTCAAACAGTGGGAGCGTCGCCACCGAGTGGTGGCGCTGGACCTGCGAAATCACGGACGATCGCCGCATCTGGAAGGCATGGCCTACCAGGCCATGGCCGAGGATGTGCTGGCGGCGCTGGACCGCCTGGAGATCGCACGCTGTCATCTGTTGGGGCACTCGATGGGTGGCAAGGTTGCCATGAGCCTGGCGCGCCTGGCGCCTGAGCGCGTTGCCTCGCTGATCATCGCCGACATCGCCCCGGTCACCTACGACCACGGTCACGATGAGATCTTCAAGGCATTGCGCCATGTCGAGGCAAGCGACCCGGCCAACCGCCGTGAGGTCGACGCCTTGATGGCCGAGTACATCGACGAAAAAGCGATTCGCATGTTTCTGGCGACCAACCTGGAGCGTGACGAGGCGGGCGGCATGCGCTGGCGGATCGGGCTCGATCAGATCGAGGCGGGGTATGAAGACATTCGTGGCGAGCCGGCCGGGCAGGGCGCCTTCGAAGGCCCGAGCCTGCTGCTGCGCGGCGGACGTTCGAATTACGTGACCGATGACCTGGTGCCGGCGGTTAAAGAGGTATTGCCGTCAGCGCAGATTGCGACCCTGGATGCCGGTCACTGGCTGCATGCCGAGCAACCCACGGCCTTCCAGCGGTCCGTGAGCGAGTTTATCGATTCGCTCGATTAGTCCTCTCGCGGCTGAGGGGCATCGTCGCTGTCCAGCCGGTGAATCGTCAGCGATGCACCGGCTTTGTCCCCATCCCTGTGTTTATCCAGGGCGCGGCTGAGGATCTTGTAGGTGTCGATATCGAAGGCAACCGGCTGGTCGTCGAGTGCTGCAAGAGACGCTTCATCCAGGGTCTCGACGCTGCCCAGATAGCACCAATGATCGACCAGGTGCCAAGCCAGCGTGCCCTCGGCATTGGCAGCGGTACCCTCGCCGATGGCGACTCGGCCGGGCCAGGGCCAGTGCTGCACCCGTAGCCTTTCCAGGGCCTCCCGAGCGCGAGCGTCGTGGACGTCTCTGGGTTCTTCGCCGTGGCAGGCGCCACGACAGCGCCCCAGTTGGCTCGAGAAGCAGCGCCCGCGTCCCTTTTCCAATCCCAACAGGCGCGGGCAGAGCCCATGGTGCTCGGCGATTTGCTTGAGTGCCTGCCGTGCCTCTTTGGCGGCGCGAAATAGGCCGTACAACGGTACCTGCGGGTGCGTCGTGATTTCCTCAGCCGCCACCAGCCTCGGCGCCTTCTCGCCTTGCGGCCATTGCCAACCCATCAGCCGGCCTTGGCGACGCAGCCGACGATTCATGATAGGAAGCTGGGTCTTGATCAACCGTGCTTCGAGAAGCTGGGCCCCCAGATCGCCCGCCGTCTCGTGCCACTCCAGATCCTGAATCTGCTGGGTGAGCCGCATCTTGCGGTCCTGACTCAGGTCGTCATGAAAGTGCGACAACACCCGGGCACGCAGATTGACGCTCTTGCCGATATAGAGCGGCAAGCGATTGTGCCCATAGAACAGATAGACCCCGGGGCGTTCAGGGATCTCCTGCAGTAAACCGGGATCGAGCTGGTTTGGCAGGCTCGGCATACGTCGCTGACCAGCGATCAGGGAGGCGAAGTGATCGCCATCCACCTGGTGTTGCCAGTGCTGCCAAAGTGCGAGCAACGCCTCGGCATCGCCTTCGGCTCGATGACGCTGATGGCCGGTAAGTCCGTGACGTTCGATCAAGGCATCCAGGTTGTGGTGTGGGTGCTCGGGCGCCAGGCGCCGGGACAGCTTGAGGGTGCAGAGCGTCGAGGCACGAAACGCGATATCAGCGCGAGCGAACTCGTTGCGCAGAAAGCCGTAGTCGAAGCGTATGTTATGCGCGACGAGTTCGGCGTCACCGAGAAAGTCGCGCAAGGCGTCGGCCAGGTCAGCAAAGCGTGGGGCATCTGCCACCATCGCATCCGAAATGCCGGTCAGGCGCTGGATCTGCGCGGGAATCGGTTGGCCCGGGTTGACCAGCTGCACGAACCGCTCCACCACGCTGTCTTCTTCAACCTTCAGGGCGGCGATCTCGGTGATTCTATCCCGAGTGGTGCGTGTCCCGGTGGTTTCCAGATCCAGAAAAACCTTGGTCATGTGGCCCTGCCTGATGGTGAACGGTAATGCTTACGACGAGCCAGGGTTCACGGCGAGGCGTTTTAACGAAGTGATCTCGTCGATGAATGCCTTTTTCTTCAGGAAGTGTTCAAAACTGGCGTAGCGACTGTCATTCAGCATGGCTGGGCTTGGCGACATGCGCCTAAGGCTTGCCTCCCAGGCTTGCTGATTGGCGTCGCTCTCAAGGCTTGGCTCCTGATTGACGAGCAGGGCCCAAGCCTCATCCGGGTGGTTGATCATCCAATTGGTGGCCTCCTCGAGAGCGCCAAGCAAATGGTCGATGTCATCGCGCTTGGCATTCAGGTGGTCCCGGTTGGCGATCAGTACCAGGCCGTCATGCAGCGGCAGGCCGTGCTCCTCGGGGAGGAAGCGGCGGGTGGGAACGCCTTCCTGGCCGAGCAGCGCCGGTATTACGTTGCGAGGTGCGCCAATTAATGCGTCGACGCTCTTCTCGGCAAGTGCGCGCACCATGGCAAAGTCGATTTTCTCGAGCGTTACGTCGTTTAACGTCATGCCGTGATGATTCAGCATCGTCGCAAGTACGGGGTTGATGCTGTCCTGAAAGGCATAGCCTAGGGTCTTGCCCGCCAGGTCAGTGATGTCGGTGATGTCGCTGTCTTCACGGACGATCAGGGAAGAAAGCGGGGTGTCGATCAGGGTGGCGACACGCACCAGCGGTAGTCCCTTGTCGATCAGCATGTGCAGTTGCGGCTCGCGTCCTACCGCCAGATCGGCACGTCCGGCTGCCACCAGTTTCGCCGGCACGCTGGGGTCAGCCGGGGTGGTGATGGTCAGCGACACTCCACGACGCTTGAGTTCACCATGCGCCTTTGCAATCAGCAGAGCGGCGTGCTGGGGCGATGGGTACCAGTCGAGCACCAAGCGCAATTCGCGTGTCGGCGGCGGCTCTATGGGTTCTGGAGACCCCTGCACCACCGAGGGAACTTCGATGACTGTCTCCGTTGTCTTGGGCTCACTGCCGGAGGCGGCATCTTGTTTGGATGCACTCGGTGAGTCGCCGCTTGCGGCCTCGCCAGGCAAGGATTGCGGAGAGGGTTGCGGCGACGCTTCTGTCGAGGCTTCGTCTGAAGCCGACGGCGCTTGAGTCTGCGTCTTGTCGTCGGCCGACTGGGCCCAGGCGGGAGCGATCGCCAATGTCGCCGCCAGCAGCATGGCTAGCATCAGCCTCGTGAGTCGGGCGGTGCGCCTGAATGGCAGCATCGAACACGTTGTCATCAACTGAGGACTCCCAAGGCAAAGGGTTTGTCGGGCCCATCGGCCAATTCGGTAGTAGTTTATCCCTCTTGAGCATGTATGAGCCACCCGCTGCCGCGTGAGTACGTCGCTGGCTTCACGTGGCTGTGACATAATACATGCTGGTTTGGCTTGACCACGGATGATCATGGACAGCATCAACACCCTCTTTCTGCTCAGTGGTTTTTTGATTGCCTTGAGCATCCTCGCAAGCCGCCTGTCCACCCTGTTTGGGCTTCCTCTGCTGGTTATCTTTCTCGGCCTTGGCATGCTTGCCGGCGAGGAAGGGGTACTGGGCATCAAGTTCGATGACTACTCCCTGGCCTTTCTGATCGGCCACCTGGCGCTCGCCATGATCCTGCTCGATGGTGGCCTGCGCACCCGTTTGAAAACCTTCCGCGTGGGCTTCAAGCCTGCATTGTCGCTTGCCACCCTGGGTGTTTTCATCACCAGTGGCGTGGTGGGGCTGATTGCCATGTGGGTCTTCGACCTTACCCTGATCCAGGGCTTGCTGGTCGGGGCCATTGTCGGCTCTACCGATGCCGCGGCCGTGTTTTCGATGCTTGGCGGTCAGGGCATCAACCTGAACGAGAGGGTGGGGGCCACGCTCGAAATCGAATCCGGCACCAACGACCCAATGGCGATTTTCCTGACGCTGACACTGGTCGAACTGCTGGTCGGTGATCTGGGGGGCGTGACCGGCACCCTGATGTTCCTGCTGTCCCAGTTTGGCCTGGGCCTGGCGATCGGCCTGGGGGCCGGCTGGTGCATCGCGCGCCTGCTGCGCTGGTTGGACCTGGCACCGGGGCTTTATTCGCTGCTGGCGCTGGCACTCGGTTTCTTTGTGTTCGGCGCCACCAGTTGGCTGGGCGGTAGCGGCTTCCTCGCCATCTATTTAACGGGGCTGATGATTGGCAATCAGCCAGGGCGCCATCTTGATTTCATCCTGCCAGTCCACGACGGCCTGGCATGGCTCAGCCAGATCGGGCTGTTCCTGGTGCTGGGGCTTCTGGTTAACCCAAGTGAGGTATTCGAGTTCGCGCTACCGTCGCTGATGGTCGCGCTCGCGCTGATTTTCGTGGCGCGTCCGCTGGCGGTACTGATCGCGATCAAGCCTTTCTTCAAGTTTCGCTGGCGGGAAGTCGGTTTCATTTCCTGGGTGGGGCTGCGTGGTGCTGTGCCGATCGTGCTGGCCATCTTCCCGGTTATCGGCGGCGTCGAGAACGCTTCGCTGTATTTCAATGTCGCTTTTGCGGTGGTGCTGCTGTCGCTGCTGATTCAGGGCGGCTCATTGCCCTTCATGGCACGATGGATGAAGGTCGAGGTCCCCGCCACGATCACGCCGAACCGCCGCGGACCGCTCGGCGTCTTGCCGGAGAACGACTATGAAATGTTCGTCTATAAGGTCGAGGATCAGGCCCTGAACGATGTGCCGATTCGTCTGCTGCGTTTTCCTTCGGGGGCGCTGATCTCGGCCATGTTTCGTCAGCATGTGATGCTGCACCCCAAGGGCAGCACTCGGCTGCGTGAGGGTGATGTGGTCTGCGTCATCGGCCGCAGTGATGATCTTCCAGCCCTGAATCGCCTCTTCAATGGCGATGCAAAACTGGAGCGTGCCCGTGCCTTCTTTGGCACTTTCACCCTGCAGGGGGATGCCTTGATGTCGGACGTGGCCGAAGCCTACGGCCTGACGTTAAGCCCCGGCGAACAGGAGATGACGCTGGGTGAATACGTGTCACTGCGCGTCGGCGGGCATCCGGTAGTGGGCGATGACGTGGACTGGCACGGCTTCCACTGGGTCGTCAGCGAAATGCGCGGTAATCAGATCACTCGGGTCGGTTTACGCCTCTATTATTAGGGACCGGTATTCGAGACAGGCCGTCCGGACATTGCGTCGTAACGCATTGATCGCAAACTGCCTCTTGACGAATCAAGCGAAGCTGGTAGTATATGCATCCGTAAGCCGGAGGGATGGCAGAGCGGTTTAATGCACCGGTCTTGAAAACCGGCGTAGGCTAATACCTACCCAGGGTTCGAATCCCTGTCCCTCCGCCACCAAACAAAGATAAGCCGCTGATTTCAGCGGCTTTTTTTATGTCTAAATTCTATCAGCCCATACTCTAGCCCATACTTTGTACCTGGCTCCTACAAGATGTAGTTGGACTAGCACGGACAATTTCTCCTGTTAGGTCTCCGGCTCATCACTGCCACCCGAGCTTACGGTTCTGTGCCACGAACTGCGCACTGAGTATCCTTGGTAGGGTTTCACCCGTGCCGAATTGGGTGGTGTAAAGGGTAAGATGTCTCAGGAAGGCAGCATTTAGCCTATGGTGGCAAGGGCCGGGAACCAGTCCACCAGCATGCTGGAGAGCCTGGTTAGCGTCCCTGAGACGATCAGAAGCCCCATCAGAATCAGGATCACGCCTGCGATCGGACGGGCATAGGCACTCCACTTGCCCAGACTGCCCCGATAGCGGCTGAACTTGTTGAGCAGCAGTGTGCTGGCCAGGAAGGGTAGGGCCAATCCCATCGAGTACGTCGCAAGATAGAGCATGCCGGCCTGGGCATTGGCGGTGGTCGAGGTGGCCATCAGGATGGCGCCCAGGATCGGGCCGATGCAGGGCGTCCAGCCGATGGCGAAGGAAACGCCGAAGAAGGTTGCTGCCATGGGGGAGCCCCCTCGCAACTCGGGCGACCACTGAAAGCTGCGCTGTAGGGCGGGCAGTCGGAACACGCCGGTCATGAACAGGCCGAGCACGATGACAATGCTGCCGGTGATCCAGTTGAGCTCCTGACGATAGCCGCGCAGAAGCTGGCCGATGCTGGTCACACCCAGGCCCATCAGGATGAAGACCACGCTGAATCCGAAGACGAAGAAGGTGCTCAGCAGCAACGCCTCGAAGCGCCGATCCGCCTTGCCGGCACTGCCGCCGGTGACTACCGACAGATAGGCGGGCAGCAGTGGCAGGGTGCAGGGCGAGAAAAACGACAGCAGCCCGCCGACGAGGGCGCCGATCAGTCCAATGGACGAGAGCGTTTCCACGAGTCACTTTCCTTCAGTGCGACGTAGCAAATGGGATCACCATCAGTACCGCTCCACCGATACCCGCATTGACGATGATGGCGCGCTGTGGCCTCAGCAAGATACACGCTTACAGGTCTCTGGCGCGATTGGCCTGTTGGGAAAGTCGCATCGCCTCGTGTTCCTCCATCTTCAGCAGCTGCTGGATCAAGGTGCGTGCCTCGGGGATCTCGGCGCGGCCTTCTAGATATTGATACAGCTCGACGACCTGATCATGGAAGGCGAATACCTCACGACAGATCTCATCAAAACTCATGTTGGCGTAGGGCAGGTCACACTCCTGATGGGGCGAGATGGGCGGATGGGGCAAGTAGTCATAGACCCAGGTATGCAGGGCCTTGGGATCGGCCTGCTGCTCGAAGCTCGCCACGGTACTTTCCAGGTTCGCTTCATGAGTGGCAAGGTACTCAAGCAGCGCTTTGGCCCGGGGTTCATCTTGCTGTACAGAGCAGTGCTGCAGGCACTTGGCCAGGAAGCCATGGAGCTCCCGGGTCCAGTCGATGAGATCCTGAAAGGTTTCGACTTGCATGTTGACGCCCTCTTGTGTTATAGGATGCTTGGTCGGCGATAGGCCTGCACCAAAGCGGTGGTTCTCGCAGGATACCCTTGCCGGATGCCTTGGCCCATGACTCGCATCAAGTACGGCTGGCGCAGGGTGTGAATGACCTCGATCTATCCATTGGCCCCTGTAGGGCCGCGACTCATCGGGCTGGGCGACGGCCATAGAGCCCCTTGAACACCATCTCGAAGACGCTGTCGCGACTCGTGCCGGCAAGCGTCAGCGTCGAGGTGATCGCCTCGCTCATCAAGGTCTCCCATTGCCGATAGGGATTGTTGCTATCGACCGGCGTTGGCATGGTCTCCACTATCTCGGCCAGCCACTTCACGCTGCCCATCCAGGGCGCGAACCGCTCCGAGAATATCAGCCGGCTGGTCCGCGCCGGATGCAGTTGACGCAGTGCCTCGGCGGACCAAGGTGTAACGAACAATCGTACCCAGGGCCCGACGAAGGTCTCGTAGAGGGCCACATTGTGCGTGGAAAGTGCTTTTACCTGCTCGAACGCCGGTTCCTGCTCGGGGTAGTCCAGCTCCTCCACGCGGCGCTCCTCGAAGTGCACCTGAAACTGCGGCTTGTGGCAGTCGGGATCGCCGGTGGGGTTGTCGATCTTCATCTCGTAGAGCCCCGGCGCGAGGTCATTCAGCTCGCCGACGCTCTCGAGGATCGCCCGGTGCTCCAGCCGTGCGACCTTGGCGGAAACGAAGATCCCCAGATGGCCGACATGCGGATTGAGCAGATAGATGATGCGCTGGCCAGCGGCCTTGAGTGCCTGGTGGGGCGGGGTGATGTTGTCGCCGCTGGAGGCGAAGATCACCAGCGGGTTGCGGATGTGCTTGAGGTCGACGGTACACCCCGGGCAGATCTGCAGTTCACCACGCTCGAGCTTGTTGCCGATGAACAGGTTTTCGACGATGGCGGTGATCTCCTCCTTGCTTAGCGTATAGAAACCCGCCCACCAGCGCTCGAACGCCAGGAACCGCTCGCGCTGGCCGTCGATGTCGGCAAACAGCTGGTAGTCTTTCTGCCACAAGGTATTCGCCGGCTTGAGGCTCTCGAAGTTGGCGGCCAGATGGGCGCCGTCGAAGCGCCCGTCTCCTAGGTCTGCTATCAGGTGGGTCAGCCAGGCCCCTCCCAGCAGCCCGCCGGCCAGGCGCATGGGATTGACCCCGGATTCGCCGGACCAGTAGGACAACGGCGAGCCGTTGAGAACTGCCGGCCCGACCAGGCCCTCACAGTCTGCGGAGAGCAGGACGATGGCCCAGACCGCCTGGCAGTTGCCGTAGAGCACCGGCGGCTTGCCGGGGTGACGCTCCCCCAGGGTCTCGACGAAGCGTCGCAGGACATGCTGCACATCCTCCAGAGTCTGCCCGGCAACGGGCTCGGGGAAGAAGATCACGAAGTAGACCGGGTGCCCCAAGTGGAGCGCCATGCCCACCTCGGAGTCGCGCTTGAAGCCACCGATGCCGGGCCCATGACCCGCGCGGGGATCGATGATCATGACCGGCGGCTTGCTCTCGTCGAGACAGTCCTCCAGGCAGTCGTCGCCGACCCGGGTGATGCGCAGCAGGGCATAGTTGGCAGGCCGCGCCAGTTGCCGACCATCGAGGATCATCTCGTAGTCGAAGTCGAGCAGTGGCGGCTTACCCGCCTGCTCATGTTCGAGCATTTTATCGGCGCGCTCACGCAGGGTATCCAGGTAGCGCAGACCGCGCCGCCACAGGTCGCCCTGATAGGCGAGCAGTTCCGTTGCTGCGTTGCTTGGGACAGTAACCTCATCTGGACCGGGTGCGGCCATCTGCTCGGGCAGCTCTTGTGATGCTGCCGGTTGGCGCTTGCGCTTGGCCCGGCGGACCGTTGGTGCCTTGTCTGTCGCTGTGTTGGCGGTCATGGTGACTTGCCTCTCGGTATTAGGCTGTCATTGATTGGGGGTCGACGCCGATCTTGACTCGAGCCTCGGACAGGAAACGGTAAGGCGGAACCTCCAGATTGATCGGTGTTGGTTCCGTCGTGAATGTCGCCCCTATGCAACCTCCTACCTTCGACGCGCCGATGAGAAAGCGTCGTTGTTTCATGATCGCCTCCTGGAATCGAGAGCCGTCACCACTCTGAGGGCGGCACGCAGAGATGCTCGATGAGACACCTCTTACTGTCTTTTTTTAGTGTAGAGGGCGAAGCTGAAACCAGGCTGAGTCCAGTTAGCTAGGCCTAATCGTGCGGTGTTCGATCACTTGCTTTGGCACCCGCCGCCCCTGACTGCACTGACTCACAGATAAGCCTCGACAGGCCGCGCGGTCACAGGCCGCTTACGGTGACCGCAGAAGAATGGGTGCCTCCGATCGCTAGATAGGGACGGGAGAGTGATACTCGCCGGGAGTCGAAGATCAGCATTCAGCATCGATTCAGCTTGGCGGGATACGCTTTCTAGGGATAAGAATCGCATCGCAGTACGTGACATCTCGTTCTGCTTGCCTCTTGGGTTGCCCATAGGCCTCAGACTGGCATCGAGCTCGCTGGCGTCCAGCGGTGAGGCGTTGATGATAAAGGAGAAGGGCGATGAACGAACTGGTGTATTTCATGCTCTGGGCAGGACTCATCTTCCTGATGATGCGCTTCGGCTGCGGTGCTCACGTGATGGGGCATGGCCGTGACAAGGGCAAGCATGGCGAGGTGGCGTCAGAGAGCCGGGCGGCCTCCGAAGGCCCGCGCTGGATTCCGCCAGCCGAAGACGTGGATCCTGTCTGCGGCAAGACCGTTAGCACCGAGAAGGCCAAGCCGAGCGTCCACGACGGTTCCGTCTATTACTTCTGTTCGCGTGACTGTCGGGAACGCTTCGAGGCAGCGCCCGAGCAATATGTCAGCCCGGATACCGAAAGTCGGCCAGCCCAACTGGAGAACCAAGATGCCTGACGTCGATCCAGCTCCGATGGCCAAGCCCAGGTCGCGTCATGGCACGCCCTTGCCGGGTCAAGCCGCGCCGCGGATTCCCGTGATCGCACTGGGGATGAGCCTGGGGCTATTTCTGGCAGTGACCTTCATCCTATGTGTCGGCTTCGACTTGCTGTTTCCCGACCAGGCGATGTACGAAAGCTGGTTGCGATTCCTGCCTGGCTTCACCTGGTTGAGTTGGCCAAGTTTTTTCCTGGGCCTGGCTGAAAGCTTCGGCTACGGCTGGTACGTGGCCCTGGTCTTCGGCCCGCTCTACAACTTCTTTGTCACACGCCTCCACCGGCACAGCGGAGCCTAGGCTATGAACGAATCCATCAATCATACCGGGGCCTGGGGCCTCGCGCTGATCGTCATCGTCTTGGTGTCCTGGTTCTTCTATCGCTATTTCGCACCGAAGAACTGGCGCGAATGGGCCGGTGCCGGCGCGGTGCAGGCCTTCATCATCGCGCTCTACGCCGAGATGTATGGCTTTCCACTCACTATCTATCTGCTGGTGCGTTTCTTCGGCCTGGATAGCGAGTATGTTAGCGCCAGTCTCTGGTCGACGCTGGTGGGGCTGGGAGAAACCGGCATGCTTGTCTCCATGCTGCTCGGTTATGGACTGGCGTTTACCGGTATCGGGATCTTTATCCAAGGCTGGCGGCAAGTCTACAAGGCACGGCGCGAGGACCGCCTGGTTACCGGAGGACTGTATGCCCTCGTACGGCATCCGCAATACACGGGTTTGTTCATCGCCTTGTTCGGTGAGGGGGTGGTGCATTGGCCAACGCTATTCTCGGTTGGTTTGTTTCCGTTGATCGTAATCACCTATGCCTGGCTGGCCCATCGCGAGGAACAGCAGATGCTGGCCCATTTCGGTGACGCCTATCGCGCCTATCAGCGGAGGGTGCCGATGTTCATTCCTCGCTGGGGGCAGTGGCGAACGCTAGCCGATGGATCACGTATTTCTCATGATGAGCAGGCAGGGCGGCACTAAGAGCTCTTGCCAGAATCCCGGAGTGGCGGCCACTTAAGGCCGAAATGCCATGATCCAGGCCGAACGTTGACCGAAGTCGAGAGCTGCATGCGTTCGCCTCTTCAGCTTGACCCTTGGGCAACACACAGGTCTTAGCCTGACATCAGAGTGCCTCATGACGAAAGGAGATCCGACCATGTGGGGCGATATGATGGGGTATATGGGCAACGATGGCTGGGGGCATGTGCTCTTCGGCGGGTTCATGATGGTGCTGTTCTGGGGCGCCGTTATCGCCTTGGCCGTTTTCTTGGTACGTCGCCTGAGCCGGGGGCGGGGCGACGCCATGGACCCGCCGCGGCCAACGGCACTGGACCTTCTTCAAGAACGCTATGCCCGGGGAGAGATCGACCGTGAGGAATACGAGCAACGCAGGAACGATCTGCGTCATTGATGGATCTGCATGAGCACCATGGCGACAAATCGATCACGGAACAGGCGATCCTGAGATTCCATCTGCCAATGAAGGCGACGGAGACGATTCCATGAAACAAGATCAGCACGACCATTGTCACGGGCATGCATCGCATGATGTATCAGCACGAGGCAGTGGCGAGACGGACCACGTCTCTGCCGGCTGCCAGGGAGACCACCAGAGTGTCGACCAGTACATCTGTCCGATGCACCCGGAGGTGGTGGCCAACCAGCCGGGTGACTGCCCGAAATGCGGCATGCACCTCGTGCCCGTGGTAAGCGATGACCCAAAGGCCCTCGCCGGCCATGACGATACTGTCCACGACCAGTGTCACGAGCACGAGGCGGACCATAATGCCAACCATGAGGCTAGTACGCCGGTGCGTGGCGGCAAGTACGACAAGGTGCCGGCCGGGCATGCCGGCGCCGTCTACACTTGCCCGATGCACCCCGAGGTGCGCCAGACCGCCCCCGGCGCTTGCCCGTTGTGCGGCATGGGGCTGGAGCTGGAATCGTCGGCGGTCGGCGATGAGGGGCCGAATCCCGAGCTGATCGACTTCACCCGGCGCTTCTGGGTCGCGGCCATCTTCACGGTCCCGTTGCTGGTGCTGACGATGTCTCCCTTCCTGGGCCTCACGGCGATCCGCGACGTTTTCGGCGAGCGCACCACGCTGTGGATCGAATTCGTCCTGGCGACGCCGGTGATCCTGTGGTCGGGCTGGCCGTTCTTCGTCCGCGGTGTCAACTCTTTTCGGACGATGAATCTTAACATGTTCAGCCTGATCGCCATGGGAGTCGGCTCGGCCTATCTGTTCAGCATCGTCGCGCTGCTGGCGCCGGGCATCTTTCCCGAGGGCTTTCGCGACGAGAGCGGCAATGTCGGCGTCTATTTCGAGGCCGCTGCGGTGATCGTCGCGCTGGTCCTGCTGGGTCAGGTGATGGAGTTGCGCGCCCGTGAAGGCACCGGCAAAGCGATTCGCGCGCTGCTGGACATGGCTGCCAAGACCGCGCGGGTGATCCGGCCCGATGGCAGCGAAGAAGAGGTCGCGCTGGATGACGTGCAGGTGGGTGATCACCTGCGGGTGCGGCCGGGTGACAAGGTGCCGGTGGACGGCGTGGTGGTCGAAGGCCGCTCCTCGATCGACGAGTCGATGATCACGGGCGAGCCGGTGCCTGTGGAAAAGGTCGACGGCGACAAGGTCACCGGGGCCACGATCAATGGCACCGGCAGTCTGGTCATGGAAGCCACCCGTGTCGGCGCCGATACCATGCTCAGCCAGATCGTCGAGATGGTGGCAAATGCCCAGCGCTCCCGCGCGCCGATCCAGAAGTTCGCCGACAAGGTGGCGGGCACGTTCGTCCCTGCGGTGATCGGCGTCGCCATTCTCTCCTTCATCGCCTGGGCGATCTGGGGGCCGGCGCCGGCGCTGTCCTATGCGCTGGTCTCGGCGGTGGCGGTACTGATCATCGCCTGTCCCTGTGCGCTGGGCTTGGCCACGCCGATGTCGATCATGACGGCCACCGGGCGCGGCGCCCAGCTGGGAGTGCTGATCAAGAATGCCGAGGCGTTGGAGCGTTTTGCCAAGGTCGATACGTTGATGGTCGACAAGACCGGCACCCTGACCGAGGGCAAACCGAAGCTGGTGGCGGTGTTGCCGGAAGAGGGGCATGACGAGGCCGAGGTGCTACGCCTGGCGGCCAGTCTGGAGCGCGGCTCCGAACACCCGCTGGCCGAGGCGATTGTAGGCGGCGCCGAGGAACGTGGGGTGACACTCGCCGATGCCAGCGATTTCGAGGCCGTGACCGGCATGGGCGTCAAGGGTGTGGTCGACGGCAAGCCGGTGGCGCTGGGTAATGCCAAGCTGATGGCCGAACTGGGCCTCGACGGCGGCAAGCTGTCGGACACCGCCAATGACCGCCGTGACCAGGGCGAGACGGTGATGTTCGTCGTACTCGACGGCGCCATCGCGGGTCTGGTCAGTGTCGCCGACCCGGTGAAGGAGACAACGCCCGAGGCACTGAAGGCGCTGCACCAACTGGGCTTCCGCATCATCATGGCGACGGGCGACAACGAGCGGACGGCGAAAGCGGTGGCTGGGCGACTGGGCATCGACGAGATCCGCGCTGATGTGATGCCTGAAGACAAGGCCCGCATCATCCGTGAACTGCAGGAACAAGGCCGCAAGGTGGCGATGGCGGGCGACGGGGTCAATGATGCCCCCGCCCTGGCTCAGGCCGATGTCGGCATCGCCATGGGCACCGGCGCCGACGTGGCGATCGAAAGCGCAAGCTTCACCCTGGTCAAGGGCAATCTCGACGGCATCGTGCGGGCCCGCAAGTTGTCGCTGGCCACGATGCGCAACATCAAGCAGAACCTGTTCTTCGCGCTGATCTACAACGGGGCCGGCGTGCCTGTCGCGGCCGGGGTCCTGTTTCCGTTCCTCGGTATCCTTATCTCGCCGATGTTCGCCGCCTTTGCGATGAGCGCGTCGTCCTTGTCGGTGGTCACGAATTCGCTGCGGCTGCGTCGGGTGAAGATCTGACCATGGTCGAGGACAAGCGCTAGGACTTCTTCTCGGGACCCAACAACTAAGTGCTGTGTGGGCATCGCCCCTATGGGGCCTACGTCCCGCGGCGTATCCAGCAAAGAGGTGCCAGCATGGAACGCAAATCAACGAAGCAATGGCTCAACGCAATCGTGGCAGGGGTCATGCTGGGCGCATCGATGGCCGCGATGGCAGCCGGTAGTCGCGCCTTCGTGCCGATGGGCTCGGCAGATGCCATTGGCGTCATTGACCTGGAGAGCTACCAGGTGATGCCCTCCATTCCGAATACCCTCAATACGCACGGTTCTGCACTAACGCCGGACGGTCGCTACCTGATCGCCGGCAGCCTCACACCACGCGATACGAAGGAAAACGTCAGCCCCCCGGAGGGCGTGACGGAAGACGAACATGCGGCCCATCACGGTGGCGGAGAAAAGTCAGCGGCCAATCAGCAGAACACCGGCGTGCTGTATATGATGGATACGACCACCAATGCCATTGTGCGAAAGCTGGAAGTTCCCGGCCCGGTTCATCATGTGCTGGTGACGGCCGATGGTCGCTATGCCGTCTCGACTCATCCCATGGGGGGCAGCATCAGCGTCGTGTCGCTGGATTCCGGAAAGCATATCGAGACGGTGGCAACGGGTCCGAATCCGAACTACGTCGTCGAAAGCGAAGACGGTCAGTCGCTGCTGGTCAGCAACGCGGGTAACGGGACGGTCAGCGAAATCGACACTCAGCACTGGTTCGTTGAGCGAAACCTGCGTGTCGGCGGCAGCCCGGAGCATATGGTGCTCTCACGCGACAATCAGCGGCTCTATGTCAATGATGACTCGGCCGGACGCGTCGTCGTGATCGATCTGCCTGCCGGCAGCGTGACGGGCGAATATGAGGTCGGCGATGCCCCCCATGGTGTCGGTCTGAGCCCAGATGGGCAAATCCTCTACGCGACCAGCCAGGGCGATGATCGGTTAGTCCGGATTACGCTCGACGACGGGACTCGGCAGAGTATCACCCTGTCCACGGCCCCTTACCATCTGGCGGTGGTACCGGATGATGGCCGGCTGCTTGTCACCAGTCGTGAGGAAAGCAAGCTCTGGGTGCTCGACCCGGCTTCTCTCGAGGTTCTATACACCATTTCGCTCGATGGAATAGGTCACCAGATCTCACTGGACACGCGATAGAATTATTTCTTCTTACGATCGAGAAGGATTCATGGCAGCTAGCGCACATCAGGGGGGCATGGCCAGGCCGGTTATATGCCATCGATTGGGTGTGGCATGAATCGTCGCATGGCTGACTGGCATCTACTGCGTGATCGAGAAGGGGATCGGCCTGTACTAGATCGGCACGGGAACCAAGCATCGATGAGACGCAAGGTGAACTGCTAGGAGAAAGATAATGGAGCCAATGGATAGAACGCCACAATATAAAAAAGATAGCCTGTCTCTGGTCGGCGCGATTGCTTTAGGGACCGGGGTCATGATTGGAGCTGGCATATTTGCCTTGACAGGACAGATGGCCGAGATGACGGGAGCGCTTTTCCCTCTTGCCTTCTTGTCATCGGCACTAATCGTCTCCTTCAGTGCCTACTCCTATGTGAAGATGTCTAATGCCTATCCTTCGGCAGGTGGGATCGGCATGTATCTGCAGAAAGCTTATGGATCGACGCTACCTACCGCTTTTCATGCGCTCTTGATGTATTTCTCCATGGTGATCGCTCAGAGTTTCCTGGCGAGAACCTTCGGGTCCTACACACTTGAACTCTTCGATCTAGGAGATAGGTCTCTGTATGTGCCTCTACTGGGTGTGGCGCTGCTTATTTCTGCATTCTTAATCAACCTCACCGCCAACAAGTTGATCCAGGGCGTTGCATCAGTAATCGGGTTCATAAAAATTGGTGGGATTCTATTGTTTGGCGTCGTCGGTGTCATATTCGCCGACTCCGTCGGTATGGAAACCTCGGCATCGGCTCCTGAGGGGTCTTTTACAGGCTTTCTGGGTGCGACTGCGTTGGGTATTCTGGCCTTCAAGGGGTTCACGACGATTACCAACAGTGGCTCAGAGATAAAAGATCCCCATCGCAATGTCGGCAGGGCGATCATGATATCGATCGGTTTTTGCGTCGTTATCTATGCGTTGGTGGGGTTTGCAGTAGCGAGTAACTTGTCCCTGACGGAAATCATCGAAACTAAAGACTATTCACTTGCGGCTGCTGCGCGGCCGGCTTTTGGAGAGGCCGCCGTTTGGTTTACCGTCATTCTTGCCATGCTGGCCACCGCGGGTGGCATCATTGCCAGTATATTTGCAGTCTCACGCATGTTGGCAATGCTGACGGAAATGGAACTGGTGCCGCATCGTCACTTTCATATGCCAGGAAGTATCCAGAAGCATACCCTGGTCTATACCGTCGTGCTTGGTTTGGTTCTGACGGCATTTTTTGACCTTAGCCGTATCGCCGCACTTGGTATCATCTTTTACTTGATCATGGATATCGCTATTCATTGGGGGGTGTTGCGTCATCTTCGCAAGGAAGTCGGTGCCAACCCAATCGTGCTGGTTATTGCGATACTGCTGGATGTCGTCGTGCTGGCAGGCTTCCTTTGGGTAAAAGCGACGACAGATCCCCTGGTGCTGATAGTAGCATCGGTTGTCATGGCGGCTATCTTGGTTGGCGAACGTCTCTTTCTGTCTCGTAAAGAATCATCAAATCACAGCGACAACATGCATTCCCACTGATTTCAGAGGAGCAGGATCATGGAGGTAAAAACGTTTGGTGATCTGGTCGACTGGACACGCCAGCTTCATGAGAATCTGGCACGCTGTCTTTCTCATTGTGCCGATCATAATGAAGAAGAGCGTGCCAGGATGCTGCTTACTTATCTGGCGGATCATGAGAATGAGATGGAATTTGTTGTCAGAGAGTTCAAGCGTCGAGCCGCCCCCAAAGCATTGAATACCTATATATATGATCATCTGGAACACAAGCCCGATCCGTACGCATCGAACCTGTGATGCACCCTATGCTGCGCTGGGTTTCAATGAGATCTGCCGGGAAATCTTCGATTTCCATGATCAGGTGACGGACCTTTATCGCAACCTCATAGGTAAGGCAGAAATTCCTGAAGCAAAGGAATTACTCGAATCCCTTCTTGAGCTGGAGCAACACGAAGCAATGCGCCTTGTTCGTCAGACGGGGAGGATGGATGATCTGTGAAATTGCCGGGTTATAACTACATAGACCCGTGAGCCCGACCTCCGAAATACTGCTAACCTGCTGATGCGCCTATAAGGAGAGGCGCAGCTATAAGAAGTTTATTGTCCTGAGTCCAGGTGTCAAAGCCTAAAGAACGATACCTAGATGCTCCGCCAGTCCGTGAGTCTATGGTCTCGGACGTTTTGATAGCGAGTCCGATCACGTCGCCAGTCCCGCTAGGAAAATCTGAGCGGCCAGTCCGATGATCAGTGTGGCGGCAAACGTGATCATGACCACGATGCCGGGCCATGTGCCCGGTGAAATGGTTGTCTTTTCCGCCGTCCGGTACATTGGCACTACGATGCGTAGATACACCGCGAGCGAGAGCACGCTGTTGACGATCGCTATGATTGCCAGCCAGGTGAACTGGACGTCGATGGCAGCAGCAAAGAGCATGAATTTGCCGACGAAGCCGGCCAGCGGCGGAATGCCGACCAGCGACAGCAGGAAGATCACCATTGCAATACCCATAATCGGCCGTGCACGTCCCAGCCCGTCAAAATCGTTCAGAGTGCGCCCGGTTGCGGCGGCAACCGCGAAAGCACCCAGGTTCATGGCCGCATAGGCGGCGGCAAACAGAATGATCGATGGTAGTGCAAGCTCACTTGAGCCCACCGCCACAATGCCCAGAAGAAAATAACCGGACTGGGCAATCGACGAATAGGCCAGCAGCCGGATGACGTTGTCCTGCACCAGTGCAGCGAGATAGCCATAGGTCATGCTGAGAACCGCGAGGCCCGCAATGACGGCAGTCCAACCGGTTTCCGGGGGCAGGTCACGAACCACCTGCGTTAGCGCAAACAGGGCGCCAACCTTGGGCACTACAGACAGATAAGCTGCAATCGAGAGGGGCCCGCCCTCGTAGGCATCTGGCGCCCAGAAATGAAACGGAACCAGCGATGCCTTGTAGCCCAGACCAACAACAACAGCCACGAACCCGAGAATGACAGCCATCGGCATCGTATCCATCCCCGGCAGATCGGCAATCAGTGTGGAGCCCGAAGCGCCGAACCAGTAACTCAGGCCGAAAATCATGATCGATGTGGTGACCGAAGCGAATACAAAGAATTTCATCGCAGCTTCGGTCGCCGGATCAGTATCCGGATAGGCAACCAGGGCAAAGGTGGCCAGGCCGGTCAGCAGTGTACCCAGTACCAGGAACATGGTATCCCCTGCCCCTGCCAGAACCAGGGCGCCGAGGGTGGCAAAGATCAGCAGGCTATAGACCGTACCTTCGCGGGCGCTCCCCCGAACATCCACCCGCGCCAACAGCATCGAAAGCACTGTAGCAGGCAGCAAAATAAGCTTGGCCCAGATGCTCAGAGCATCGATTCGAAAGCTGCCTCCAAACACCGTTGTGTCTGTGCCCAGCAGGCGCAGGGTCAGCCCCGTGGCAACGAGCAAGCCGATGACGGCGACAGCCAGCGAAATTCGGGGTCGGCGCAGCATTTCCGCGATCAGCGCACCGACAGCCGTCAACAGGACGGCAATTTCCGGGATTAATAATGCGAGATCTCGACCCATTACAGCACCAGTACCGATGTGGTCCGGTGAATGATGTCCAGCACCCAGGACGGCGCAACACCTGTGGCGACAGTGAGCACTAGCAGGGGCGCCACAGCGAGAATTTCGCGCGGGCTCAGATCCGGCATTTTATTCCAGCGCTCCCGGGGCTCACCCAGAAAGGTTTCACGCAGTGCCTTGAGAAAGGTTCCGGCGATAATGGCAATGCCCAGAATCACGATAACGGCAATGGGAGTGGTACCGAGAGTCGCGAGGAATATCTGGAACTCAGCCGGGAAGTGCGCGAGGCCCGGGAGACCCAGAGACGCGAAAGCTGCCAGCACAAAGAGCCAGCCAAGCAGCGGAACTGTTTTGAGCAGGCCACCAAACTCGCTCATTTCGCGGGTCTGGGCACGCTCCTGGATCATGCCCACCAGGAAAAACAGGGCACCGGTGACCAGACCGTGACTGAACATCTGCAGCACGGCACCGTCCAGAGCGGTGGCACGCACGGCAGGATCCAGTGTTAGCGCAGCCGCGGCGACGCCGACGATCACGTAGCCCATGTGGTTGACTGAGGTATAGGCCACCAGGCGCTTGAGATCCGTCTGTGCCAGGGCGGCAAAGGCGCCGTAAATCGCGCTGACGACACCGAAGAACAGAACAACGATTCCGGCTTCGCGGAAAGCGTCAGGGGTCATTTGCAGGGCGAAGCGCACAAGCCCGTAAGTCCCGAATTTCAACATGATGCCAGCCAGGATGACGCTACCAACGGTCGACGCCTGAACATGGGCTGCCGGCAGCCAGGTATGCAACGGTACGGCGGGAATCTTGACCGCAAAGGTAATCAGCATGGCGATCAGCGCCCACATGGCCGCCGCCCCCTCCAGCGGAGGATGGGCAATCCAGGCCCGCATATCGAAGGTAGGATCAGGGCTGCCGAGGTAAAGCCCCAGAATAGCAAGCAACAATGGCAGGCTGCCCAGCAGGGTGTAGATAAAGAACATCAGCGCTGCACGTTGCCTGTCTTCGTGTCCCCACCCTGCGATCATGAAATACATCGACACCAGGGAAACTTCAAAGAACACATAGAACAGAATCCCGTCCAGGGCGGTAAAGGTACCGATCGCCGTGGTCTCAAGAAGCAGGACCAGGGCCACGTAGGCCCGCGGGCGATCGCGAAGCGACGAGGCGTAGATGAGTGCAACCAGGAAAAGCACGGCACTCAGTAGCACCAGCGGCAGGCTTATGCCATCAACCCCGACCCGATAAGCGGCGCCGATGGCCGGCATCCATTCCAGCTCTTCAACCTGGGAAAAGCCCTCACCACTCACCCCCTGCAGCCACATGGCCAGAGCGCCGACCAGAGTCAGGGCGGCACTGACGATCGCTATGCCATGCACTGTCCGCGCCGTCGGCTTCGGCAAACACAGAATCAGCACGGCGCCGGCGAGAGGCAAAAACAAGGTCAGAGATACGAGTGGTAGCATGAATACAGGGTTCCTTTAGAAACTCAGTGAAGCTGAAAACAGGATGACAAGGAGCACAGCGGTGGCTACGGCGCTGATCGCCAGGCTGTGATGGATCAGGCCGCTTTGCAGGGTTCTCGCCCGCGCGCCCAGGGCCCGCACACCGGCCACCAGGGCGAAGATCAGACCGTCGATACCACGCTCATCCCCGCCCCGAACCCAGCGACCCACCGCCAGATTGGCGCGACCGACGCCAAGCGCGGCCGCATAAAGGTGGCCTTCCAGACGGTCACACCGCCGGGCAACAGCCATTACGGGCCGACCTACCCAGGCGGTGAGCCCGCCCGCAACCACTAGCCCCGATGCTGCCCATTGATGGGCAGGCCCAAGCAGACGCTTGACCGGCACTAGCCAGCCCAGCGCCAGACCACCCAAGGCGGCGACGAGTCCGGACAATATGGCGCCGATACCTGTGGTTTCCGGCACCGGCAGATCAAGCATTGTTTCGAGTGGACCAAAGGCCAGACCCAGGCCTGCGGCGGGGATCGCCAGACCCCAGATGCCAGCGCGCATCCAGCCAGTACCGGCGACCGGCCGGGTATCGCCGGAGCTCTGCCAGAGCAAGCGTAAAGCCCGGGCCATATAGGCGCCGGTCAGCAGAGTGCCTGCCAGGGCCAGAGGGCCGAGCCAGACGGCGCCCTGTGCAGACAGAGCGGCGGTGATAACCGCATCCTTGGAGAAGAACCCGCTCAGCGGTGGAATGCCAGCCAGTGCCAGCGCCGCCAGAGCAAAGCCAGCGAAGGCCCAGGGTCTGGAGCGGCCAACGCCCTTCAGCCGATCGAAAGTGGTATCGCCACGCGCATGCTGGAAATCACCGGCAGCCAGGAACAGGCTGCTCTTGATGGCAGCATGGGCGAGCAAGTGCAACAGGGCGGCCAGCGGAACCCCGGCGCTCACTGCGATCAGCATCAGGCCGTACTGACTGGCCGTAGAAGCCGCGAGCAGGCGTTTGAGATCACGCTCGGCCAGCGCAATCACCCCGGCTGCCACCGTGGTAACGCCACCAACAAGCCCAATGGCGAAAAGCGCTTCAGGAGTCAGCAGCGGGGCCGAGCGGATCAGCAGGATCGCGCCCGCCGCCACCAGCGTGGCCGAGTGCAACAACGCCGAGACCGGTGTCGGGCCCGCCATGGCGCGCATCAGCCAGTCCTGCAGGGGAACCTGGGCCGACTTGCCCATGGCGGCCAGCAGTAACAGAAGCCCGGCCGCGGTCGAGGCACTACCACCAGCGGTCAGGGAGACGGCAATCTCACTGGTACCTGCCGACCCGATAAGTATGAATACCGCAACGTAAAGCCCGAGATCTGCGCTGCGGGTATAGAGGAAAGCGCGGCTGGCTGCGTTCGCGGCTTCGGGCCGCTGGAACCAGAAGCCGATCAGCAGGTAACTGCAGAGGCCGATCAGTTCCCAGGCCGCCAGCAGCAGAACCCAGTCGCCGGCCAGCACCAGCGCCTGCATGGCGGCCAGGAACAGGGACATTACGGCGTAGAAGCGCGCCTGACCAGACCCTCGCTTCATGTAACCGACGGCATGGATCAGCACGAATGTACCCACCGTGGCCACCGTCACGGCCAATAACGCCGTAAGCGGCACGCCGACCAGTCGCAGTGGCATGTCCGGCAGACCGGGCATAAGTAGGGTTTCGGTCTGACCACTAGCCACCCGGGCCAGAAGCCAGAGGCTTCCCGCCAGGCTGAGCGTTGCGCCAGCCAGGGCCAGTGCAGGCGGCCACCGGCGCAGTATCAACACGGCCAGGGCGGCGATCAGCGGCGGTAATATCGGCAGGACCACTGCATTCATCCTTTAAGGTCCTGCGCTTCTTCCATCTCTACCGAGCCCTTGGCCCGGAAGCGGGCGATGGCAATGCCAAAGCCGACCGCCATCTCCAGCGCCATAACCGTCATCACCACCAGCACAAACATCTGGCCGGAATAGGCTTCTGGGTGCAGAAAGCGCCAGAAAGCGACCAGGTTCACCATCGCGCCCGCCAGCATTAGCTCCACGCCCATCATGATCATCACCAGATTGGTCTGGGACAGTGCGCCATAGATACCGATACCGAAGAGTATTGCGCCGATCAGAAGCGCTACTATCAGAACTGCGGTCATTCCGATGACTCCTTGTCGTTTTTACTCGCCAGGTTCTGCACCGGAATTGCCACCGCCGTGGCCGCAATCATCGCGGTCAGGATGGTGATGCCAGCGGTTTCGAAGATCATCATCGAGCGCCCGAGCAGCTCCATGCCCAGCGCCCGTGTCTGCGCCTCCGCGTCCGGCACCTGGTCCGCCAAGGGACCCCAGTCGGACAGCAGTGCAATGGCGATGGCAACAACGGCGGCACTGACCCCGGCACCGATCGAGAAGCGCTTCTGGTGGCTCATATCCATACCGCCAAGCCCACCGGGATCCATCATGAACATCACCATGAAGATGGCCATGATGCTCATCTCCGTGGCCATCATCATGATCTGCAGTACACCCAGAAATTCGGTCTGCATCGCCAGAAACATGCAGCCGACGGCGGTCTGCGAAAACAACAGCGCCAGTGCGGAACGGACCATGGACGATGTGCGAAACACCACCAGGCCGAAGCCGATTGCGGCCAGCCCGAACACAGCGACAAAAAAAGCCTGTGCGTACATTAGGGAACCACCAGGATCAGTAAACCGACAATAATGATATTAACCAGTGCCAGGGGGATGCCCATAATCCAGCACCACCGCATCAGATCCGCCTCGCGAATGCGTGGCAGGTAGCGACCGACGAGCAGCATCGACACGGCTACGGCCAGGGTCTTGATCAGGCTCCAGGCCCAGGGCGGCAGCAGCGGGCCATGCCAGCCGCCGAGGTAAAACACCGTGGTCGCCGAAGCCAGAGTAACCACCAGCGTCAGTCGGGCCAGGCGCAGCACTGCCAGGCGCACCCCGGTGTACTCGGCGTCCACACCTCCGCCAAGCTCCCCTTCTGCGGTGGGCAGATCGAAGGGGGCACGGAACGCCAGCGCCATGGCGGCAATGAAAAACAGCACGAAGCCCAGAGGCTGGTAGACGATGTTCCACAAGCTGCTCTGGGAACCAACGATCGCGGTGTTCACCAGGGACTCTGCACGCATGGCCACGGCCGTGATCGGCATGACAATAAGCATGGAATAGGCAATAAGCTGGCCCAGAAAACGCCAGCCGCCGATCATCGCGTAGGCGCCATCCGGCCCCCAGCCAGCCATGATCACCGCGACCAGCACATAGGCCAGGGCCGCGTTGATGAAGAGCGCGCCGGTGCCCAGGTCCGCGATGATCAGATCCGGCGCCAGCGGCAGGACCGCCATGCCAAGCACTGCTACGACCAATAGCAGCACCGGCGCCGCCTCGAAAAAGACCCGGTCCGGCGAGCGCGGCACAATAGATTCACGTCCGAGGTGAGCCAGGCCGTTGAACAGCGGCGCCGCCGGACTCAGACGCCCAGTGGCCATCCAGCCCTCAATCACAGCCAGCAGCCAGGCGCTGCCAAGCAGCGCGAGCAAAACGATGGCGACAGTCACGAAGTCACCTCCCAGGGCGAAAGGTCCAGTGACCCGACTGCCAGCAGCGCATCGCCCAGTTCCTGGCCCTCGACAAGCTTCGGGACCAGGCCGATATGGTGACTGCAGGCGGTGTCCAGCTCGTATGACTTAACATGGCCGCGCTCCAGTTTCAGACTTAGCCGGGCCTCGCCGCGCGGAGTGTCAACGGTTGCCTCACCGGTTCCTGACACATCGCCAACGTCGCGCAGAACCGGCAGCTCCGGTTCTGCGCCCGACTTTATAAGGTCAAGGCTGGCCGAAATTTCGGCCAGGCGCTGCCACAGGCGCGCCCAGGCATCTCCGCCTTCGTTGGCAGCACTCGCTACGGGGCCGCGCAAACCAGAAGATTCCGTTGGCAGTATACCGACTCCCATCAGCCGCGATTTAAGCAAAGGCGTTCGTTCAAGGCGGGTACCCAATGTACGCAGCGCTGGCTCCAGGGCAGCAAGACTGTCCCGGTTAGCCTCTCTGACTTGCAGTTGCAGAGTTGAAGCCCGTTGCGTCAGCCAGGCGAAGCCGAGCTGGCGCCCTAACTGAGCCAGCCAGCCAAGATGACTGGCGATGCGCTCACGCTCAAGGGCGCCAGTGCGGGCACCGGCGTTTGCCGAATCGTCCTCCAGTCCTGCCGCTTGCTCTATTGCCAGACAAGCCAAAAGACGGTAGCTCACCGGCGCGAGCGGAATTGCAGCTGACAGATACGCAATGAAGGTCTCGGCATCCATCTCTTCACTTTCTTCAACATTGTCACCTTTGCTGGTCACCCCCACCAGGGAGATCGCCTGCCCCTCCGTTACGCCGTCACCATCAAGGGTCAGCGTCAACTTCAGTCCGCCGGGCAAGCCAGGGAAGACCGGACCGAACGGCACCTCAAGCCAGTCCATCTGCAGGCCGTCGGCGCTGCGCGGCAGGTCTTTGGTGACTTCAATCATGGACATGAATCCCGAGGAACCATGATCATGTCCTTCATGATCATGTCCTTCATGATCATGCCCACCGTGATCGTGTTCACCGTGATCGTGTTCACCGTGATCATGGCCGGAATGTTCATGTTCTGAGTGGTCGTCAGATTCACGGACTACCAGATCCATGCCGCACTTCGGGCAGCTGCCCGGTTCGTCCCGAACAATTTCGGGGTGCATGGGGCAGGTATATTCGGTCCCAGCATTTTCGGGAGCGTGTTCCGGTTGGTGTTCGTTATTGTGGTCGTGGTCGTGGTCGTGGCCGTGGTCCTGATCATGGCCATCATGATGCTCATGATGCCCATGGTGGCTCTGGTGCTCATGGTGGCTCTGGTGCTCATGGTGGCTCTGGTGCTCCTGGTCATGGCAATGCTCGTGTTCGTGGCCATGGTGTTCGTGATCTTCGTGATGTTCATGATCGCTGCCGCCGTCAGGGGTTGACTCCCCGGCTTCGCGGGCTACCAGGTCCATGCCACATTTGGGGCAGCTACCCGGCTCATCCTCCACAACTTCGGGATGCATGGGGCAGACATACTCGATCCTGGCGTGCATTACAGAGGCGTCGAAATCCTCCGGCGAGTCTGTAAAGGCACCGTCAGCCAATGCCCGCTTTAGCTGACCTACGGCTTCGGTCAGATCTTCTTGCGAGAGGTCTGAGGAGATATCGTCACCCGATAAAGTCGACGGTGTCTGCCCGCCTACCATGAGAATCGCGCGCGGCCGGGGCATCTGCGCGTAGAGCACTGCCACGGCATCCCCCATTTTCCCGGGCAGATCTCCGACAATCAGAAGCACGCTGGCATCGCGTGGCGTGGTTGCAATGCGCAAGCCTGCTGCAGTCACGTCCAGACCATGCGCCAGGGCCACTTCCGGGCCCGGAACGATCAGACAGCTCAGGTTACGCGCCAGGGCCCGGGAAACCAGCTTCTGCAGCACTGAGTAACGTTTCTGCCGTGCGCCCGTTAGGTTTATTGCTGGATCAGAACTCATTGCCGCCTGAAAGCCCCCTGACTCCACCCGTAGAGCAGACCGAGAAAAAGAATGGCAAGAAACACGCCCATATCAAGCAAGGCAACCATTCCTACTTCCTTGTACACAACGGCCCACGGGTACATGAATGCCATCTCCATATCGAAAGCCAGAAACAGCAACGCGTATCCATAGTAACGAGCGTGATACCGCCCCCATACCGGATCCCGCGACAGGACTCCGGAACTCGCCGGCACATCCTTGCCCGGCTCCCCGCGTGTCGGGCCTATGGCGCGGGACAAGCTGTAAAGGGAAAGCACCATACCCACGGTACCCAGCGCCAGGCCAAGTAGCAGAACGTATTGCTGCGTAGCGTTCATTATTCCTCCAGAGTAGCCAGTTACACGTCGGTGAAATCTATGATCCGGTGGGCGTTGCTTGGCCCATCGCCCGAACGCTTGACGCACGTTCAATGCTGGAACTAATCAGGGTACAAACCACGCTGCCGGTAGTATTCGGCCAGCTCGGCGTCACTCAGCGCGGCCATTTCACGCACGGCATGGAATTTGTCACATCAGCTCTAGCCTTCGGGATCATCCGCCTGGTCGGGCAGCAGACGACCCGCTTTCCGGGCCTTATTCCGCCAGTTGTACAACGTGGTCGCCGAGATACCTTCTTCCTCAGCTACCTCCGCGACCGTGCGGTTATGGGGCGGGAATAGCTTCTTGAGGATAGCTTCCCGGCGCTCGTCGGATTACTTCATCGGAGCCTCGTCTCGCCCCTCCAGGGTTCAGAGTCTATCAGCCGCTGAGGCTCCAACTAGCTTGACAGTGGGGGATCTTCGTCTGACGTAAATACGGGGCACTCCGCACCATCGATGCCGCGTGGAACGACCTGGCGTCGGTGACGACGGGAGCCGTCAATGACAGCTCCAGGGCTCCTTGTTGGCATTGTCCTTGATGTTCTGGTCGACGAACCGGTAGTGGTCTTCCTTGAAGCGGTTCCACCAGCCGTGACTGATCTCAATGGCGTGCCGGGCGAGGATCGCTTCGATATGGTCGATGCACAGCCGCGACCCGTCATAGGCCATGATGAGCTTGCACTTGTCGGTGTCGTAGGTGACGCGTTGCAGTCCGAATAGCTCGTCTATCTGTGCGATGGCCAGACGTAACGCATCGGCATCGCAGGGCTCGAGCTTCAACTTACGCGTCACTAGATGGATCTCATTCACGCCTAGACGGAGTTCATTCTTGGACATGTGGAGCACTCCTTCTTGTCTGTGTCGTCATGACCTCGCTAGCGTCATTTCCCTGCAGGGGGGCGATTTTCTGATCGTTCCGGACGGGGCTCGCAGAACGGAGCAGCCCGGATGATGCAGGCGGAGCCTCCACTTATCATGTGTGAGTATCCTACAACCCTTGTGTTACCCAATGGTCAAATTGTGGTGTGCCGCTAGAGGGTGGGCAGCACCAGTCCTGGATCACGGTTATGCAATTCTCACTCCTACGTCGCACGCCATCAGCCTGGGCGACAAAGCTGAACCAAGGCTGAATGGGAGCTACTGTTGTGGATGTCATGGATACGTCAGCGAGAAATGTCCGGGGTGCAAGTCATAGCCGGCCTCAGCGGGTGTTTGGTGAGACGCTGACCGGCTACCTCAGATGCAGCAAGCGCTTGAGGGCGGATCGGTAGCGTGTCGGCGCCGCCTTCCAGGCCAGCGGCAGCAGAGTGAGGGTGCCGAGCGCGAGCACCGTTAGGCCCGCACGGCGCAGATCGTCGGAGGCGAGTTCGTTGCCGAAATGCGCCAGCAGGAAACTCGCCGGCATGACGCCGAGCAGCGTCGCGATGGCGAAGCGCCAGGCCTTGAGGGGCGAGAGGCCGGCCGCATAGCTGACGACGTCGAAGGAAAGGAACGGCATCAGCCGGGTCACGAAAACGGCGGCCATCAGGGCGTTCTGGGAGGTGATGAAACGATGAAGAAGACCGCTGGAGGGACGCATGCCCAACCAGGCTCTCATCGCGTCATATCCTAGCAGGCGGGAAATGGCGAAGGCGATGAGCGCGCCGGCCTCGGAGCCGATGGCCACGTAAAGTGTGCCCCAGACATGACCATAGGCCGCGCCGGCAGCGAGCGCGATCGGGGCACTTGGGATCGGGCTCATGACGATGGCGATCATCATTAGGCCAACGACCAGTGCTGGACCGAATGGGCCAAGCCGTATCACTGCCTGTTCGAGGGTGTCGCCGGCCAGCAAGGCATCCAGCATGCCGGTTCGCCACAGCACCAGAGCGGTGGCGAGAAAAACGGTAAGTACCGCCATGCCCAACATGATGCGTCGCCATGAAGCACGGGAAAGGCGTTTCGGGGCGCCAGTATCGATCTTGTGCGGGCTAACCATGTCTCCCTTTCTCTGACCTAGAGCGCATCGCAGGGTCAGGACCGAGAGATCCTGATTCTTCGCATATTTTATGAGGCCTCAGCGCGAACCATTATGACGTTAGGGCTGGATAAGAGCCACATCTTCACGCCGGTGACGACGCCAGTATCCCCGGTGGCATCCCACGAGGCACGAGCCAAGTCAGCCATGTCGGCATAAGATTTCCCAGTAATCGCCGACATAGGGGGCGAACTATCGGGTGGCTTCATATCGCAACCGCAGCCCTGTGCGGAACCGGATTGAGGCCCTCTCTGGCGCCGTTCTCCAGTTCCATACACATGCCGAGCAATTAGGTCATCGAGGTACAGGATAAAATGGTCGCCTTCTTGGGTGTTGGAGTCACACATGTTGGCTATGCTGGCTATATGGAAGGGCATGCCGTATGAACTTGGCTCTGTGCATTGGGGCCTAGCTCCTTACGGCGCGCTACGCCGCTGAAGGGGCGCACAGATGCCACGCTCGTGGCGTTCTAGGTTAGCAGTAAGACGAGCGCGAGCAGGAAGAATGGCGATAGCAATGAGTTAAGGCAACAAGGTGCATGACGGGGCAGTTGTTAGGTTTTGTCCGAAAAGTCTGATTTGCTAATGTTTCCGATGCCGTAACTGCATAGGTGATGCATGGCAGGATGTCACGAACTCTCAGACGCAAGCTGGCAGATGACCGAAGACATCGTCTCACCGCCTCAGACAATGGGCCGCCCGCTCCGGGATGACCGCCAAGTGCTGAACGGGATCTTCTGGATCAGGCACCAAATGGCGCGATCTCCCAGAGCGGTATGGTCCCTGGAAGACCGTCTATGACCGCTTCCGGCAATGGCGAGACGATGGCACCTTCGAGGCTATCCTGAATCGGCTACATCTCAAGCTACGGGAAGACGGGCTGATGGATTTGGATACCTGGATGATCGATTCCACCTCGATCCGGGCCACCCGGGCTGCCTCTGGAGGCGGCAAAAAGGGGGATCGAAAGAACCCATAGACCATGCGCTGGGGCGCAGTCGAGGCGGCCTGACTACCAAGATCCACATGCTTTGCGATCGGCATGGCTGGCCACTAACGTTCACCGTGTCGCCGGGGCAGGATTCGGATACCCGCCACTTTGTTCCTACCATGGAGCACGTCCATTTGCCTGGGCGAGTGGGACGACCACGTAAACGTTGCCGATACATCGTGGCGGACAAAGGCTACGACAGTGATTCCCTCCGCCGGTACTGCGACCGCCACCGGATGAAGCCGATCATTGCCAGACGCAAGATGCTCCGAAAGCCACGGCCGGGGGCGTCCAGGGGATTTGACAAGCCGCGCTACCGGGAAAGAAACGTCATCGAGCGTTGCATCGGCTGAATCAAGGAACTACGCCGTGTCTGCACGCGCTATGACAAGCTCGCCAGCAGTTTCAAGGCGTTGGTATGCCTGGCCTGCATAGACCGTTGTTTGCGTGCAGACTTTTCAGACAAAACCTAGGACGTGGTACTCGGGAAGGTGAAGGATGTTGTCAGGCAAGCTAGTCATGCAAACTTTCCTTGTCGACATGGTCCATAGATGATCGCGACTCTTTGACCGCGTTGTTTTCTACGAACTGAAGGTGAGTTACTCCCTTGGGTCTTCTGCTTCTCTGAGCCCTTCATGCAATGACGCAATTAGCGGGCAAGTGATATTGCCTTGTTTTGCATGGCATCGGTCGACCATTTCGCTCAGCACCTTCTCAATTCTTTCAAGCCTGTCGATCTTCTCGCGAACGTCCCCTAACTTGTGCTCTGCGAGAGCACTGGCTTCTTGACAGTGGGCGCCATCTTCCAGCCGAAGTAGGTCACTGATCTCATCCAGACTAAAGCCTAGCTGCTGCGCCGTTTTCACGAACGTCAACCTGTCGATATCGGCGGCACTATAGCGTCGAATACCTCCGGGAGGTCGTTCGGGCTCCGATAATAGCCCTCGTCGCTGGTAATAGCGGATTGTCTCGACATTGACGCCGGCCGCTTTGGCCAGGCCGCCAATGGTCATGGTGTCCGCCACTTTATCTGCATGTCTCTTCATGATGCTTGACTCCGTACCAAGCTACGGAAGTAACCTTATCGTAGCTCCCCCCATCCCGAAAGGAGAATCGTCAATGCGGACATCTAAAACGGGGCGAGGACCCCTGGCCGCCGGAGGAGTCGCGGCCCTCCTGGCCTCGGCGTGTTGCCTCGGCCCGCTGGTTCTGATCACGCTGGGCGTTTCCGGCGCCTGGATCAGCAATCTGGCGTCGCTGGAGCCCTATCGCCCGCTCTTTATCGGCGTCGCGCTGATGGCGATGTTCTTCGCCTGGCGTCGCGTCTTTCGGCCAGTGGAAAAGTGCCAGCCGGGAGAGGTGTGTGCCGTGCCACGGGTCAGGACGGGCTACAAGGCGATCTTCTGGCTCGTATTGCTGCTGGTGCTAATCGCCCTGGTATTCCCCTACGTCTTGCCCCTGTTCTATTAAAAGGAGATCTACCATGAAAGCTCGTTTCGCCTTCATCGCGCTACTCGCCCTGCTCAGCACGCCCGCCTTAGCGGCCCTGCAGACCGTGAAGCTGTCGGTGCCGGGCATGACCTGTGCCGCCTGCCCGATCACCGTCAAGGCCGCCCTCAACAAGGTGGACGGCGTCTCGCAAGTCGACGTGAGCTACGCGGATCTCGAGGCCGTGGTCACCTTTGACGACGCCCGAACGTCGGTGGAGGCATTGACCGAAGCCACCACCAACGCTGGGTATCCATCAACCCCGACATCCTCGCAAGCGGATCGAGAGTGATCATGAAGAATCCCAAGACCCTGCTGCGCGTGAGCGTGATCGGCACCGTCCTGGTGGCATTGTGCTGCTTTACGCCGATCCTGGTGATCCTGCTTGGCACGGTGGGCCTGGCGGCGCTGACGGGCTATCTCGACGTTGTGTTATTGCCGGCCCTGGCCTTCTTCATCGGCCTGACCATTTATGCGATTTGGCGTAAGAAGCAGTTCGACGCCTGTTGTGACAACGGCTCTATCAAATCAAGGAATACGCCCCCTGAGTGACATCAAGCAGCTGCACATCGCGGTCATCGGGTGAGTTGTTTACGAGCTTGTCCGCCACGGTGAAGGAATAAGCGTGAAAGATTCGCAGAAATTTTTAAGCGTCGTGCTTGGCACCGGGTTGATGGTGCTGTGTTGCGCCGGGCCAATCGCCCTGGTGCTATTCGGTACGGCGGGCCTGGCCGCGTTGGTAGGCTATCTCGATTACCTGCTGTTTGCCGCCCTGGCCATCGTCATCGGCTTACCTCTCTACGCGCGATACCACAAGCGGAAGCAGGATGCCGGCTTTACTAATGAAGACTCGGAGAAACGTGATGATTGAACTCAACGTGAGCGGCATGACCTGTGACCGCTGTGCGGATCATGTCAGGGAAGCCTTGGAGAAGCTGCCCGGCGTGCAGTCGGTGGAGGTATCCTATCCTCAGGGGACGGCATCGGTAGCCGTTGATCCGGGGACACCGGCCTCGGCGTTGACGTTTGCCGTGACCCGACTTGGCTACCAAGCTCGATTGGCCAACAGTGGGCCCACTTCCCCGGCAGGCGCATCGGTGTCCAAGGGCCGTGATGAAGACGCCCCGCACATCGCGGTGATCGGCAGCGGCGGCGCCGCCATGGCGGCGGCCCTGAAGGCCGCCGAGCGCGGCGCCCGGATCACCCTGATCGAACGCGGCACCGTCGGCGGTACCTGTGTCAATACAGGCTGTGTGCCTTCGAAGATCATGATTCGCGCGGCCCATATTGCCCACTTGCGTACGGAAAGTCCCTTCGATGCAGGCCTGAGCGCCCAGGCGCCGGTGGTGGATCGGGCCAAGCTGCTCGAGCAGCAGCAGCGACGTGTCGAGGAACTGCGTGACGCCAAGTACGAGGGGATTCTGCGCGACCACCCGGCCATCACTGTCCTGCACGGCGAGGCCCGGTTTATCGATGCCCATAGCCTGATGGTCAAGCTGAACGAGGGCGGCGAGCAGGTCGTCCATTTCGACCGCGCCTTCATCGGTACTGGCGCCCGACCGGCAGTACCGCCGATCCCGGGGCTTGCCGACACCCCCTACCTGACCTCTACCAGTGCTCTGGCCCTGGACACTCTTCCCGAGCGGCTGATTGTGATCGGCGCCTCGGTGGTGGCCCTGGAACTGGCCCAGGCCTTCGCCCGGCTGGGCAGCCGGGTCACGGTGCTGGCCCGCAGCCGCCTGCTGTCCCAGGAAGACCCGGCGGTAGGGGATGCGGTGGAGGCGGCGTTTCGCCGCGAGGGCATCGAGGTCCTCAAGCAGACCCAGGCGGGCCGCGTGGACTACACCGACAATGAATTCATTGTCGACACCAACGCCGGCACCTTGCGGGCGGATCAACTGCTGGTGGCCACCGGACGGACACCCAATACCGAGGCCCTGAACCTGGCGAGCCTCGGCGTGGAAACCGCACGTGGGGCGATTCTGGTCGATGAGCATCTGCACACCACGGTGCCGGGGCTCTATGCCGCCGGTGACTGCACCGATCAGCCGGAGTTCGTCTATGTCGCCGCCGCCGGGGGCAGCCGGGCTGCCGTCAACATGACCGGGGGCGAAGCCATCCTGGACCTGAGCGCCATGCCGGCAGTGATCTTCACCGACCCCCAGGTGGCCACCGTCGGCCTGACGGAAGCCGAGGCCATCGAGCAAGGCTTCAGCGTCGATACCCGCGAGCTGGACCTGGAAAACGTGGCGCGTGCGCTGGTGAATTTCGACACCGGTGGTTTCATCAAGCTGGTGGCCGAACGCGACTCGGTCCGGTTGCTGGGGGTGCAGGCGGTGGCGGGGGAAGCCGGTGAGCTGATCCAGACGGCGGTGATGGCGCTACGCGCACGCATGACCGTACACGACATCGCCAATGAGCTGTTTCCCTACCTGACCATGGTAGAAGGGCTCAAGCTCTGTGCTCAGACTTTCACCAAGGATGTGACGCAGTTGTCCTGCTGTGCCGGGTGAACGATATGAGCGCGACCGTGGTGCCACTGGGCGGCGGCACCACGGGTTTTGGGCATGGACACCACAGGGAGCCCTGTCACGATGAACACGACACTACCCGATTGCGGGATGATGGGGGCGATGGGCTGGATAATGCCAGTGATCGGAATTGCCCTACTATTGCTGCTGGTCCTGGGCATCGCCTGTTTGGTGAAGTATCTGCTCTCTAGCAAGTGAGCGTACTGAGCGAGCCATCAACCAGCTAATCCGTTGTGGGTTGAGTTTGTCGGCCACCTTTCTCTCTCGCATACCAACCAGATAATCCGGATACCCAGAATTCTTTGGCAATTTCAAACCCGGCGGCATCGAAATCCACAAATAAGTAGAGCGATATCTCGTAGGCCCAACCAGACAGCAACGCTTTCAGCTCGCGGGCTGCGTATTCTGCGCCATCTTGACAGGCCATGCCGTTTTATCGTGACCGATTTCGGGTGCTTTCCCGGAGTGCGTGGTCACGTTCCCGGAATCTCACCTAACGGGTCAGGCTCTAACCCTGTAGCGCCCGGTTCTCCAGCAGGCGCCTCAGCCCATGCAGAACCTGGTAAGCGTAGAGGCTCAGCAGCAGGCTCACATCGTTGCGGGCCATGACGTCCTGAACTTCGGAGGCGCCGCGATCGGTCGACAAGAGATGCACATCCAACGCCGACTTCACCTCGCCCATGCGCGCTTCGGCGCTGTCGCGTTTGCGGTTGAGCGCCAGGACTTTCTCCAGTGGCCAGTCGAACTTGCTGAGGATGGTGACTAGGAAGAAGGCATGCAGCAGTAGATCATTGGTGCCTTCCAGCGGAGGGGGGGGTTCGGTATCGCTGAGGTCGATCCATCCCATCGCACGCTGCAACATCAGGGTGCGCAGCTGACTGGCCAGCGAGTGGCGGATACGCAGCGGTTGGCGCGCGTCGACCAGGTTGTCCTCCAGCGCCCCGGTCACGTCGCTGTTATCGAGGGCTTCACGCAGCAGCATAGCGCCGCTGTCGCTGGTAGTGCGATGGCCGTCGAGCTCAACGCAGATGGACCCGTTGTAGGACGGAATCCAGGGAGATACGCTCTCCCTATAACGGATGGTCCTCGGGAATCAGGTTCTTGGCGGAGCTCACTGATTTCTCAAGAGAATACCATCTGCTATCTTCGTTTTCAGGCTGCCCTCATGAATACGCCGGGATCAGCGTTCGTAGCGCGTCATGGGCTCATTGTGTGGCGGTTACCGTCATCATGTGCTCATTGGCTACATGCGGGTGTCGAAAGCAGATGGTTCTCAAGCCACCCACCTACAGCGTGATGCGATGATAGAAGCGAGTATCGACCCGACGCACATTTATGAACACTAGGCCCCCGGCAAGCGTGAAGACCGCCCCGGACTGACGAACTTGCCTCAAGGCACTTCGGTCGGAAGACATGTTGGTGGTATGGAAACTCGATCGACTCGGTCGGGACTTTCGGCACCTGATCAATACCGTGCATTAACTCACCGGACACGGCATTGGCTTGAAGATCTTGACCGGGTATGGGGCTGCCATCGACACGACGACCCGAGCGGGTAAGATGGTGTTCGGGATCTTTGCTGCCATATCTGCATCCAAGCGCGAACAGATTTCTGAACGGACGCAGGCGGGGCTCGCCTCCACCCGCGCACACGGCAGGAAGGGTGGTCGGCCGTTCAAGATGACAGCCGCCAAGCTGCGCCTGGCAATGGCGGCTATGGGGAAACCTGAAACCAAGGTGAGTGATCTCTGCCAGGAACTCGGTATCACGCGGCAAACCTTGTACCGACACATTTCGCCCAAGGGCGAGTTGCGTCCCGACGGCGAAAAGCTGCTTGCACGAACCTGACGCGAGATAGGACGCAATGGCACAGACCACGGGTGGAGCGATACAGCTATGAGCGAGAAGGCCCTGGGATCAACTTGCCTGGAATCCAGGCCAGGTAGGCCACCATGCCGAATAGCTCGACTAGGGGCTGTAAGGCTATGACCACCACGGCAGCTAACCAGGCCTCAGGCAGCATCAGGGCGATGGGCGACAGCGCATAGTCGATCGCTAGAAGGCCAACCAGCGGGCCGCCGACGGGTAGAGGGCACCGATCAGGTCTTCAGTTGCTACCACATGGCGGCACGAGACTCGCGGGGGCGGCAAGCAGCAGCGATGTGTCGGCGGACGGGGTCAGAATGCGCGTGGCCGCGTCCGGTGCCTGCAGTGCCTGCTGCAGGAGGTCCGGCGTGTCGGTGACGCCGGAAACGTCACGCTCCAGCGCCAGCAAGCCGAACAGGTCGCGGCGTTGCTGGATCCTGAGCGAGGCGACCCACAGCGGCTGAGGTGACGCCTGGCAGGTGCCGGTCAGGGTGAAATCCGTGGGCCAGACATGCAGGACCCGGCGGCGGCCCGTCTGCCTGGCGACCAGGTGCGTGGCACGCAGAGCAGAGGGCTGACCGCCGTTGAGGCGCGGCAGCGTCGGCAGGCCGGCGGCGGCATGATCGGGACTCAGCCAATGCAGGGCGTTGATCAGGGTCCAGGGGACATCGACTTGCCAGCCGGCCTTGCTCAGGCGATGTCGCAGTCCCTCCAGATCCCCCGCCCATTGCAGGACAATGGGCTCCTCGCCTTCTCCGCCCAGGTCGGTGCGATGGTCCGGCAGCTGGTGATAGGCAGTCTGAGACCAGTCCTGCCAGGCCAGTTGCTGAACCGTGGGGTGAGGCACGTAGCGCGCGCGATCGGCGGACAGTTGTTGATAAAGGTGATACGGCCAGGCCACGGCCAGGGTCAGCAGCACCACGATCAACAGCCCACGCGCCTCCCGGAGCGGCGCGTGACGCCGCTGGTGGCTGATCGCCAGCAGGATCACCCAGGCGAAACCGATGGCGATACCGGCGCTGACGTCTGCCAACCAGTGGGCGCCCAGATAGAGACGCGAAACGGCGATCAGAGCTACTATCAGTGCCGCAGCGCCGACCACCCAGCCGCGTCGGCGGGCAGGTAGGGCCCGGGCGATGAGATAGGCCAGGAACCCGTAAAGCACCGTGTTGATGGTGGCATGACCGCTGGGGAACGAGAAGGCCTCCCAGCCGCTATAGAGCCCGGCAGTCGGACGCGGCCAGTGGACTAGCGCCTTGATCAATGGCGTGAACAGTGCCGCGCCTCCCACCGCGGACAGCCAGTAAAGCGTGCTGCGCCATGCCCGGCGTATCAGCAGCCAGGCGGCGACCGTTACGGTGAGACTGGTGGTCACGAAACCGTCGCCCAGCTCGGTGATCGCCAGCATCAGAGTGTCGCTCCAGTGGGTGCGCAGGGCCTGCAGGGCATGGAAGACCGCTTGGTTGGCCTGCACCAGCGGATCGCCGGTGAGCAGATCCTCGAGAATGCCCATAAACAGCCATAAGCAGCCGATCAGCACCGCGATGGCGATGGCCAGCATCAGCCCCTCGCCCCGGGCCGTGGCCAGCAGACGCGCTACGCCGCGCTGCGCGGTAGTCGTCTGCGGCGCACACCAGTGCTCCAGGTGGGTCACGCCAGCCTGCACCGCCTCCAGTCCCCATGTCAGCAATACGCGGCGGGTCAGCCAGACGACGGCCCAGACCAAGAGCGCCACCAGTACCATCAGCAACACCAGGCGCCCGGCGACCTGAGCGACCACATGGAGCGACTCGCCGAGCAGTACCCCGGCCAGTACGTGGGTGGTGGCCCATATGATCGCCGAGGCGATGTTGACGCTATAGAAGCGCACCGGCGACATGCCGCTCATGCCCGCTGCCAGCGGCACGAAGGCGCGCGGCCCCTGCACGAAGCGCGCCAGGAATACGCCCTTGCCGCCGTGACGTTGAAAGAACGCCTCGGCCCGCGCCACCCATTGCGGATAACGGCTCAGTGGCCAGATGCCGGTAATGCGTGACTCGTAGCGGTACCCGAGCCAAAAGGAGATGCCATCCCCGGCGATCGCCCCCGCCAGTGCAGCGAGTATCAGCGGCACGGTGCCCAATGCCCCGGTGCTGACCAGGGCGCTGATGCCGACGATCAGCACAGAGCCCGGCACCAGGGTGCCGGCAACCGGTAGCGCCTCTGCCATAGCGGATAGGGCCACGATGGCATATGCGATGGCACTGTGCTGCGACGACAGGTGCGTGATAGCGGTGACGAGCGTTTCCAGCATCGGGTAGCGGCTCCGGCCGGGGGGAATTGGAGGGATGGTTTACAGCAGGCGCACCAGACGACGGTTCAGCCAGCACTCGCGCGTATAGAAACCTCTGACAACCAGCGCCGCCAGACAGCCCGTCACCAGACCGCCGAGAACGTCGCTTGGGTAGTGGGTGCCGACGTAGACGCGCGACAACATCACCAGAAGGCCGGCTAGCGCGAAAGCACCGCCCGAGCGGAAACGGCGTTGCAGCAGGAACGTCGCCGCGATGGCGGTGACGGCGGTGGCATGGTCGGAAGGAAACGATGGGTCCGCACTCGGCGCAATGAGCAGATGTGACAGGCCGTCGGTATAGGGGCGGGCGCGTTGCACGAACAACAGGACCAGCTGGTTGAGCATCAGCCCACCGATAAACGCCAGGCCTGCCGAGGTTGCTAAGTGACGCTCCCGATCACGCTGCGAGCGGGCCCACCACAGCGGCACCACGGCCAGCACCATCAATAGTACGCCGAAGCGTGTGATGGCGATCATCAGGGTGTTGAGCGCGGGAAACTGGCTGGCCAGGCCGTTAATGGCATGCAGCAAGGCGATATCGGGTGACATGGGGGACTCCGGAGACGGGAACATTGCCGCGCTCCCTTCACTCTATCGCGACGCTCATGTCGCTGGATTGAAGGGAAGCACCGCCTTTCGCGACAGCTCGGCGGCATCGTGGCGTGTGTGGGTGAAGGCGATGTGATGGGAGGCGGACAGGCACAGCGTCGCGTAGTCGAGCGCAGCCACGATCTCCGCCGGGGAAGGCGACAGCAATACCTGATCGGCCCGGCCACGGGGTGTGAATTTCCGAGAAATTGAAGTGTTGAGCACGGCAGTAACCGGCACCCCGAGCGCGGCCGCCATGTGCATGGGGCCCGTGTCCGGCGTGATCAGGCGCGGCAGCTGCGTCAGTGTGGCGGCAAAGTCGCGCAGCGGCATGGTGGAGGCCAAACAGCCATGACCGCCGCTGCGGGCTTCCAGATCCGGCCGCATAGCGGCTTCTTCCGGGCCGATCAGCAGAAGGAAGCGTAGGCCGCGATCGTTGAGCGCATCGCATAGCGCCAGCCAGAAATACAGCGGCAGGCGTTTGTTCAGGTGGCCGCCCACGAACACGCCAATATCGAACGGTTTGTCGGCCAGTTGCTGGAGTCCGACTCGCGCCCGGGCTTGTTCGGCGTCCGAGACCGTCATCCAGGGACGTGCCTCGCAATCCAGCCCCAAGGCGCGAGCGATGACCGCGGCCACGTCATAGACATGCCTCTGGCCGGGCGGAACGCGGTAGACATGATCGTAGAGGCCGGCCAGACGCGAATCGGCGCCCATGGTGCGTCGGGCGCCGGCGGCCATCAGGCAGAGCCTGCCGGTCAGGGACGTGTCCGCCACCTGGATGGCCAGGTCATAGCGTCGCCGGCGCAGCGTGCGCCACAGCGCGACCAGTTTCCAGGGACGGACGAGCATGTCCCGGCCGAGAGCGTGGCAGTGGGTCAGTGGCATGCCCGCGAACAGGGAGACGGTGGTGTCGGTGGCCAGGTAGTCGATCTCGAGATCGGGGCGCCCTTCGGCCAGCGCGTGGATCAGCCGGGCACTTATCAGGGCGTTGCCGATGCGAAAGTTGGGGCGCACCAGCAGGACCCGCTGGACGTCCTCCAGGGTCGCCGGGGTCGCGGCGGCACCGGCGGCCGATGCGGCGAGCCGGCGGTACAGCCAGGCTTTGGCAAGCTTTTCCAGGCGCTTGCCCAACTGCCGCATGGCGGTGTGACGGCGTAGGCGGGTGAGCAGGAACATGACAGGGCCTCTCAGGGAAGCAAAGAGCGGCCACTATAGAGATGCTGTCTTAACGAACGCTTAATGACTTTTTGTTGCGCCGGGGAAGCGATCACTTACAGCCGCGAGGCGACCAGCGAGATGATCGCTTCGTGATCGCCTCTCAGCGTGCCCGATGGTAGTCGCCGAGCAGCGTCTCGCGGCGCTCGTCGAAATGACTCTGGGCGGCGATCATCGCCGACAGGCGAGCCTCGTTCTCGGCGACGAAGGCCAGTAGGATCGACTTGTGGAGTTCGGCGTGCAGGTACTAGGTTTTGTCTAAAAAGTCTGCGCGCAAACAACGGTCTATGCAGGCCAGGCATACCATCGCCTTGAAACTGCTGGCGAGCTTGTCATAGCGCGTGCAGACACGGCGTAGTTCCTTGATCCAGCCGATGCAACGCTCGATGACGTTCCTTTCCCGGTAGCGCGGCTTGTCAAATCCCCTGGACGCCCCCGGCCGTGGCTTTCGGTGCATCTTGCGTCTGGCAATGATCGGCTTCATCCGGTGGCGGTCGCAGTAGCGACGCAACGGTTCGCTGTCATATCCCTTGTCCGCCACGATGAAGCGGCAACGCTTACGAGGCCTGCCGGAGGGGCCAGGCAGCTGAACGCGCTCCAGGGTGGGAATAAAGTGCCGTGTATCTGAGTCCTGTCCCGGTGGCAGGGTGAAGGTCAGCGGCCAACCCTGCCGGTCACAAACCATGTGAATCTTGGTCGTAAGGCCGCCACGACTCCGTCCAAGGGCATGGCCTAAGGGGGTCTTGCTGCCCCCCTTTTTGCCGCCTCCTGAGGCGGCCCGGGTGGCGCGGACCGATGTCGAGTCAATCATCCATGTGTCCAGATCCATCAGCCCGTCTTCACGCAGCTTGAGGTGGAGTCGATTCAGGATAGCCTCGAAGGTGCCATCGTCTCGCCATTGCCGGAAGCGGTCATAGACGGTCTTCCAGGGACCATACCGCTCTGGGAGATCGCGCCATTTGGTGCCTGAGCACAGGATCCAGAAGATCCCGTTCAGCACTTGGCGGTCATCTCGGCGAGGGCGGCCCATCGGTTGGGAGGGCGAGACGATGTCCTTAATCATCTCCCAGCTTTGATCGGAGAGCTCGTAGCATCCTGCCATGCGGTCACCTATGCAGTTGCGGCATCGGTCACATTAGCAAATCCGACTTTTCGGACAAAACCTAGCAAGGTGTTCGTTTCTGATCTGGATCATCTGGGCCTGCTCCACATTGACCTGATAGAGCTTGGCGGGGCTCAGGATCTGGGAGTTGGTCACCCTTTTTCAATGATCACAGAACCACTTGGCTTATCGCCAGTGATGGCGAAGGATGAGGCAGAGACCAGGCGCAACATCGCGGCACCGTGGAAATGAGTTGACGTTTCATGGTCCACCTCCTTGATTGGTTGACGTTGTAATTATGAAAATAAAAACTGAAATGTGATAAAAATAGATAAAAACGCCACATTAATATGTGGCGCAGAAGAAATATCGAGATATGCAAAATGAGGTTAATACCATATCCTCACGCCGGCGACGACGCCGGTATCTTCGGTGGCATCCCCCGAGGCGCGGGCCAAGTCAGCCGTGTCACCATAGGACTTTTCCCAGTAGCCGCCGATATAGGGGGCGAACTTTCGGGTGATTTCATATCGCAACCGAAGCCCGGTGCGAACCGAGTTGAGGCCCTCACCGACGCCAAATTCCGGCACCTCATCGGCTGCCGCTGCGACTTCCAGGCGCGGTTGCAGGTAGGTCCGCTGGGTGATCCGCAGGTCGTATTCGCTTTCCAGGCTGGCCGAGACATCGCCGTCCTCGCTGACCCTCAGGTCGAGATCGGTTTCGAAACGATAAGGCACGAGCCCCTGGAGATTGATGACGCCGAAGTAGCGTTCGGGGTGATCGTTCGAAGCGATGCCACCCTGATAGCCGATACCGCCCTGGAGCTCCCAGAAATCGGTGATCAGACGGCTGTAGAGCAGATCGAGATTTTCGAATTCCGCATCCTCATTGTCACCCTGGACATTCTCGCCTTCCCCCTTTAGATAGACTCGATTGACATCGCCGCCGTACCAGGCCTGGAAATCCCAGACCAGGGCATCCTCGCCCTTGTCGGGGGAAGCATATTCCAAGCGATCGACGAGTATCGAGCCCCGTGAGTGTTCGGCCATCGGCGATGGCCAGTTCGCCGGGGCATCGTAGCCATCGCTGGCCTGAGCGCCAGCGGCCAACAGTATGGCGAGGGTAGAACCGGTACCGATAACGACAGTCTTGGACTTCATGAACATTCCTTACGCGACTTTGACGACCCGGAACATGCCGGCATCCATGTGATAGAGCAGGTGACAGTGGAAGGCCCAGCTGCCCTCGGCATCGGCGGTGATCAGGGCAGATACCCGTTCGCCGGGCTTGACGTTCAGGGTGTGCTTGCGGGGAATCAGCTCGCTGGCGCCGTTCTCCAGCTCCATCCACATGCCGTGCAGGTGAATGGGGTGTTCCATCATGGTGTCGTTAACCAGGATCAGGCGCAGCCGCTCATCCTTCTCGAAGTGGATGGGGCCGGTCACTTCGCTGAACTTCTTGCCGTCGAAGGACCACATGTAGCGTTCCATGTTGCCGGTCAGGTGCAGCTCCAGTTCACGACCGGGAGGACGCCGGTCCGGCCAGGGTGTGAAGGCCTTGAGGTCGCGATAGACCAGCACGCGGCGTTCGCTCGGGTCGATGCCGACACCGGCCTGATCATAGCGAGAGCCGGGTTGTGCGGCGCCCACGGGGAGTATCGCACCGGCCTCGTGGGAAGCCATGTCCTGCATGCCGGACGGGCCCGAGTTCTGCATGTTGGAATGGTCCATGCCCTGCATGCCGGACGGGCCCGAGCTCTGCATATTGGAATGATCCATGCCCTTCATGCCGGCCATGTCCATGTCGCCATGAGCGCCCATGGCCTCCATGCCACGGTCGGCGATCTGGCGCCGCGCCGGGACGGCGGCGGTCATGCCCAGGCGCGGCGCCAGGGTGCCCAGGGCGAAGCCGCTGCGATCCATGGATTCGGCGAACAGCGAGTAGGCGCCGTCATCCTTGGGCGTGACGAGAACATCATAGGTTTCCGCCACGCCGATGCGGAACTCGTCTACTGGGACGGGCTGTACCGGTTGGCCATCGGCGGCCACCACCGTCATCTTGAGGCCCGGGATACGCATGTCGAAGTAGCTCATTGCCGAGCCATTGATAATGCGCAGTCGTAGCGTCTCGCCGGGCTTGAACAGGGCGGTCCAGTTATCGCTCGGGGCGTGGCCGTTGAGCAGGTAGGTATAGGTGCTGCCGGTAACGTCGGCGATATCCCGCGAGCTCATGCGCATCTGGGCCCACATGGCTCGTTGGGCCGCGGTATCGGCGAAGCCGTTTTTCTCCACGTCGGCGAAGAAGTCGGCGACGGTGCGCTCCTGGAAGTTGTAGTAGCCTTCACCGAGCTTCAGGTTGCGAAAGACACTGGCCGGATCCTCGAAGGTCCAGTCGGTCAGCAGCAGCACGTGCTCGCGGTCATACCGAAAGGGCTCCCGCTCGGCGGCATCGATGACCAGGGGACCGGCATGGCCGAGCTGTTCCTGCAGCCCCGAGTGGCTGTGATACCAGTAGGTGCCGCTCTGGCGAACCGGGAAACGGTAGGTGAAGGTTTCACCGGGCGCGATACCGGCGAAGCTGAGGCCAGGTACGCCATCCATGCCGGGTGGCAGGATCAGCCCATGCCAATGAATGGAGGTCGGTTCCTCGAGCAGGTTAGTGACTCGAAGCACGGCATCCTGGCCCTCCTTGAGGCGGATCAGCGGGCCGGGGCTGGTGCCGTTGATGCTGATCAGGCGAGCTGTCTTGCCGGCGATGGGCAGAGTATCTCGGCGTATCGCTAGGGCCAGGTCGGGCCCAGTTTCGACGCCTTGCGGATAGCCAGCGGCTTGACCCCAGGGATTGGCCCAGGCTGGGCGCAGGCTCAGGGCGGCGGTACCGAGACCCAGGGCGGCACCACGCTTGAGCAGCTGGCGGCGTGATAGGGGAAGCCTGGATTGCTTCGCGGCGACCATGGACGATTCCTTCGCGATGAGGTGAGAGGAATCGATCATGCCGGGGTAAACTGAATCTAGCCTGAGTCGCTGGAGGAATTTACGCGTGCTGTGGCGGTTGGCAGCACGATGGTGACGGCCAGGCCCCCCGCGACCGTCGCGGCGAAGGTCACGCGCCCCTCATACTGCTCGACCAGCTGCCGAAGGATCGACAGCCCCAGGCCATGACCCGGGCGCCCTTCGTCGAGGCGGAGCCCGCGTCGGCCCAGTTGGGCGAGATCCGCCTTTGCCACGCCGGGACCGTCATCCTCGATGACCAGCGTCAGCGTCAGCGTCGTCGTCACGCTCAGGCGACAGTGAACGTCGCGCTGCGCCCATTTCCCGGCATTGTCGAGGACGATCCCCAGCATCTCGGTGAAGTCCTGGCGCTCGACGCTGACCGTGGCCCGACCATCCTGCGGTCCATCAAGGTGAAAGCGCTTGTCGGGGTGCAGGGTGGCGAACATCTCGATCAGTCGCTCGGCCTCCTGCCGGACGCGGGTGAACTGGCCGGCATAGGGGCCAGCGATGCGTGAACGACGCAGCTCCGCGTCAAGCTGAGCCTGCATGTCCTCCAGGCGGGTCAATAGCTTTAGGCGGCGATCGCCGTCGATGGGGCGGGAGCCGCGAAGCACCTGCGTGACGGCCGCTAGGGGCGTCTTCAGCGCATGAGAGAGGTTGGCGACGGCGTCCCGCGAACGCTTGAGTCGCTTGTCCTGCTCGTCCATGAAGCGGTTGAGCTGACCGACCAGGCCATCCAGTTCTGATGGCGTGTCCAACTGCAGGCGCTCGCGATACCCCGCACGCAGTTCATCGAGTTGCCGCTGAAGCCGAACCAGGGGTGACAGTCCTGCATTCACGGCGACCAGGTTGAGCGTAATTAGCAGGAGCAGTACCAGGCCCGCGATGCCACCGACCCACCAGTGCAGGGTGGCCAGGCCGGCTTCCACCTCGGCGAAGTCCTCGCCAATCAACAGGGTGCCGGAGGTGCCGTCTTCCAGGGTAAAGATCTCACGATAGACCAGCAGGTGCCGCTCATCCTGCCCCCGCACCTCGAGCAGGGTATCGTCAACGCCTTCCAGGTAGGGGGTGAGAGTGCTCAGCCAGTCGGGGTGGGAGGTGCTGACCGTGTCATCCAGCCGCAACACGTAGAGGTGATGAAACATCTGCGAGGTCAAGCTGGCGGAGTCCAGCCAGGGTTTCACCTGGGACTGTTCCTGATGCAGCCGTTGCAGCGTGTAGTGCGCCTCCTGGCGCAGTCGATCGCCCAGGAAGTCGCGGGCCAGCTCACGCAGCAGGATGCCATGCAGTAGCCAGGTGATAGCGACGGCAATCAGAGCCACGCCACCCAGCCAGAGGAACAGGCGAAAGCGCAGGCTACGACGATCAGCGCGAAGCAAAGACATACCCCTGGCCGCGACGCGTCTGGATGATGTGCTTGCCCAGGCGGCGGCGCAGCCGCCCGATATAGACCTCGACCAGGTTCGGGGCGGGGGCATCCTGGTCCAGGGTGTAGAGCTGGTCGAGCAGGCGCACCTTGGAGTGCACGTGATCCGGATGATGCATCAGGTAGCGCAGTAGCCGAAATTCGGTGGCCGTAAGGGAGTGCCAGGTCGCCCCGTCGGTGCTGACTTCTTGAGTCTGCTCGTCCAGTTGCACCCCGTTGACGGTCAATCGCTGGGCCAAGCCGCCGGACTGTCGTCGTAACAGGGCATGCAAGCGGGCCAGCAGCTCGGCCTCGTGAAAGGGCTTGGTCATGTAATCGTCGGCTCCTCGCCGCAACCCCACGACCTTGTCTTCCCAGGTGTCTCGTGCGGTCAGTGCCAGGATGGGCAAACGATGGCCCTGCTCCCGCCAGCGTTGCAGCAGCTCCAGGCCAGAACCGTCGGGAAGGCCGATATCGAGGATGGCGAGGGAATAGGCTTCCGTGGCCATCAACGCGTCGGCCACACGCATGCGTGTGGCCGTATCGACGCTGTAGCCCTCGTCCTGCAAGGTCTCCGCCAGGCTCTCGGCCAGTAGGTCATCGTCCTCGACTAGCAACAGCTTCATGCGTTCATCCCTGGAAGTGGATCTCTCCGTTCATGCCTGACTCGTAGTGGCCGGGAATGTTGCAGGCGAATTCTAGCGTATCGGTGTCCTGCGGGGCGGTCCATACCAGGGTCGCGGTCTCACCCGGGGCGATGGTCACGGAGGGCATGCCGCCGCCGTGCCCGCCGTCACCATGTCCACCGGACATGTTGTGGCCGCCGCTCGATGCCATCTCGCGCATCATTTCGCGGTGTTGCTCCTGAGCGGCGGCGTTGCCGATCACGAACTCGTGCTTGAGGTTGCCGGTGTTGGTGATCTCGAACTTTACCGTCTTGCCTGGCTCGATATCGAGCTTGCCAGGGGTGAACCACATGTCACCGGCCTCGAAGCTGATGGTGCGGTCCACCTGAGCGTGATTCTCACTGCCATGTTCGCCGCTGGCCAGGACCGCGGTAGAGGCGAGGCCCAGGGTCATTGCTAGGATTGTCTTGCGCATATGGATAGCTCCATTGGGTCAATCGGCAGGTCCGTTTATAAGTCATCAAGCTGAATTTGGGCTGAATGCCGAAAGGGGCTTAGCAAGGAAACAGTGAGCATCCGACCTCATCTTCCAAGCGGCGAGGCACCTTCTCATCACAGGGTCGTCAGGGACTAGAGCGAGGTCACTCCGGTCCCTGGACGGAGGATGCCGGACGCCCGCCGGCTGTCTCTCGATAGGTGTCCGGCGGGGCATCAGGCGGGTCTCGCTATAGAGTCATGAAGGGCGACTCCTGGTGGTCCCGGAACTGGTAGACCTCATAGGGCTCCGTCTGCGGCCCCGGCATGCCTGGCGTGCCACTCGGCATGCCGGCGAGCCCGATGCCATTGGTGTCGGGTTGTTGTTCGAAGAGCGCTTCTACTGCTGCCAGGGGGACATGCCCCTCGATCACATAGTCGTCCATGATGATGGTGTGGCAGGCGCCGAGGCCGAAGGGGACGCCTGCCGCCTTCTTGATCGCGCTCAAGTCCTTGTCATCGACGATGGTGACGTCGATACCCGTTCGTTGCAGGTGGCGGGCATAACCATCGCAGCAGCCGCACTGGGGATTCTTGTAGAGTGTGGCCTCGTCCGGCAGGGCAGCATGAGCGGTGGTGGCGCCCAGCAGCAGACCGGTCGCCAGCAGCAGGTGAGGCATGGTGAGTTTCATGAGCGATCTCCCTTGTCGGAGGTAAACAGATATTTGATGAGGGTGGCAATGCCGAAACCTAGGCACAGTCGACCTGGCAGGCGGGGAGGAGGAACCAGAGGGCCTCAATGCGTGTGGCCGTCCGCATAGTGGTCGTTAGTGGATTGTGGCGAGGACGAGGCATCCTGGCGCGAGTCGGCCAGCTGGAGTTTTGCTGCGGGTTCTGCGTCTGCCGAGGCGGAGCCTGAGGAAGCCGACTTGTGCTCGCTCATGGCGGTCATGTCACCATGCTCATGGTCGTGGCCGTCATCTGCCGGCTCGTGAGAGTCGTTTGCTGAGCGAGCCATAGCGCTGGTGTCACCATGGTCGTGGTCGTGGCCATCATGCTTCGCTTGATCGGCCATTGGGCTGTCAGGACGGACCAGGTCCTGGTAATCCTGCGGCGAGAGTTCGGGCAACCGCTGCAGGAAGGCCACGATCTCCCATAACTCCTGGTCGTCGTGGGTCACGCCCCAGGCTGGCATGCCAGTCATCTTGATGCCGTTCTTGATGACCCAAAACTGCTGCGCAGGATCTTGATGAGTGGAATCCGAGAATGTCGGTGGCATGGGATTGAGACCGGCACGAAGTACCGTGCTCTCGAGGCTGGGCTTGAGGTGGCAGGCCGCACAGAGGCCATCATAGGCTTTGGCCCCGGCTTGAACCATGCTGTCACTGCTTAGGTCGGGAGCTTCTATCTCTTCGGCCCCGGCCTCTACCGAGGCGTGCATGGTAGAATGCAGGACTGACTTGACAAGCGGAAGGTGCTCGTCCGTTGCTGCGACGTTGTACATTCCGCTATGCATGACCGCCATTCCTCCGACGGCAAGGAGGAGTAGGGTAATGATTCCACCTAACGCAAGTTTGAACATCTTTAACATAGTCCTATATATGGGTATCGGGTCTGGAATGGTTGTCTCCCGGCTTTTTGAGCGCCCGGGCCGATCTCCTACCAGCCTTTCATTGCATCTACAGGTGGCTGGAGGTGAAACGCTTGTTGCAAAGTAGGCTTTTTCGGCGACGTTGCTTACCGTCTCATCCTACAGGCCCCGCAGGTCGACCGCCGTATCCATTCGTCAGTGTTTGTCAACGGTCATGGGAGGCTTGCCTACTCTCATGGTTTAATCTTCGGTTCGTGTAAACGCAGGGCATTGCCCACCACGGAGAACGAGCTGAATGACATTGTCACGGAGGCAATGGTCGGAGACATCAGCAGGCCGACGGCGGGGTAGAGCACCTCGGCGGCGATGGGTACGCCCAGGCTGTTGTAGCCGAAGGCAAGATCTGATTCTGCTTGATATTGCGCATGGAGGCGCGTCTAAGGCGGCGAGCGAGAACGATGCCCTTCAGGTCGCCCTTGACCAGGGTGACGCCGGCGCTCGCCATGGCCACGTCGGTGCCGGTGCCCATGGCGACGAAGCGCCCCTCGGCCTGCAGTGCCTTGACCTGCTCCGGCAGCACCCCGGCGATGATCTCGTCGATTCCCAGCTCCTTCGCTACGGCCTGGGCCGTGGTCTGGCTGTCACCGGTTAGCATGACGATGCGGATGCCTTCCTCATCAGGGCGTGGATAGCTTCGGCTGTAGTGTTCTTGATCGGGTCGGCGCCAGTGTCGAGGCTTCTTCGTGACAATGGTTGTCTCGGCGTGACGTCATGTCAGTAACTCTATTGCTGACCGGCTTGCTATAGATCGTTTGCCTTATCGAGCAGGCGGCGACTTGGGGCCGAAGAAAGATTGTGATCAATAACTACTCTTCTGGCTTGAATGCCTTAGTGTTACCCCAAGGTCAAGCCGTGGCCGTTAAAGGTCATATTTTAGCAATAGAGGGTTTGATTTTGTGCGTGCACTTTCCCCGTGTTTCATGAAAGTGGTTAGTATGGGCGACTTTTCTGAATCTAGGCTGAATAGGCAAGTGAGGTCGCGGTGTGTCGAGCAGTGAGGGGGTGACCTTTCTCCCCAAGATCTGGTCTGGTGCTATTTTGGTAGCAGCCAAAGTGTGCTATCAGGGGTGGGGTGTGTCTCTTCAACGCAGCTAGCGTTGAAGAGACATCCGGCAATGACTAGGCCAGCAACGATCGGCCTAGTCGGTGACGAACTAATTGGCTAGTTTTATTCGAAGTCCAAGTGCAGGTTATAGCGCTTGGAAACTTCATCAGGGCTTCCCATCGCATTCCCTTCCACTTCCAGAATATAGGTTCCGGGCGCTACTCGTTTGGTAATCAGGAAGTGACCTCGTTGATCTGAGTCCTTGGAGACGAGGCGCCCTTCTTCGTCGTATAGACTTCCCTGGATATTGACGCTAGCACTAGAGTCGCTGGCCAGGTGCTCGCTACTGAGCTGTACGATGCTCTCATCGATTACTTGAATTCTATAGCGTTTGGGGTTGGAAGATATGATCTGGCTATCACTCTCTCCCTCGTTCAACATCAATAGCTCTGACGTCTGATTACCGGTGACGGCAAAGGTCGTCATTGAAAATAGACCTAGCATGGTAGCACCGAGAATAGTGGCATAACGTTTCATGATTGACCTCCTTGGCTGTTTGGCAAGAACTAGCATGGAGGGGAAAGCTGAAACGGCACTGAAAATACACAAAATTGATTTGATATGACCTAGCCGTCATTTTTATCTAGCCATACCATGCCATGCAGAGTGTCGAGTGAAGGCTGGAGTATAGGGCATCCTCGACCTTGTCGGGGGTAGCATATTTCAAGCGATCGAAGAGTATCGAGCCCTGTGAGTGCTCGGCCCTCGGCGATGGCCAGTTCGCCGGGGCATCGTAGCCATCGCTGGCCTGAGCGCCAGCGGCCACCAGCATGGCGAGGGTAGAACCGGTACCGATAACGACAGTCTTGGACTTCATGAACATCCCTTACGCGACTTTGACGACCCGGAACATGCCGGCATCCATGTGATAGAGCAGGTGACAGTGGAAGGCCCAGCTGCCCTCGGCATCGGCGGTGATCAGGGCAGATACCCGTTCGCCGGGCTTGAACCACATGTCACCGGTCTCGAAGCTGATGGTGCGGTCCACCTGGGCCGTGGCCTGACTACTCTGGTCACTACCACCTTTAGTGCCGCCGGCCACGCTGCGGTGGCCGACTAGCCGAGTGCGATCGCCAGTAATGTCTTGCGTATGTGGATACCTCCGTTGGCGTCAGTGGAAGGGTCCATTTCTTCGCATCAACCTGAAACGAAGCTGAAACCGTTGCCGCTCACTGTCTCACTGAACACCTTGACTTGGGGGGTGCACATAGGTTGTAAGTTCATAACGGTAGTTCATGCCCCTTGCCCAACCAAAGAAGTCGTCGTCACTGCGATCATCAAAAATAGGAGAAAGACCATGATCAACTATAAGCAAGTAATCGCCATTGCGCTGGCCTCTGGTCTGGGCATCGCCACCAGCGGTGCCGCTTCTGCTCACGGGATGCATCAAGGCACCCAGGGAGCTGGCGGCATGATGATGGGCGGCGGCCAAGCTGGCATGGGCCCCGGCATGATGATGGGCGGTGGCCAAGGTGGCATGATGCCCTGTCCCCTGATGGGCGGTATGGGAGCCATGGGCGGCGCGGCAGCAATGCTCGACGACGAGCAGCTGAGCACCCTGCGCGAAATGCGCAAGGCACATCGTTCCGCCTACTTTGAGCGGATGGGTGAGATGATGAACCTGCGCGAGGAGATGCTGCTGCTTATGCAGGCTGATCGTCCGGATTCAGAGGAGGTAAAGACACTCCATGGTCAGATGGCTGATCTGCACGGCGAGATGATGGCAGACGAGGTACGCATGCGTAACCAGATGCAGGACCTGCTGACAGACGAGCAGCGAGAGCGGATGCGGCGGGGCAACGCAGCGCAGTAACGCTCCCCTAACGCTCCCCAATTCCTCTGCGCACTCCGCCAGGCGTGGAGCGTTTCTTGATATCGCTCCGGGTTGTGCTGGATAGATATGGTTACTCGCCCGCCTAGCGCAGAATGGCCTCGCGATAACGAGGAAATCGCCATGACCGGTCAGGCCAGACAACCGCATCTCACCCTATGAGGAAGCTTGCTAGCGCTGTTGTTAGCTGTGCTGCTGTTGGTGTCCAGCCTGGCGGCCCAGACGGCCATGCCGACGGCTGCGACGTGGCCCAGGTCAAGGTGCTCAATAACGCCGATCCCGAGTGTGGCGTCTGTGCGGCCATTTCGACAGTAACCCTCGTCATTACCTACTATCAGAATACCCTGGCCGGCATCGGCATCGGCATCGGCATCGGCATCGGCATCGGCATCGGCATCGGCATCCAGGCCGCGGTCGAATTCATCGCCCCGTCCCCGCTCAAACCTCCAAGATCCTGACGCCCACCCTGGTCACACGATGTCCCCAGCATGTCGGCAGTAATATATTATCGTTAGGAGTCACAACATGATGTTGAGCAACGAATGCTTCGCCCTTATGGGCTTGATGGGCTGGCTGATGCCTTTGGCCTTCATGCTGTTTCTGGGCCTCGGCACCGCCGCCTATGCCAAATATGTGATCACGTTCCGTCATTCTCAGGAGAATCGCTCGTGAACCGCCTCGTCCCTTCGCTGTTCTTCTCTGCCGCCTTGTCACTTGGCACCGGCACCGCCCAAGCCGGCTTGCCGGGCCAGGCTATCCTTTATAAGAACCCCCAGTGTGGCTGCTGCGACGAGTATGCCCGCCAGCTTGAGGCGCTTGGCGTCAGGGTTGCCATCGTAGACGACGTACCAATCGGTCAGGTTAAGGAGCGAGCCGGACTTCCCTACGGACTGGGTTCCTGTCACACCATCGAGATGGGCGAGTATGTCATTGAGGGTCACGTGCCCTTCGAGGCAGTGGAGCGGCTCTTCGAGGAGCAACCCGACACAGACGGTATGGGCTTGGCGGGTATGCCCATCGGCACCCCGGGTATGCCAGGGCTCAAGCAGGAAGAGTGGGATATCTACCAGTTCCGTGACGGTGAGGCACAACCCTTCGTGACATTGTGACTGCTTGAGTCGATGCATCGACGGTCCGGATGCACGAGCACCCGGACCATATTCATCTTTCAAACGACTATTTGTTATGCGCTAGGCATGGCCGACGTTGCCAGCCAGTATGGGTCGAGTTTCACATCCAATGACGAAGCGCCAAAAAATGAAAGCGACCCCTTACAAGCCGGCGCCGCCCCTGAAGGCAGCGCCGGCGTTGTGTTTTCGTTGACGTTCAGAGGTATCCAAGCTCTGCAAAGGATGAGCATCCTTCTGTCCCAACCACGATGTGATCGATGATGCGGATTTCCACCAGGCCCAAGGCTTCTGTGAGCCGCTGCGTGATGCGTCGGTCTGCATCGCTGGGCTCGGGATCGCCAGAGGGGTGGTTGTGAACCAGGATCACCGCAGCAGCATTGCAGGCTAGGGCTTGCTTGACGACCTCACGGGGGTAGACGCTCGCCGAATCGATGGTGCCGCGGAAAAGCTCCTCGAAGCAGATCACCCGATGCTGGCAGTCGAGGAATAGGGCACTGAATACTTCATGCTCATACTCCTGCAACAGCACCTGCAGGTGCTCGAATGCCAGCCCGGGCTTGGTAATCTTGCGTCCCTTGGCCAGTCGTCGGCGAGCGAAGGCTTTGGCGATGCTCAAGAGCTCCGCTTCGGTCACAGTATCGGTTATGCGATAGGTGCCGGCGGTCTCGCCGGCACTCAGCTTGCAGTGGTTCATGATGTTGCTCCTCAGGCCGCCATGACCATGTCCATGCGGCGCTCCAGTTCCTCGTAGAACGCCTCGACCCGCTCGGCGATGGTGCGAATCATCACCTCGTCCCGGTAGGCCCGCTTCACGAACAGCGGCATGCCCGGCCAGTAGCTGACGAAGTCGATCCACTCCCGCTCGCTGACCCACAGGCCACCCTGGCACTGCGCGACATGCTCCTGGGGCAGCTCGTCTGCTAACAGCAGCTCGATCTGATACTTGGGCAGCTTGGTTTTTATCTCGACGAGGCCGTTGCCATCCACCAGGCAATCCGGCGAATAGCCGACTCCGTGGTTCAAGATGATGCCGACCTGCTCCAGGCGTGGCAGCCCAGCGGATTCGTGATAAAGATCGCGGGCCACCGGCTCCAGCTCGTGGCCGCGCAGTGTATGAGCATTGCCTTGGAAGGTATCGGAGGGCTCGCCAGTGATGCGCTCACCGATCAGCTGGTGCATGTAGCTCATCGCACCGGCACCGAAGCCTCCCGGCCCCTTGCCCTTGACCAGCAGAGTCTTCAGTTCGGACATGGTGATGATGCCCAGACGGGCGGCATGCCACTCGGGCGTGCCCTGTTCCAGTGTCAGGATCTGCATGACGTTCTCCTTCTCGATGACACGGCATAAGCCAGCGAGGGGAAGCCCCTCGCCAGCCGGTCAGTGATGTTGGTGGTTGGGTTGTGCCCGCTTCTGTAGGGAGGCACGCAGCTTGTCGAAGTCGCTACGTGGCACCTGCTCGGCGTCGCTGTACCTACCGACGAACCATTCCTGAGTCGTCGGGGGACAGGCGGCAATCAGCTGCCGGATCTGCCCGGCCTGGAAGGGGGTGACCAGCTTGACCGGGTCAGCGGTCTGACCGTTGTCGTCCTGGCCGCGGGTTGTGATGTTGAGCAGGGCACACAGCACGTAGCGCTTGCCGTAGCTAGTGGACGAGCCGAATGCCTGGACGGCGTTCTTGCTGCCGCTGGTATCGGCCGGCAGCAGCATGCTGGTCTCTTCCCGATGGCCGTCCTGATGCATGAGCACACCGGTGACCTGAATCCCGCGCTCCTGTGTCTGAATGCGAAAGCTCACCGCGAAGCCGTGTGTCTTCATGATCGGGCGCACGGTATCGACGATGTCTTCCAGAGTGGCGTAGTGGCCGTTGTTGGTTTTCCCGCGCTCGGCGATGCTGGGCAGTTCGGTCTGCATGGCCGCCATGGCAGCGCTATAGGCCATCAGCGCCTGGCGATCGAGCACGCGCTCCTGCATCTGCAGCAGGCGCTCCATCTTGTCGATATCGACCTCAGGGTTGAGGGCGGCCCGCTCGATCACCTGGATGATCGCCGTGCTGTCCGGGATGGCTTGCGTAACCGGTGCTTTGTTGACGGTTTTGGGATGAATAGGGGTTGCCATAATGGCCTCCGTTAGCGATAGCGTTGGATGACGTCAGGGAGTTGTTCGATAGGCACCGGCTCAAGGGACAGGGCCACGCGATAGACGCGGCCCTTGGCTAGCACGTGGGTCTCTGTTGCGTGTTCGCCGGCCTCCAGCAACTGACGCGTCAGCTGGGTCAGGACACGGCACATTTCGAACGTCATGGGCGGTTGCATTGGCATCTCCAGAAACAGTAACGCCCGGCCTTTGAAGGGGCCGGGCGCTATGCCGTGATGAGGGAAAGACTGAGTGGGGATGTCGCTACTGGGAAATCAGCCCACCAGCGCAAGCGCCGACTCCAGGGCCTTGTCCTTGAGATTGGCTCCCTGGCCAAACCAGGCGGAATCCATGCGGTAATCATTACCACGGGCGCGCTTCTCATGGTCCACGTACTCGGTGACCGCGTTTAGCAGCCCCCAGGCGGTGCTTTGCGCCGTGCACAGCCGCGAGCCGCGCCCCTCACCCTGGAAAAGCTTATGGACGCGATTGAGGGCACGGACGTTGGGCAATTTAGAGGGATCTTCCAGCGGTGCCTCGGTGTTGCAGATCACCGCCTGGAAGTAGGCTCTCGCTTCCTCCTGGCTGACCTTGCGCTCGGCCAGCGTTTTCAGGCGATACATGAAGTCGTCCCACTGTGAGACAGATATCCCCAACTGCTGCTTGACCAGCTGAGGACGGAACTCGGTGCTGTGAGACACTTTCACCCCTTGCGACATACCGTCCACGGCAATGGACAGGGTGTTGTTGCATACCACCCGCACCGAGGTCGGGGTGGCGACGGTGGCCAAAGACCCATCACAGGACGTCGCCAACAGCAGGTAGTCGTTGACCTGGTCCTGGCCCTTCAATGCCCCGCCCAGGCCACTCTTGGCCAACGCCCAGAACTTGCGACCGCCCTTGAGCACACCGGCAGTCTCGAGCTCATAACCCGCGTATTCCGTCAGATCCCGGTAGAACTCCAATACCTCTTCTGGCTGAACCACCTTGTAGCGCTGGGAGACCACTGATAGCGGGACCTTGGTGTCTGAGCGATAGAGCACCTTCTGCTCCGGAAAGGAATGGATGCTCCCCAGGTGGCCCGCGCCATCTGCAATGAAGCGCACTGGAGATTCATCGATGTGCCAATCCATGCCGGCTTGCTGCCGCCAGACTTCCAGCGGCTGGTGACGCGAAAGCTGCTGGCCCAGGCCATGCCAGGGGGTGTCACCGACGTAGGCCATGTGTTCGATTTGATGTGCCATGAGAAATCTCCTGAACGAAAAAAAGCCGGCTGAGTGCCGGCTGATGGGATAAGAGGATGAGTCGTGCCGGGTCAGGCCAACTCACGAAACGCGTGGCCACACCCCAGACAGAGCCAGGGGATGCCTTCTCCGGGAGGGAACAGGTTTACAACTAGGCGATCGCCAGCCGCAGCTCCAGCGATGCCACCTGATGCGCCGGCGACGACAGCGGCAGCGGCTCGGGTGAGCGGAAATTGTCTGGAAGAGAGCAGGTTTCCGGGAGAGTAGAGCGACCCATAGGCGCCCTGGAGCGTACCGGCCATTGCGCCGGCCGCGATCCCGAGTTTGCGGGCGCTCTCGAGGTTGATGACGCGCTGCGACTCGCAGCGTAAGCAGGGTGGGGGCATTTCATGTCTCCTGTGACGGCGGTAGAAGCCCGGAAGAGGTTTGGCTCACAGGAGTGATATAGATTTCAAAAAAAATGGAACAGAACCTTTACATGCAGCTCTGCTACTTTAGTTCTAGCGCCATTTCCGATGGGCCTGTCGGCAGCGTGCCAGAGTTCCTTCCAGACGTGCTTGTCAGGAGTGTGAGGCCGGGCAGCAGTCATCGCGGCTGACCCACACGATGATGAGGCGGGTGTTTTTGAGCACGACGTTACGACGTTAGGCACCAAGTTTTTCGAAAAAACAGCCTCAGGAGTGGGCAACAGACGAGATTTGCAGCAGCGAACGTCGTCTTGTCGTGGACGTTCTGTATATGTCCAGTGAAGGCACATCCGGATCTCAAGTTCTGGATCGTGGCAGATTGCCTATAGCACGATATCTCGATTGTCTAGGTCGCCCAGCAGCGAGGTCTCTATATCGACCTTATCCAGACCTGAATCCGCAAGGCCAAGCGCCAGGACTGGCTGCTGGCCGCGCCGCTTCTAACGGTCCGGACTGAAATCAGTAACCAATCGATTCTCCTGTCTTACTCTGAGGAGGTCGTCATCAGGAACCTTTGGTATGGGGCTCAATCGCCGTGGGTTGGCCAGGGATCGACGCTGTGCGGTGTTCAGCGAGCATTGCCTGGCGGATCTGGCTGATGGACAGGTGGGCTGGGCATCTGGCCCGCCCTCGGGAGTTTAGCTTGGGCACGTTCCACTGAACCGAGTCCTGGCGAGGGGGTAGGGTAGTCGTCGGAAACGCTGGGCGGTGATGACGCGCTACTTAGATGACGGCACATTGCCGATTGAAGGCGACCAAGTGGAGATTCTGATTCTCCACCTGGTCGCCGGGAAGATCCAACTGGCTGGTCGCCCGGCCACTGCGCATGAGCCCGCAGGCCTCCAACATCATGAGCCTGAGCCGGCCTACCAAGCTTCACGGCCACGAGCCCCATGCCTACCCTGAAAGGCATACAGGGTAGGCTTCCGACCTAGAAAGCCGGTCGGGTCCAAAATCCCCCTCCAAACTGGCAGGTAACCGCCTAAGTCTCGACACGCGATGAATGCAGATTGGTCAGAAATGCTGCATGGCGAGCCCTTTTGGACCGATCACCCAATGGCGTTTCGAGCCACGTTTACCGTTGCTACAGCAGGTAATCCCCTGGGCATCCAGCAGTGGGGCGGCACGCTTGAAGGCTGCGCCAAGGCCGCGCGCCTCACGTGGCCATTGGCTGTCCGACACACAGGTCGGCCGGAACTGGCCCAAGATGGCCAGCCAGACCCCCGCCGGATTTTCGACGGCTTCCGTGATGGCGTTAATCCTCAGGTATTCAACAACTGCCTTGGCAATCGGCTCCTCTTCAGTCATCTCGCAGAGCCGCTCATTGCGATATGCCTCGTATTGCGACCAAAAGGCCTCTGCACTGCCGGTCAGTGTGTCGGAGACAATCATTCCGATACGACAGAAATCGTGCCAGCCGTCCGGTACTCTCCGATCCAAGCTCACTTGGCCGATATTGGCATGTGCCTTTCCGAGCATGCCAAGCAGTGCATTGAAGACGCGACTCTGATCTTCGCCTGGTAAGCTCTCCTGCGTATGCCATTGGGAAGATGCCTTGCCCGTCTGATCTGTTGAGGGTGATGGCATTTCCAGACTCAAGGTGAGTTCTACTAATTCAGGTTGTGTGATGACCGGTTCTAGGCTGCTCAGCAAAAAAGCACGCCGCACAGCGAGACTCGATGTAATCTCATGGCAACCAATAGCTTTCCATTCCAGCCTGCTTTTGCAGAGCAACTCAAACATACGTCGCTGTACCGCCGAACTGAGCCCGTCTTCGACATTGTCCAGGTTGAGCACATGATGCCGCCAGGCTTTTTGATCTACGTCCTTGACCTTTGAGGGTGTATCACGAATCGCATTCTCCTTGATTACCGGATCTAGCGTGCGCTTGATGACGTCTTGTAGTTGTGCCATTCCAGATTTAAGCTCTCCTGTGAGTTCCAGAACCAGCTGCTGACGTTCTGGCATCATGCAAAGCACCATGAACGTATAGATCAGCAGGTCTCGATCTTTCGGAATCGGCACATACGACTCAATGATACGCACGCCTGAGGGGGCCATCGCACTGGGACCCTGGATATACACCGTGTGAAAGGGGCGACAATTGGCGGGATGCCAGTAAGGATAGGCGAGCTCTGGCTGAATCATGTTCTCCTGTTTCGGAGGGAGCATCATCACTTTTCCATTCAGTGCGATATATCGATTACCGTAATCGTCTAGCCAGGTTCGTCCATTACCGATTTCCGCAAAATCCGGGTAGTCCCCCCGAATGATCTCAAGCGCGTCCCGGACATTTTGGTCCGAAACGTCGCGGTTGTCATGGCTCGCTGCTATGTGCTTGATGATCGGTGCAATCATCTCCGCTTCCAACATCAGTACGGGACCGCCGAAGTTCGGTACAAGGAAATATACGCCGTTAGGATCAGCTACAAGGCGATAGGCTTGGTGAAGGATCTGCCGGATGAGGTTGGCCTTGCAGGGCTTGGGTGGCCGTCCCGCCCGGGAAAAGGGCAGTTGCTGGCTCGAGCTGTATCTACAGGTGCTTGCGGAGGAGATATCCTGATAGTTTATCTGGGAGTTAGTGGGTTGATTGGGAAGATATGTACCGTTCCCTGTTGCGGATTGGTTGAGGGGATATGGGTTATCGTACATTAAGCTGGTTCCTTAGTTTTCTCTTAGGGCATGATGTTTATGTTTTTTACTTGCCTTCGCATGTTATTTGTAGCGCTGTCTGTGCGCTCGGTTACTATCAGGGTGTAGCGTATTTGGTATATACATTTTCCTGTAAGTTGAGTTTTATTTTCCGCTTGAAGCTGTAGCCAGTGCGTCGGTTTTTGATTCGAGGCCTTCCATTAATCCAAGCTGGAAATGCTATGTTTTATCGTCCTAATTCCTCCAAAAGTTGTTGTATTTATATGTGTTAAGGGTGTCGGGGCGTATGAGAAGCCCGCCGTCCTGATCTTTCATCCACCCAGTGGATGGTGAATAGCGCCAGTGAGGACCGAAGGTCATTAGCCTGGAGCAGGGTTGGCTTCGTTAAGGGGTGTTTTTCCCACCTATATCGTCTTCTGCAAGCTCCTACATGTTGAATCTCCTTCATTACTGATGTTGCCAAATTTAGCAGGTTGAACATGGAGTGAATAATGATTTTTTTTAACTTTGGGTTTGTATGTCGTTAGATGATAAAAGATGCTTTTGGATGCTTCTGGACATACATGGTAACTATTTTTGTATGAGAAATTTTCAAGGAGCCCGTCCCGATCTGTGCTTGAAGACCCGTAGCTGGGGCGTCAGGCATATCGCCGATGAACTCGGTGTCAGCAAGAACACCGTCAAGCGCTACCTGCGCCAGGGTGGATGGGCGCCCTAGGCCAGCCTGCAGCGCACCCGTTCACTTGATGTTCTGGATCACTGTCTGCAGTACCGCCTCCTGCAGCTCATCGGCATTGCCGCCGTGGTGCTGCAAGTCCTGTAGCTCGAACACGGTCTTAACCGTCAGCCTGCGGACGCTGGAACGCGCCTGCGAATCCTATTGCCAGGCGCTGGCCGCCGAAGACAAGGCGACGGTGAGATTCGAGACTCCACCTCGCGAGCAGCTTCAGATCGATTTCGGCAGCCGCCAGATCACCATCGGCAACGAAGCGACCAAGATCTACCTGTTCGTCACTACCCTCGGATACCCCCGCCGACACTACGCCCACTCCTTCCGTCACGAGCGTCAGTTGGTGTGACCGCCGGCATGGAAGAGGGGCTCATTGGCTCCGTAGGGTGCCAGAGCAGGTACTGCTGGATAACGCCTGGGCACTGGTCGACCACCACAATGCCGCCAGCCTCTAGGCGGCCTTCAACGATTAGCGTTTGGTCTTTGCCCGCTACTGGGGCTTCCGGCCGGTGCCCAGCACTCAGTATCGCCCCGTACCAAGGGCAAGGACGAGCGCGGCGCTGGCTACGTGCAGCGCAACGCTATCGCGGCCGGACATTTCTAATCGGGGTCAACAGGGGGGCTGGAGGCCTACCTGATTTGGTGGATGCGTGAGATTGCCGACCAGCGGATGCAATACGCCACCGGTGAGCTGCCGGCGGTTCGCTTCGCAGTTGAAAGGGCCAGCCTGCAACCGCCGAACGACAATCCGCCCTTCGAGCAGACGTGGAACTCGGCAGTTGCTTCCAGCGCGATGCCACCGTTGAGGTCGCCACAAACCTCTACTGCGTGCCCTGCCGTCTGATAGGCGAGCCGGTTTTAGTCAGCGTGACCGACGGTGACATGCGGGTTCAACATGTCGGCCAGGAGTTAGCCCGCCACTCCGAGTTGAGCTGGCGCCCTGTGGTGCGGTTCCTGCCGTACCATCTGCAGTGCATTGTCAGCTATCGGCCGCCCAAGGTGGCTACTACGGGGGCTCTGGAGCCAAGCGGGAAAGTGGCTACCTTGGATCTATCATCCTCGACTGGCTGCTGCACCACAGTCACGTCATCACTTTTCGCGGCTGCAGTTACCGACTGTCGGAGTCTGTCAACATAGTTGGCACATGAAATGACTTCGGCTCTTTAAAACCCTGCTGCCTGTGGCACCGGGTCCCTCTCGGGGTTCAGGTGCACTACCTCTGGCAGGCTGAGTTTCCGGATGTCACCCGACCAGCGCTTCGGGTGACGTTGCTTCGCCGCCTCGAAGACCTCTCGGCGCTGCGCCAAGATGCCTTTGGCCTCGCCGTTATGGCGCTGGCTCGGCGTGACGTAGCGAAGGGCGCTGTGACGGTGCTCGTGGTTGTACCACTCGGTAAATTGCTGAACCCAGTCCTGGGCCTCGGCTAGGGTGGCGAAACCGTCGGCGGGGAAGCCCGGCCGGTACTTCAGCGTCTTGAAGGCCGACTCGGCGAAGGCGTTGTCATTGCTGACCCTCGGCCGGTTGTACGACGGGGTGATGCCCAAGTCGTAGAGCTTCTCCAGGAATGTTGCCGCCTTCATCGGACTGCCGTTATCTGAGTGCAGAATCAAGGGCTTGTGAAGATCGGTGAGGTGCTCTCGCCAGCAGGCCTTCTGGATCAGCTCAGCGGCCAGCTCACCGGTCTCCGTCTCGTAGACTTCGTGCCCAACGATCTTGCGGCTGAAGACATCCATGATCAGGTACAGGTACCACCAGGTGCCACGCGCGGGGCCGGGAAGCCACGAAATGTCCCAGCACCAAAGGCGGTTCGGCGCCGTGGCTTGATGCGTGGTCGGAGGGCGCTTGCGCTGTGGGGCCTGCTGGTGGCCCCGGTGATGTTGCTGGCCAACTTCATGAAGCACTCGGTACATCGTCGACTCAGAGGCCAGGTAGCAGCCCTTATCCGCTTGATCGGCCACGATGAAGGCCGGAGGGCGGCTCCGATACTCGGGGGCATTGCACAGCGCCACGATTGCCTCTCGCTCCTCGGGAGACAGCTTGTTGGCCGGCTCCGGACGGTCGGCATCGGGACGGCGATCAGCCGTCACCTCGCCCTCAGCGACCCAGCGGTAGTAGGTCCTTACGTTGATGCCCATCACCTGACAGGCCTTGGCCAGCCGAGCACCGTCACGCTGGGCATCTTGCACCAGGGTCACGATGCGCTGGCGATCCGGGAGGCTGGTCAGTCGTCCTCGTCGTTGGTCGTGCCCCAGATCGCCTCTGCCTTTTTTGACAAGGCCAGCAGCGCCGCCGTCTCGGCCAGTGCCTTGTCCTTGCGGCGCAGTTCTCGCTCCAGCTTGCGGAGCCGCTTCTGCTCCTCCTTGCGGGCCTGGCGCTGTTGCTTGGCCTGCGCTGGGGCATCGCCATTGGCGTTCATGCAGGCATCCCGCCAGGCCTCCACCTGCTCGGGGTAGAGCCCGCGCTCACGGCAATAGGCGCTGAGTTCGGCCTCGTTCATCGGGGCCGTTTCCAGGACGATCTGGAACTTCTCTTGGCTGGTCCACTGGTCGGGCTGGGTCGAACGTGATGGCAAAACCTGTCCTCTTGTTCTGGCCTGTTTTCGCCAATTGTAGAGGGTTGTCGCGGTGATGCCTTCCTGCTCGGCCAGTTCCGGGACGGTCATGCTCATGGGCGGCGCCATCTTCTTGAGGATGGCTTCCTTACGTTCTGCGGGGTAACGCATGTTGATCACCTCTCAATCCGTTTAGGTGACAACTACGTTGACGTATAGGGTCAGGCGCGGACGGCCACGACGTTATCTCTCCAAGGTGTGAGAACCATCACACATCAATTTATGACATTGAACCGTTCAAGCTGATGTAGAGTCAGGCAGTTAAAAATTCCCACCTCGACTCCCCTCCCAGCGGTTCACCTCTAAGGCGATCATCTCAGTACCAGCAGCGCATCAGTCACACTGGGCGCAGAGCCGATGTGGCACTGAACTGCCTATTTCTGGCGACAATCGAAGACGCATTCCTCAGAAGCATCGGGCTGCTTTCCCTTTGGCGTTCCGGTTTTGTGGAGCCCATTGAGTCACCAGCGCTCTCCCCTGCACATTTATGCCCGGCAGATCATGGTGCTGCGCTTGTTGCTTGAATTCAGGAACGCCAATAAAGGTTGTCCGCTTTTCATCAACTGCACCAAGCGGTGCGGTACCCAAGGTTTTCTGGTGCTCCAAACGGTCTAGCTGCTCAACCTGCCTGAAATACTCCAGTTCTTTGCGGTATTCCTTTAGCTCAGCGGGGAGGCGGGGATGGCAACTTGCTGCTGGCGCGGCTGAACAGCATCAAAGAATTCTGGGTATCCGGATTAAGTGGTAGATGGAGCCTCCTGCTCCTTCGACCATTAACTCTCCCAGAAGGTTGATAGATCGACGCCGTAGTTCTTCTCGGGCTCGGGGAGACCCATGCTGTAGGTCATGGTGGCCTTGCCCAGGAAAGGGGATTCCTTTATCTGTGGCGCCTTCTTCTTGTGCTTGGTGGTGTAGAGCATCCGCGCCTGCATCACCTCGAATGAGTAGCCCCGGCCATCCCGGTTCTTGTCCTTGGCCAGCCGGTTGATCGACTCCGTGAAGGCGTTGGTGATCGGGATGTCGGTCTCGAAGTAGGTCAGCATCTCCTCACGCCATGAGCTGACGGCGCTGACAAGATCCTTCCAGACCTCCTTCTGCCCCTGCGGGATGTCGTCAATCCAGGCAGCTAGTGCCTGCTCAGCATCTCGCCGGGTGGCACAGTCCCAGATGTGGTAGAACTGTTCCTTGTGCTCTTAGGCTGACAGCAGCTGAGGGAAGGCCCCCCGTCCAGGTCTCCATGATGAGCCGTTCGCGGTCTGAGACATCGTGAGCCCGCTTCAGCAGGATCTTCCTATCACCCTTGAGCGTCCGTCGCTGGTTGGCCGTCAGCTCCTTCCTGAGCCCCTTGCGGACCTTCTCCAAGGCCTCGTTGGCCATACGCACCACATGGAACTTATCGACCACGATGCGGGCCTGTGGCAGCACCGCCTGGACGGCACGGAGGTAGGGCTTCCACATATCCATGCTGACGATCTCGACCTTGTCGCGCTCGGTCATGCTCATGAGCCGCTTCGTCACCGCGTCCTGCTGACGACCGGGCAACAGGTCCAACAGGGTGCGCTCTTCCAGGTTGGTCAGGATGCAGCGGTAGCGGCGGTTCAGGTAAAGCTCATCGATGCCCAGGCAGTGAGGTGTCTCAAAGCGGTGCCAGGCAGCCAGGAACTCAGCCTTCTTCTTGAAGATCTCGCGAACAGTCTTCTCGTCGAGGCCGGTGGTATCGGCTACATAGGCGTAGGGGTGGTTGAAGGCCTCCTTCTCGACGTGGCTGTAAAGCCTCCGCGTCATGCGGTGATCGTCTACCATTTCCGGTAGAGCTGGCCGGAACGTCCTTCCACACGCCCGGCAGGTGTAGCGGCGACGGACTACCCAGAGGGTGACCCGCTTTCCGTGGATGGGCAGGTCTCGGTAAGCCACATCGCGCTTGCCAAACCTGACGAACTCTCCCTCTACGCGGCACTCCTCGCAGGCCACAGGGACCGGAGCTTCAACCTGAAAGTGGAGGTCATGCTCTTCCATCTTTGTGCCCAGGATGCGGTATTCCGGTGAGTGAAGGACGTTGTCAGGCAGAATGCTCATGCAAACGTTCCTTGAGCCTCTTTGTCATGTCACGACGGCCATCTCGTGTGATGGCCGTCGATCACAAAGGTGTGCCGATGCCGGCCTCTCGAATGATGGTGGGGATGGCGATGCGGTTCCGGCCCCTCCCATCCCTCATGCTCATGTTGGTGGTGCTCGTCGTGATAGTGCAGATAGGTATGCGCCACCGGGTCGTGGTCATGCTCGAGGACCAGCGGATCCCGTGCCGGCCAGACACGGGTCGCGAGCGCCGTCGACAGCAGCGCAATCGCCCCCAGCAGGGCGAAGGTCTCGATCAGCCCCACCTCGGCCCCAACCCAGCCGGCCAGCGGATAGGCCACCAGCCAGCAGGCATGCGACAGCGAGAACTGGGCGGCGAACAGCGCCGGACGGTCCTCGGAGTGGCACGACTGCTTGAGCAGGCGCCCAGTGGGCGTCATGACCAGCGAGGCGCCGGCGCCCAGCAGGAACCACAGCCCCATCAGGCCGGCGAAGCCGGGCGCGAACAGGCCGAGGAACAAGCTCACCGTCATCAGCGCGGCGCCCGCGAGCATGATCGGGCGTTCGCGCACGCGATCCAGCACCTTCGGCAGCAGCAGGGCCACCAGCATCGAACCGCCCCCCACCGCCGCGAAGGCCATGGCCACCGCCTGCTCGCCCAGTCCCAGGGTAGAGCGGACGTAGACCACGGTATTGACGATCTGCATGGCGCCGGCGGCCGACACCACCATGTTCAGGCCCAGCAGCCCGCGCAGCCGAGGCGTCTTCAGGTAGATCCTCATGCCGTGAGAGACCTTACGCCACACGCTCGGTGCCTCGTCCTCCGCCGCCTGGGGCGACGGCAACACCACCGAGACCACCAGACCGGCCGAGACCAAGAAGGCCAGGCCGTTGAGCAGGAACAGCACATCGAAGCGCATCACCATCAGCAGCGCCGCGGCCGCCATGGGGCTGAGCAGGTTCTCGAGGTCATAGGCGAGCCGCGACAGCGATAATGCCCGGGTGTACTGTCCCTCGTCCTCGAGGAGATCCGGGAGCGTCGCCTGGAAGACCGGGGTGAAGCCAGCAGAGGCGGCATTGAGCAGGAAGATCAGCACATAGATCTGCCAGACCTCGGTGACGAAGGGCAGCGCGCAGACCACGGATGTCCGTAGCAGGTCCAGGCTGACCAGCAGAGTGCGGCGCGGCAGACGCGAGGCATAGGCCCCGACCAGCGGCGCGATGCCCACATAGGCCACCATCTTGATCGCCAGGGCCGTGCCTAACACGATCCCCGCTTTCCCGGCCGCCAGGTCATGGGCCAGCAGCGCCAGGGCGACAGTTGTCAGCCCGGTGCCGACGAGGGCGGTGACCTGGGCCATGAATAAATGGCGGTAACGACGGTGACTCAGCACTTGGAGCACGGGTCCTCCTCGAGGCGTGGCTGTCGGTTATCGGTTACAGGTAGCGAACGATCGCCTTGAAGTCTTCAAGTTGTGCGCGCTGGTCTTGATTCCGGCCCCTGTCGTGGGGGCCGATCGCTGCTTCCAGGCAGTGGTCGATATGGTCGTGCACGAGGGTTCGCTTGGCCTGCTGGATCGCCTTCTCCACTGCATGCAGCTGCTGGGCGATGTCCAGGCAAGGCCGCCCGTCCTTGATCATCTGGGCCACGCTCTGCAGATGTCCCCGGGCGCGACTCAAACGCTTGATGATGTCGGGATGCGACTGGTGGGTATGCGATGTCATGCGCAGCTCTTTGTTGGTATTCCTATCCCTCTGGGGGGGGATTAAGCTCAAAGACGCTATCGTGCCAATGCCCCAGGGGACTCGGCCAGATCGCGCCTCACTATCGGTCTTCGCCCCCGAACTGGTCTGCCCGTATGCTCCTCAACCGCCTGTGTCATCGCCTCGGTCACCTGACCCTCCTGCTGCTTATCGTGCAGGGGCTGGTCATGTCCGGCATTGGCGAGATACGCGCTCATGGGCCGGTCGATTCGGCGGCGGTCGAGCACAGGCTCCAGGGGGGGCTCCCGGAAGCGCATGGCCACGCGCATGCGTCGACCAGTTCCGTGAAGTCAGGCAGCTGTGGCTCGGCGAGGACTGACGTTACCACCATCAGCAGTAAAGCCAAGCTCATCAGCCAGGCGTGCGAGTAAGGCTTGGGTATCACAATGGGCTCCTTCTGGGGGCATGGAACATGGTAGCCAATTTGGTGCAGCGCCCACTATGCAAAGTTCCACACGCCTAATCCCAGCTCACTCTTCAACAGAGTTCGGGCTTGAAGCTTGAGTCGCTATAGGTTTTATATTGCTGGGTCATCACGTGACACCACAAGGATAACGCATGGGACATCATCACGATCATCCCCACATTGATCCCACCTCTGGTGATCGTCGGGTGAGCATCGCCATCTGGGCCAACGGGATATTGACCATTGCCCAGATCGTTGGGGGTATCCTGGCGGGAAGCCTCTCGCTGATCGCGGATGCGCTGCATAATTTTTCCGACATGGCTGCGCTTGTCATTGCGTTTGCTGCCCGCAAGATCGCGAGACGACCGCCAGACTCACAGATGACGTTTGGCTATGGCCGAATCGAGGTTGTCGCAGCGCTGATCAACTACACCACCCTCATTATCGTTGGCATTTATCTAATTTATGAAGGCGCCATGCGCATGATCGACCCGCCAGAGATTAAGGGCTGGATAGTCGTAATCACCGGTATTGTCGCTCTTCTTGTCGATGCGCTAACGGCCTTGCTCACCTGGTCGATGCAAAAACATAGCGTCAATATCCGCGCCCTCTTCCTGCACAACCTGTCGGATGCCTTTGCGTCCATCGCCGTGATCATCGGGGGCTCACTGATTCTGCTGTATGATATGCGCTGGGTAGACCCTGCGATTACGATCGGCATTGCGCTCTATATTCTTTATCTCGCCTTTACTGAGATAGGCGGCCCTGTCCGGACACTGATGTTGGGCTCGCCACCCGATATCGATGGTCAATCAGTCATTGAAGCCCTGCGTGACGTCCAAGGGGTTGAGGATGTGCATCATGTTCACCTATGGCAAATGCAGGAGAACACCGCCGCGCTTGACTGCCACGTGGTTATCACGGAAGCCGGATGGCGCCAGCTCGAGGCGATCAAGGTAAATATCAAAGCTCAGCTGAAAGCGCGCTTTGGCATTGGCCACTCCAGTTTGGAATTTGAGCATATTGATCACGCTCATCAGGATGCCAACCTTTTTGGGCATGAGTAACACGCCATATTTGCTTGCTCAGGCACCCATCAGCGGCTGAGCTCCACTCAGCAGCATCCTGAGCTTGCTTTAAACCCAACTCTTTGAAATTGAGAGAAAGAATGTACAAAAAAGCGACTTTTATCCTGGTCGGAGCGTTGATGCTGACGGCCATCATCGTGATCGTGTCGAGGCCCTCGCTGTTGGGCATGGGCGCCGAGACGGCCAGCCGAGAGGGGGCACAGGCCGAGAATTCGCTGGTGCGTGCACACTCGCCGGTCCTGGGGCCGGAAGAGGCACCTGTGACGATCGTGGAGTTCTTCGACCCGGCCTGTGAGGCCTGCCGCGCCTTCTACCCGCTGACCAAACGCATCCTGGAAGAGTACCCCGAGAAGGTGCGGCTGGTGGTGCGCTACACCCCCTTCCATGGAGACGTATCCGAAACCGCCATTCGCGTGCTGGAGGTCGCCAGGCGTCAGGATGCCTTCCAACCGGTGCTGGAGGCGCTGCTGGCTCGCCAGAGCCAGTGGGCGGCTCATGGCAGTGTCGATGAGGAAGCGATCATGGAGATCGCCAGCGAGGCCGGGCTGGACAGAACCGCAGCCGAAGAGCAGCTCAATTCACCAGAGGCACAGGCGGTCTACGACCAGGACAAGGCTGACGTCGAGGCCAACCAGATCAGCAAGACGCCGACCTTCTTCGTCAATGGCGAGCTGTTGGACCCCTTCGGCATGCAGGAGCTGGTCGACGCCGTTAACCGTGAGGTAGCCGAGGTCTCCGGCGAAGAGGATGCATCATGACACGACGCTGGTTGCTAGTGGGACTGATGGTCCTGAGCCCCGTGTTGGCCGAAGCCCGTGGGCAAGAGCGTGCCGGATTATCACCTGCCAAGCCGGCATCGGACAGGGCACAAGCTATCGCGAAGGTGGGTCGCGTCGCTCAAAAGCTCACCGTGGAACCAGGGGATACCCTGGACGCACTGCTGCAACAGCTTGGCGTGAATACCGAGACGCGCACCCAAGCGGCGACCTCGCTGGCGGAGAGGTTCGACCCGAGACGATTGCGGCCCGGAGATCGTATCACTTTCACCTCTCTGGCGACGGGACAGCCGGTGTCGGTGGCCATCGAGCGTGACTCGGGTATTCAGTACGTCGTCACCCTGGGTGAGCGTCCGTCGACGCGCATTGTCCAGCCTCGCCTCGACACCCTGACCCTGGGTCGTGAAGTAGTCGTCAAGACGTCACTCTATGCCGCCTTGGCGGCTGAGGGGGTACCCAGGCGTTTCGCTGCAGAGCTTGACATGCTGCTGGGCGGACTCATGGACACACGCCGAGATATCTCGGGTGGCGAGCGCCTGCAGTTACTGTGGGAAGAAGATCGCCGTGAGGATGGCACTCGAGTCGGGCCTCCCCGTCTGACCTATATGGGGTTGGCTGACCAGGCGGAGCGGCTGGAGCTAGTATGGCCGGCGGACCAGAGAGCCAGCGTGATGCTCTTCAAGGACGGTAGCCTCCAAGACACCTTGCAGTTCCCGATTCTCGGCGCACGCCTGACATCCCCCTTCGGCAACCGGCGCCATCCCGTGTACGGCGGGGTCCGACGTCATGACGGTATCGATCTTGCCGCGCCTCGCGGCACCCCGGTCATGGCCACTGCGCCGGGGCGCGTCTCCTTCATCGGTCGCCGGGGAGGTTATGGACGTGTTGTCGAGATAAAACATGATACGGGCACCATCAGTCGCTATACGCATCTCAGCCGTTTCGCTGCCAGCCTGGCGGTCGGGGCCCCCATCAAGGCCGGCGACAAACTGGGTGAGGTAGGGGCTTCCGGACTCGCCACGGGGCCCAACCTGCACTACGAAGTGAGAGTGGATGACCGCCCCGTAGATCCCCTCGAGGAAGGGCAGCGCATTATTCTGAGTGAGTCACCCACACGCCAAGAGTATCGCAGCGCACTGTTCGAGGCTCGGACACGTCTGCAAAAAGCCATCGGAACGTCCGCTGCTTCCGGTCTTGCCGCAATGGTGAACTGACAAGCCTTTAGGTGGACTTGCTGTGAAACACGCCTCGGTGGGCACAATGTACCTAGCGTCGCGTGACGCTACAGCCTCAGCGGCACTCACTTCACACGGGCAGGGGTTATGGACGGTGTCTCGCCAGTCACACTGGGGTTTTTAGGCAGCCCCGCCGCCGGCGCGATGATGTATGTCATTAGCCGCGAGATCATTCCCCAGGCCCACCGCAGCGGTCACCAGAACAAGGCGACCCTGGGCTTCTCTATGAAGTTGGTGATCATGCTGTTCCTGAATGTCTCAACTAGGGCACGCTGGGACGCACAGGAGGTTATCCCAAATCGTGAGCGCCTTTGTGGGCTGCCTCACTGATACACAACTGGTGATCACTCAGCACCTCGATGATGCGACAGCTCTCGACCTTGCTGCCGGCGCACTGGCTCACCATCCGCTTGAGCTCGTCACGCAGTGCCGAGAGCCGCTGCAGCCGCGACTCCACTTCCTCCAGGTGATGCTTGGCAACGGCATCGACCTCCTGACAGGGCATGTCGGGCTGGTCGGACATCGCCAGTAGCTCACGCACCGCATCCACCGAGAAGCCAAAGTCTCGGGCATGGCGAATGAAGGTCAGCCGCCTGACAGCTTCTTCGCCATAGCGCCGCTGCCCACCCTCGGTACGCGATGCATCGCCCATCAGCCCGATGCGCTCATAATAGCGCACCGTTTCAGGCTTGCAGCCGGCGCGCCGTGCCAGCTCGCCGATACCGATGGCATGGCTAATCTCCGGCATCCTGATGCTCCTCTCGCATGACTTGAACCTGTAGTTGCTACAGGGATTATGCTTCAAAATAAGATTAAGACATTCGGAGAAGCAACGCCATGACCGAACCAACGCAAAGCACTATCTCGTCGACGCTGACACTGCAGGTGGAAGGCATGGACTGCGGCGGCTGCGAGCGCAAGGTAGAGGCCGCTCTGGGCCGCCTGGAGGGCATCGGGGAGGTGTCGGCCAGTTCGGTCACCGGATCGGTGAGGATTCACCCTCAACAGGATACGACGCCTTCTCATGAGGCGATCGAGCGGATCCTTAACGAGCTCGGCTACCAGCTTGCCACCGATGATGAGGGAGATGAGGCGGATGCCGCTCCGGCCTCTTGGTGGCAGACCGCCAAGGGACGCTTGGTGCTCGTCACGGGGGGGCTGCTGGCTCTGGCCTTCGTTCTCCGCCTGGTCTGGCCTAGCCTAGGCAACTGGCCCTTCGTTGCGGCCACCCTGGTGGGGTTGGTGCCCATTGCACAAGGCGCCTGGGGTGCGCTGAAGATGCGCAACCCCTTCACCATCGAGATGCTGATGAGCATCGCCGCCTTGGGGGCCCTGGCCATCAATGCCGCCGCCGAAGCGGCAGTGGTGGTCTTCCTGTTCGCCGTAGGCGAGTTGCTGGAGGGGGTGGCCGCGTCGAGGGCGCGACGCAGCATCTCGGCCCTGGCGGACCTGACGCCGTCCACGGCGAGGCTGATGGAGGATGGGGATACCCGTGAGGTTTCGGCCGCCTCGCTCACGCCTGGGCAGCGAGTCCTGGTGCGACCGGGCGACCGCGTGCCCTGCGATGGACGTATTCTGACCGGCGAATCCGACCTGGATGAGTCACCGATCAACGGGGAGTCGGTGCCCCGCACGCGGGCGCCGGGGGACGACGTCTTTGCCGGCACGGTCAACCTCGATGCCGCCCTGGAGGTGGAGGTAACCCGCGGCGCCGAGGACAACACCATCGCACGGGTCATCCGCCTGGTGGAGGAGGCCCAGGCCGCCAAGGCGCCGGTGGCACGTTTCATCGACCGCTTCGCTCGCTACTACATGCCGGCGGTGGTGGGGCTCGCCCTGCTGATGGCGGTGGTGCCGCCGCTGGTCTCGACCATGGCCTGGTCGGAATCGATCTATCGCGCCCTGGCCCTGCTGTTGATCGCCTGTCCCTGTGCTCTGGTGATCTCAACCCCCGCGGCGATCGCTGCCGGCCTCTCGGCGGGCGCCCGGCGGGGCCTGCTGATCAAGGGCGGCGCGGTGCTCGAACAGCTGGGTAAGCTGCGGACGGTGGCGCTGGACAAGACCGGCACCCTCACCGCCGGCACCCCCAAGGTCACCGACGTGGAGGACTGGGCCACTGGCCAAGGCACGCAAGAGATCCTGAGGCTGGCGGCTGGGATGGAACGTGACTCCAGCCACCCCATAGCCACGGCCATCCTCGCCCACGCTGAGCAGTTGGGCCTTTCCCTTCCACTGGCGAGTGAGAGCCGCGCCCTGTCGGGCCGAGGGGTCGCCGGTCGGGTCGAGGGGCGTGAGTTGAGCCTGATCACCCCCCGCCACCTGGCAGAGCAGGCCGCTCTCGATCACGACCTGAGCGCTCGGATCGCCGAGCTGGAGGGGGCCGGCAAGAGTCTCGCCGTGCTGGTCGAAGGCGAGCATCCGCTGGGCCTGATCGCCGTGCGCGATGAGCCGCGTGACGATGCCCGGGAGGGGCTGACGGCGCTGTCGCGCCTGGGCGTGCAGGCAGTGATGCTCAGCGGTGACAATGCGCGTACCGCCGCGGCCATCGGTGACAGCCTGGGCATCGAGGCACATGGCGAGCTGATGCCCGAGGACAAGGCCCAGCGCGTTCGTGACTGGCAGGCCGCCGGCCGAGGCCCCGTCGGCAAGGTGGGCGACGGCATCAACGATGCGCCGGCGCTGGCCGCGGCAGAAGTGGGCATCGCCATGGGCGGCGGCACGGATGTGGCACTGGAAACCGCGGATGCGGCGCTGCTCAAGAACCGCGTCGGCGGCATCGCCGAGCTGATCGCCCTGTCCCGAGCCACGCTGCGCAACGTCAAGACCAACGTCGCCCTGGCGCTGGGCCTGAAGGCCATTTTCCTGGTGACCACGGCGCTGGGCATCACCGGCATGTGGATCGCGGTGATGGCGGATACCGGCGCCACCGTGCTGGTGACCCTGAACGCCATGCGGTTGCTGGGTTATCGCTTCTCGCCAGGCAATGCCACGACTGGCTCGGCAAGCCCGCGCTACCAGGCAGCCACGTCATGAGAACGAAACGGATAGAGATGGCGCCGCAGAGCCGCTACTGGTTGGCACTGGCCGTTATGGTCGGCCTGGCCGACCAGGTCATCAAGGGGCTGGTGCAGGCGCTGATGCCGTATGGCCAGACCATCCCGCTGACCCCATTCTTCAACTGGGGTCACTGGTGGAACACGGGGGCGGCCTTAAGCTTCCTCGCCGATTCAGGTGGCTGGCAGCGCTACCTCTTCCTGTGCTTTGCAGGGTTGGCGACTATCGTGCTGACGTTCCTGTTGTGCAGGCCCAGGCCCCGCCTGGAGGCGCTGGGGTACAGCTTGATGCTGGGTGGCGCGCTGGGTAATGGCATCGACCGCCTGGTGCGAGGGTATGTGGTGGACTACCTGGACATCTACTGGCGAGAGTGGCACTGGCCCGCCTTCAACCTGGCGGATATCGCCCTGTTCCTGGGTGTCATCGCCTTTGCGATTGCGGCCTTGCGTGAGCGTCCCTCCCCCAGATTGTCTGAGTGACGGCATGGATGCACAGAACCAGCCAGTCCGGGACATGACGCCTGTCGGACGGCTCTCTCCGGTCCTCGGCTGTTTGCTGGCCCTGACCGCCGGGGGGCTGACCACCCTCAGCGCCGCGCCCTTCACGCTGTGGTGGCTGGGCCCTGTGGCGGTGGCCCTGGTCTATGTCGGCATCCATGCCCTGACACCCGCTCAAGCCGCCCTCCGTGGCTGGTGCTATGGCGTGGGCCTGTTCGGCTCCGGTGCCTCCTGGGTCTTCGTCGCAATCCACGGCTATGGGGATACGGGGGCGCTCCTGGCGCTCTTCCTCACCGGTCTGTTCGTGGCCAGCCTGGCGCTGTTCTATACCGTGCCCTTCTGGCTCTATCGCCGCGTCACGGGCCGACGCCTGGCCTTCCTCAGCTTCGCCGGCACCTGGGTTCTCAGCGAGTGGCTGCGCACCTGGCTGTTTACCGGGTTTCCCTGGCTGCTGCTGGGCACGTCCCAAGTGGACTCGCCGCTGGCGGCCTGGGCCCCGGTGGGCGGCGTCTATCTTCTGTCGCTGATCACCGCCCTGACCGGCACCCTGGGCGTGGAGCTGCTGCGCCGACGCTGGTGGGCCCTTGCCCCTATCGCCGCCCTGTGGCTGGCCCCGTTAGCCTTGCCGGGTCAGTGGACCAGCCCGGCCGGCGAGCCGCTCAGCGTGGCGCTGTTGCAAGGCAACCTCGACCAGAGCATCAAGTGGAGTGCCCAAGGCCAGCGCGAGGCGGTCAACATCTACACGGCGTTGACCGGGGAGCAGCCCGACGGCATCGACCTGATGGTCTGGCCCGAGGTGGCGCTGCCAATGTTCGAGGAGGAGGCGCGGCCCATACTGGAGCGGGTGCAGTCCAACCTCGCCCCCGACACCGCCCTGCTCACCGGCATCCTGCAGCGCGACGGCGGCGACTACTACAATAGCGTGATCGGCCTGGGTAACGCCGAGGGCCACTACCGCAAGGCGCGTCTGGTACCCTTCGGCGAGTACCTGCCGCTGGAGAGCCTGCTCGCCGGCACCATCGCCTTCTTCGACCTGCCCATGCCGACCATGACGCCCGGGCCCGAAGCTCAGGGGCCGATCCACGCCGCCGGAACCACCATCGGTAACGCCATCTGCTACGAGATCATCTATGCCGACCGGGTCGCCGAGCAGGCGCGCGCTGCCGAGCTACTGCTGACGGTCTCCAACGACACCTGGTTCGGCCGCTCCATCGGCCCCCTGCAGCATTTGCAGATGGCCCGTCTGCGTGCGCTGGAGAATGGCCGATACCTGATTCGCGCCACCAGCAACGGGATGACTGCCATCGTCGATCCTCAGGGCAGTGTCACAGCCCGCGCACCACAGTTCCAGGCGACGAGCCTTCGCGGCGAGGTGCGGCCCATGGTGGGAAACACGCCGTTCACCCGAACCGGTAGCTGGCCAATCTGGCTATTGGCCGCCTTACTGGTGCTGCATGGATGGCGACTTAACACACGTCGGTCTGGATGATAATGGTCCAGTCAAAAAAGGAGAGAATTATGGCGTTATCGAAACCTCACTCTGGTACAGCGAGAGAAGCTCCATTGTGGCAGCTCCGAAAACGCACAGTGGTGGGGGTGCTGGCCGGTTGGCTGGCACTCATCGGCGCTTCTCAGGCCGAAGAGGAGGGCGAATGGCCCCGCGGCCACTATCCGCTGCCTGAGGAAGGCAATGTGATCGGCGACACCTACCGCATAACGGTGGATGATCGAGAGGATACCCTGCTCGATATCGCCAGGCGACACAACCTGGGGTACCGGGAGATCATGCGAGCCAATCCGGACACCAGCATCTGGATCCCCGGCGAGGGAACCGAGGTGACCATTCCCGGACGCTTCATCCTGCCCGATGTCGAGCGCAACGGGATCGTCATCAACATCGCCGAGCTGCGCCTTTATTACTATCCCGAGGTGGATGACGACGAGACGCCGCGTGTCGAGACCTATCCTATTGGCATCGGTCGCGAGGGCTTCGGTACGCCCCTCGGTGTCACCAAGACCACCATGAACATCAAGAATCCCGCCTGGTATCCACCCGAGTCGGTTCAGCGTGAAGCCAGGGCACGCGGTGAAGAGGCGCCCAGCGTGGTGCCCCCAGGCCCGGACAATCCGCTGGGAGACCATGCCATTATCCTTGGATTCGATGGCTACTTGATCCATGGGACCAACCAACCGGATGGAATCGGCATGCGTGCCAGTCGTGGCTGTATTCGCATGTTCCCCGGGGACATCGAGTCGATCTTCGACCGCGTGCCCGCCGGCACCCAGGTCCGAATCGTCAACCAGTCCATCAAGATCGGCTGGTACGAGGGGCAACTGCTGGTTCAGGCATTCCCGCCTTTGGAGGGAGAAGGGCACAGCATGTCCACATTGGTAGAGACCATCACACGTCTCAACCAGCGCAACGCCGAGGGCTGGAGCTTCGATTATGAACAACTTCGCGGACTATTAGATGACCCCAGCGGTCGCATGGTAGCCCTGAATCCCAAGCCGGAGCCGGATAGAACGCATGACACTGACTACCAGGGTATCTACGCAGAAATCGCGCTGGGCAGGCCATGATGACGACGACACGGCGAGTCCTGTCAGTCTCGTGACGCTGACTTCAGGCGTGGATGATACAGGATCTATCGTCCTCTGCAGGGCCACTTTGCCTATGGTCATGTCACTCATGTCGGCACCTGCGAAGTCTCCGAAAAGAGTTTACTGGCCTTACCATGGTACGGTGGTAAAGGACGCAGACGTGTAGGCAACGCTATCGTTCACCCGGCACAGCAGGACAACTGCGTCACATCCTTGGTGAAAGTCTGGGCACAGAGCTTGAGCCCTTCCACCATGGTCAGGTAGGGAAATAGCTCATTGGCGATGTCGTGTAAGGTCATGCGTGCGCGTAGCGCCATCACCGCCGTCTGGATCAGCTCACCGGCTTCCCCCGCCACCGCCTGCACCCCCAGCAACCGGCCCGAGTCGCGTTCGGCCACCAGCTTGATGAAACCACCGGTGTCGAAATTCACCAGCGCACGCGCCACGTTTTCCAGGTCCAGCTCGCGGGTATCGACGCTGAAGCCTTGCTCGATGGCCTCGGCTTCCGTCAGGCCGACGGTGGCCACCTGGGGGTCGGTGAAGATCACTGCCGGCATGGCGCTCAGGTCCAGGGTGGCTTCGCCCCCGGTCATGTTGACGGCAGCCCGGCTGCCCCCGGCGGCGGCGACATAGACGAACTCCGGCTGATCGGTGCAGTCACCGGCGGCATAGAGCCCCGGCACCGTGGTGTGCAGATGCTCATCGACCAGAATCGCCCCACGTGCGGTTTCCACGCCGAGGCTCGCCAGGTTCAGGGCCTCGGTATTGGGTGTCCGTCCGGTGGCCACCAGCAGTTGATCCGCCCGCAAGGTGCCGGCGTTGGTGTCGACAATGAATTCATTGTCGGTGTAGTCCACGCGGCCCGCCTGGGTCTGCTTGAGGACCTCGATGCCCTCGCGGCGAAACGCCGCCTCCACCGCATCCCCTACCGCCGGGTCTTCCTGGGACAGCAGGCGGCTGCGGGCCAGCACGGTGACCTGGCTGCCCAGCCGAGCGAAGGCCTGGGCCAGTTCCAGGGCGACCACTGAGGCCCCGATCACGATCAGCCGCTTGGGAAGGGTATCCAGTGCCAGCGCGCCGGTGGAGGTCAGGTAGGGAGTGTCGGCCAAGCCCGGCACCGGCGGTGCTGCCGGTCGGGCGCCGGTGCCGATGAAGGCGCGATCGAAGCGGACGGTCTGCTCGCCGCCCTCATTCAGCGTGACCGTCAGGCTATGGGCATCGACGAACCGCGCCTCCCCCTTCAGGACCGTGATGGCCGGGTGGTCGCGGAGTATGCCTTCATACTTGGCATCGCGCAGTTCCTCGACACGCCGCTGTTGCTGCTCGAGCAGCTTGGCCCGATCTACCACCGGCGCTTGGCTGCTCAGGCCGGCATCGAAGGGGCTTTCCGTGCGCCAGTTGGCGATATGGGCCGCGCGAATCATGATCTTGGAAGGTACACAGCCGGTGTTGATGCAGGTACCGCCGAGGGTGCCGCGTTCTATCAGGGTGATGCGGGCGCCGCGTTAGGCGGCCTTCAGGACCGCCGCCATGGCGGCGCCGCCGCTGCCGATCACCGCGATGTGCGGGTTCTTGTCATCACTCATGAGGGGAATTCCTTGAATAGGTAGAGGCGTTGTTACAGCAGGCGTCGTATTGCTTCTTGCGCCATAGCGCATAGAGGGTCAGGCCGATGAAGAAGGCCAGGGCAGGAAGCAGTACCACGTCCAGGTAGCTGGTCAGTGCCGCCAGGCCAACGGTGCAGCAGGATCACCAGGATGGGCGTGAAGCAGCACAGCGCCAGCAGGACGGTGCCAATCACGCTTGCGCGCAGCAGGGGCTTGGGGTTCTTCATGGTCACTCCCGATCCGCTTCCGAGGGTGTCGGGGATGAGGGGGAGCCGGCGTTGGTGGTGGCTTCGGTCAATGCTTCGACGTGCGTTCGTGAATCGTCGAAGGTGACCACCGCCTCACGATCCGGGTAGCTCACATCGACGTGCGAGACACCGTCCACTTTGTTGAGGGCGGCCTTGACGGTGATCGGGCAGGCGGCGCAGGTCATGCCCGGCACCGACAACGTCACGGTCTGCGGGGCGGCCCAAGCCGACGTGGCGAGCGTCGCGGAAAGCGCAATGCAGGCAGCGAGTCGTTTCATGGCGATCTCCTCTTAGTAGAACAGGGGCAGGAGGTAAGGAAACAGCAGCGCGATCAGCACCAAGGCAGCGACGATCCAGAAGATGGCTTTATACGTCGTGCGAACCTTTGGCATCGCGCAGGTTTCGCCTGGCTTACAAGCGGTGGTAGGCCTGTTGGTCGGCCCCGTACATTGCCATCCTGTCGGCTAGTTCGTTGCCTTCAACTCCTGCGTCCCCTTTGACGTGGGCGATGGTCAGCGACGATTTGAGGCTTTCGTACAGCGCATGCGTGGGCTGGATGATCTCCGGGTTCTTTATCGCCTCTCCATTGACTTTCTTCCAGCCGCGCTTCCGCCATTCGCCGGCCCACTTCGTGATGGCGTTGGTGGTGTACATGGAGTCGCAGTGGATCCGCACGGACGATCCCTGCGCAATTTCCTCCTTGGCCATATGTAGAGCTTGGAAAAAGGCGTTTAACTCGGCTGTATTGTTGGTCCCCTTGGGGTTGTAGAGGCCATACCAGAGCTGGTCGAGGGTGCCCTTGCGGTAGATGGCCATGCCCGAGCCGGCATCACCAAGATTGGGGTCACAAGCACCATCGCAGTAGATTTCCGTGTCGAAGGTCTCTCCCGGGTGAGTATGATCGTCCTTTTTTGACGCCTTATTCCGCCGAGATGTGCGGCCCGAAGGGGCCGAGGCCACGCTGCCAGATGTCGTCGCCTTCTTGTGTGGTGAAGATCCCGGTCTGCCGGCCGACCCAAACGACATAGAATTTGGGGGCTTTCTTTGCTGTCATGCGGCGCTCCGTGGCGGTGATGTTCTGATGCAGGAATAGAAGAGCCCGCCCCTTACAAGCCGGGCTCGGTCAGTCAACATAGTTTCCTAAAGCTCTCTGGGCGATTCGAAGTGTCTTGAATGCAGCTCGTCAGCGTAGCGCTCGATGAAGTGTGCTACCTGTTGTAACGCTTTGATAACAAGAAATACTGCTGTAGGGCCTGCAGGCTGCCTTGCCACAGCAAAACATGCGCCATGCCCGAGTGTTCAGTACTTCAAGAGTGTCCTTACTAGCTCTGCGGTAGGATGAAATCGGCCCAATTCTGCATCATGGCCCGTCGCTTATTGAAGAGGTCTCCACGGCGATAGGCCGCTTCCACCTTGTTCTCGATGGTGTGGGCCAGCGCCATTTCTGCGACGTCACGAGGATAACTGGTGACTTCGCCGGTCCAATCGCGAAAGCTCGAGCGGAAGCCGTGGGGCACGTAGTCGCCCCGTTCGCCACCCTGACCATAGCCGATGCCTCGCATCAGCTGCAGCATGGCCATATTGGAGAGAGGGCGTCCGTAGCGCGCTCCGGGGAAGACATAGGAGTTGCCCTTCACTCGCGGTAGCTGGGCCAGCAGCTCCACCGCTTGCCGTGACAGCGGCACACGGTGTTCGCGGCGTGCCTTCATTCTGTCGGCTGGGATCGTCCAGGTTTGATTGTTGAGGTCGAGCTCCAGCCAATCAGCGCGCAGGACCTCTGAAGTGCGCGTAGCTGTCAGGATCAGGAACTGCAGGGCCCTGGAGGAAACGCTGGTATAGCCCTGAAGCTCGGCCATGAAGGCGGCAACATCATCATAGGGCATAGCCGGATGGTGGCTTACCTGCTTGACCCTAGATGGTTTGGCCAGCAGCTTGTCGAGGTGCCCACGCCAGCGGGCCGGGTTCACAGGATCTCGGTAGTTGTGCGCCGCGGCGTAGTCGAGGACGTTCTCAATCCGGCCTTGCACGCGCTTGGCCGTTTCGGTCTTGCTGGTCCAGGTCGGTGACAGGATTTTCAGGACGTCTTGGGTGGTGACCTCATCGACAGGCTTGTTTCCGATGACCGGTCGAGCGTAGGCCTTCAACGTGCTGACCCATTGCCGCGCGTGCTTGGCGTTCCGCCAGCTGCGGCGGTGGGACATGATGTAGCGGGCGGCACAGCTGGTGAAGGTGGGCGTGGCCTCGTCTACTTGCTCTTCTTCTACCTTGGCCTCAAGGGGATCAAGGCCTTCCTTGATGAGGCTACGGTTCTTGCCGGCACGAGCTCGCGCTTCAGCAAGGCTGACGTCCGAATAGCTACCAAGGCCCATGTCGCGAAGTTTGCCATTGCGCCGGAACCGATAGATCCAGCTTGCTCCCCCTTTCTTGCCGATCTTGAGGTACAGGCCCTCACCATCGTTGGTCAACCCGGGCTTGGCCTCCCTGACCAGTTTCTGCACTCCACGTGTGGTGAGCTTGCCCATGGCCGCCTCCTCGTTGTCGAAGGATTAGCGTACCATACCCTAGCCCATACTCCGGCCCATACTTTGACTCTGGAAATGTCGGTACGGCTTTGGATCTTGCTGGACAGAGATTAAAAAAAATAAAGCTAAAACAATGAGTAATTATATTTTATTGGATGTTTCTGAAGCCTAATCAAGCGGACTGTCCCTCCGCCACCGCATCAAGCAAATCAGCCACCTACGGGTGGCTTTTTTGTATCTATACGTTAGAAAAGCCCGATATGGGCCGATCTGTATAACGATCGGGAACATATTAGGTTATGCAGGAACCTTTGAACCGGTGTAGGAGGTAGGCCAAAGTCAGGGATAGCGCCCACTCCGACGGTTCTCGACCAGCACGGCGAGGATAGCGTTGGCGGCCTGCATGATCTCATTTGGCTTTTCCCCCCGGCGCCGGCTGCAGAGGATGGGAATTGTGATGTGCTTCTCGGCCAGATAGACGTAGTTGATACCGTCGCGCTGAAGCCTGCGAACCTGTTCGGGGACCAGGGTGATGCCCAGGTCCGAGGCCACGAGCCCCAGCGCTGTCTGCATCTCATTGGCTTCTTGCGCGACTCTTACCCGCAGTCCACGGCGGCGGAACATGCCGAGTACGCTGTCCGCCATGCTTGGACGCGGCGTGGCTGGAAACAGGATCAGTGGGTATTCGGCCAGTTGCGCCATGGTCGGCGTAGTGCCTTCGAGAGGGTGGCCGTTAGGCAGTGCCGCCATCATCGGCTCTTCGAACAATACCTCCTGCTCTATATCGGGGTCGTCGATGCGCAACCGGCCGAATCCCAAATCGATACGCCCCGCCTTCAATGCCTGGATCTGCTGCACGGTGGTCAGTTCCGCCAGCGTCAGCTCTAGATCCTCCTTTTGTCGTAGCCCGCGCACCAGCAGCGGAAGCTGGCCGTAGAACACCGACGGAACGAAGCCGATGCCGAACAGCTGGTGCTTGTTGCGGGCGATACGCCTGGTGCCAGCGACCGTGGTGTCGACTTTCTCCAGTATCTGCAGGGTATGCTCATGAAAGAACTGACCCGCGGGGGTGAGGGTCAGACCTCGGGAACTTCGCTCGAACAGTCGAGTGCCGATTTCTTCTTCTAACTGATTGATCTGGCGAGTTAAAGGGGGCTGAGCCATGTTCAGTCTGGCGGCCGCTCGGGTCATGTTCAGCTCTTCGGCCGCTACGCAGAAGTACCGCAGGTGGCGCAACTCCATGATACCTCCAGGGTATGGAAAGGCACTTAAACAATATTGGTTCCGTCTGCAGGCTGCAATCAAACTGCCATGCAATTACCAGATTCCTGGAACTCGGAGCCATCTATGCCCCCCGTGATCAACTCAATCGAGACGTTGCTGGTCGACCTGCCGACCATCCGCCCGCACAAGCTCTCCATGACGACGATGGCCTGCCAGACCCTGGTCATCGTGCGGATGCATCAAAGCGATGATATCGAGGGTATCGGTGAGGGCGCCACCATCGGCGGCCTGGCCTATGGCCCCGAGAGTCCCGAGAGCATCAAGACCAACATCGATACCTACCTGGCGCCACTGCTGGTCGGCCAGCCCTCGGGCAACATCCATGCGCTACGTGCACGGCTGAATCGGCATGCCCGCGGCAACGCCATCGCCAAATCGGCACTGGAAACTGCACTGCTTGACGCTCAAGGCAAGCGCCTCGGCCTATCGGTGGCTGAGTTGCTGGGTGGTGCTCGCCAGTTACATCTGCCGGTGCTCTGGACCCTGGCCAGCGGCGACACCCAGAAGGACATCGACGAGGCCCTGCTGCGTCTCGAGCAGCGTCGCCATTGCGACTTCAAGTTGAAGATCGGTGCCAACTCGGTGGATCAGGATGTGCGCCATGTGGCGGCTATAAAGGAAGCCCTGGGGGACAGGGCAAGCATCAGGGTCGATATCAATCAGGCCTGGGACGAGCCCACTGCCGTGCGCGGCATTCAGGCACTTCAGAATGCCGGTATCGATTTGATCGAGCAGGCTATTCCCGCCCGCGAGCATGCCGGCCTGGTCCGGCTGTCACAGCGCTTCAATGTACCGATGCTGGCGGACGAGGCCGTTCAGGATGCCCGCGATGGGCTCGATCTGGTGACTGGCGGATTCAGCGGCGCCTTTGCCCTGAAGATCGCTAAGTCCGGCGGGCTCTTCGGGGTCCTGGAGTTGTCCCATGTGGCAAAGGCCGCCGGCATCGGCCTCTACGGCGGCACCATGCTGGAAGGCTCCATCGGCACCGCAGCGTCCCTGCATGCCTGGGCGACCCAGGACGAAATGGCCTGGGGTACCGAGATGTTCGGCCCGCTGCTGCTTAAGGACGACATTGTCGTCGAGCCTCTCCACTACCACGAGTTTGGGGTCGATCTCCCGAAAGGACCTGGACTCGGCGTCACCTTGGATGAAGACAAGCTCGCACACTACGCACGCAAGAACTGAAAAGGAGAACGTCATGCTGTTTCAGGTGGAAATGACCGTCAAGCTGCCGCCGTCCATGCCGGCCGAGCAGGTCGCCGAGATCAAGGCAACCGAGAAGGCTTACTCCCAAGAGCTGCAGCGCGCAGGCAAGTGGCGCCATCTGTGGCGCGTGGCTGGCAGCTACTCGAACGTCAGCATCTTCGATGTCGAAGACAACGCCGAACTGCAGGAGCTGGTCAGTAACCTGCCGCTCTTCCCCTACATGGAAATCAGCGTCAAGCCCCTGTGCCGCCACCCGTCCTCTATCCGCGAGGATGATGCCTGAAACGCGGATAACGCACGCCAGCGTCCGCGAGCGGAATGGAAAACCATAACAAACGAGGATAATCGACCATGACCGTTAAGATTTTTGACACCCCCGAGGTTCAAGACTTCCTGACCACCGTCGCCGGCTTCGACCAGAGCGGCGGCAACGAACGTACCAAGCAGATCATGCATCGGCTGCTCTCGGACCTGTTTCGCCTGATCGATGACTTCGATGTCAGCGAGGAGGAGTACTGGTCCGCCGTCAACCTGCTCAACGCCTTGGGCAGCCAGACTCAGTTCGGCCTTCTGTCGCCGGGCCTGGGCTTCGACCACTATCTGGATATGCGCCAGGACGCAATCGATGCCGAGGCCAAGCGCACCGGCGGCACGCCGCGTACTATCGAGGGCCCACTCTATGTGGCAGGCGCCCCGCAGGCCGAAGGCTTCGCGCGGATGGACGATGGTCAGGATACGGATGGCGAGACCATGTGGCTGACCGGTCAGGTGCGTGATGTCGAGGGCAACCCGGTGGCTGGCGCCAAGGTCGAGATATGGCACGCCAACTCCAAAGGCGGCTACTCCTTCTTCGACGAGACTCAGAGCGAATACAACCTGCGTCGCACCATCCTTACCGACAGCGAGGGCCGCTACACGGCTCGCAGCATCATCCCCTCCGGTTACGGCGTGCCGGAAGGTGCTCCCACCGATGTGGTACTGAAGGCTCTGGGCCGGCATGGCGAGCGTCCGGCGCATATCCATTACTTCGTCTCCGCGCCGGGGCATCAGCACCTGACGACCCAGATCAATCTGGCCGGCGACCCCTATACCTTCGATGACTTCGCCTTTGCTACCCGCGAGGAACTGGTGGTTCCTGCCCGCCGTAGCGAAGACGCCGCCGAGATTGCCAGCCGCCAACTGGACGGCCCCTTCGCTGAAGTGGTGTTCGACGTCGGACTAGCCAAGACCGACGCCCCCGAGCTGCAGGTTCGCCACAAGCGTCCGCGGGCCAAGGAAGACGAGCAGGACCAGGCGAGCCAACTGGCGGGTACCGCCAGGGTCTGATCGCCCGGCTGACGACACCTTTCCCTATCTGCATCGAACGTGCCCGTGCTGCCGACCCTGTCGACGGCACGGCCGGGGCCCCTGCGCTCCAATAACGTCAATAACATGATCGCCAAGCGAGGATCACCGTCATGACTACCCAGCTTGATCGTCTCGAACAACGCGTCCGCGGCGCCGTCGTCGACGACGCTGACAACGGCGTCTTTCGCTGCCACCGCAGCATGTTCACCGACCCGACCTTCTTCGACCTGGAGATGAAGCACATCTTCGAGGGTAATTGGCTGTTCTTGGCCCATGAGAGCCAGATTGCCGAGCCGGGTGACTACTTCACCGTGACCATGGGCCGTCAGCCGGTGGTGATCACCCGCGACAAGGCCGGTGAGCTGCATGGCCTGATCAATGCTTGTGCCCACCGTGGCGCCACCCTTTGCCGGCGAAAGCGGGGCAACAAGGGCACCTTCACCTGCCCGTTCCACGGCTGGACCTTCAAGAACGACGGCAAACTGCTCAAGGCCAAGAACGAGAAGAACGGCGCTTACCCGGAGGGATTCAAGCAGGAGGGCTCTCACGACCTCAAGCACTTGCCGCGCTTCGAGAACTACAAGGGCTTCCTGTTCGGCAGCCTGAGTGCCGATGTCATGCCGCTTGAGGACTATCTAGGGGAAACCCGCAAGGTGATCGATAATATCGTCGATCAGGCGCCGGAAGGCCTCGAGATTCTGCGCGGTACCTCGTCGTACACCTACAACGGAAACTGGAAGCTGCAGGCCGAGAACGGGGCCGACGGTTACCACGTGAGTTCGGTGCACTGGAACTATGCCTCGACCATGGAGCGGCGCAACTACGACGCCGGCGGCACCAAGGCAGTGGACGCCGACGGTTGGTCGAAGAGCCAGGGCGGCTTCTACTCCTATGAGAACGGCCACATGATGCTGTGGACCCGGCTGATCAACCCCGAGGTGCGCCCGGTCTACAGTCGCAAGGATGAGGTCGCGGCTGAGCTGGGTGAGGCTCGGGCCGACTCCATCGTCAACCAGACCCGTAACCTCTGTCTCTACCCTAACGTTTACCTGATGGATCAGTTCTCCACTCAGATCCGCGTGCTGCGTCCGCTCTCCGTGGACAAGACCGAGGTCACCATTTACTGCTTCGCGCCCAAGGGTGAGCCCGCGGAGAGCCGCCGGGTGCGCATCCGCCAATACGAGGACTTCTTCAACGTCTCTGGCATGGGTACACCGGACGACCTTGAGGAGTTCCGTGCCTGCCAGGACGGCTATCACGGGTCGCTGGCCGAGTGGAGCGATCTTTCTCGCGGCGCCAAGCAGTGGATCACTGGGGCCGATGAGAATGCCCAAGCAATTGATATGAAGCCGCTGCTCAGCGGGGCCTCCCCGGAAGACGAGGGCCTCTACGTGCTGCATCACCAGCACTGGGTCGAGGAAATGCTGCGCGCCATCGACAAGGAACGCAGCCGGTTTATTCCGACAGAGCCCGCCGCCCAGCCCGTATAAGGCCTGCACGAATCGAGAAGGGGAGAACAGACATGAGCATCAGCTATCACGACATCCAGGCGTTCCTATACCGCGAAGCGCGCCTGCTCGACGACCGCCAGTGGGACGCTTGGCTCGAGTGCTACCACCAGGACGCCGAGTTCTGGATGCCGGCCTGGGATGATGACGATCAGTTGACCCGGGACCCGCAAGCCGAGATTTCACTAATCTATTACCCGAACCGAGAGGGGCTAGAGGACCGGGTCTATCGGATCAAGACCGAGCGTAGCGGGGCGAGCACTCCCGAGCCCCGCACTACCCATCAAGTCACCAATCTCGAGGTGCTCAAGGAGCATGGCGACACGGTGGAGTTGCGCTTCAACTGGCACACCTTGAGCCACCGCTACAAGAAGACCGACAGCTACTTCGGCAGTGCCTTCTACACCTTGGATGTGTCGGGGGAGGCGCCGCTGATCACCCGAAAAGTCGTGCAACTCAACAACGACTACATCCATCAGGTCATCGACGTTTATCACGTCTGAACGGGTCACGCAGACCCGGTGTGGGAGGAGATTCGACCATGAGCTACACCATTGCACTCAACTTCGAAGACGGCGTCACCCGCTTCATCGGCTGCAAGGCAGGGGAGACGGTCCTCGATGCGGCTTATCGCCAGAAGGTCAACCTGCCTATGGACTGCTCCGACGGCGTATGTGGCACCTGCAAGGGCCACTGCGAGCAGGGCGAGTTCGACATGGGGGACGAGTACCTCGATGACGCGCTCTCTGACGAGGAGGCCGCCGAAGGCCAGGTGCTGACCTGCCAAATGGTGCCATCTTCGGACTGCGTCATACAGGTGCCGGTGGCCTCCAGTCTATGCAAGACCCAGGTTGGCAAGATCGACGGGACTCTGGCCGTGGTCGAGCAACTCTCCGAGGACAGCATTGAGCTGGCTGTGGACCTAGACGAAGGGGCCGAGCTGGCCTTCCTACCCGGCCAGTACATCCACATCGACGTGCCGGGCAGCGATCAGCACCGCTCCTATTCCTTCAGTTCTAAGCCAGGAGAACAGCGCGCCACCTTCCTGATCCGCAACATCCCCAATGGCCTGATGAGCGGCTACCTGACCCAGCTGGCCAAGGTCGGCGATCGCCTCTCTCTCACCGGGCCGCTGGGCAGCTTTTACCTTCGCGAGATCACCCGCCCGGTGCTGATGCTGGCGGGCGGAACGGGCCTCGCGCCCTTCCTCTCCATGCTTGAGCAGCTGGCTCAGAAACAGGAAGAAGAGCAGGGCAGCGGCCAGCCGATGCACCTGATCTACGGCGTCAACAAGGATCATCACTTGGTCAAGGTCGATGCCCTGGACGTCTTCGCCGAGAGGCTGCCGACCTTCACCTACTCCACCGTGGTAGTGGATGAGGCCAGCAAGCATCCGCGCAAGGGCTATGTCACCCATCACATGGACGACGAGGTGCTGCAAGGCGGTGATATCGACGTCTACCTGTGTGGGCCGCCCCCGATGGTCGATGCTGTACTCAAGCACTTCGACAAGGAGGGCATCGTGCCGCAGAGCTTCCACTACGAGAAGTTCACTCCCAATCAGGCACCGGGAGAGATGTCATGAGCGCGCAACGCTTCGACGGCTTACGTTTTCAGGGCTCACGTTTCCAGGACAAGGTCATGGTGATCACCGGCGCCGCCCAGGGGATCGGGCGGCGGGTGGCCGAGCGGGCCGGCGCGGAAGGTGCACGTCTGGCTTTGGTGGACCGTTCAGAGCTGGTTGAAGAGGTCGTGGATGGCCTGCGTGCTCAGGGCGTGGAGGCTATCAGTGTGTTGGCCGACCTGGAGACCTGGAGCGGGGCCTCTGACGTCATGGCCAAGACAGCCGAGCATTTCGGCCGTATCGATATCCTGATCAACAACGTAGGCGGGGCCATCAACTTCAAGCCATTCACCGAGTTCAGCGAAAGCGAGATAGCCGCCGAAGTCCAGCGCTCGCTGATGCCGACGCTGTGGTGCTGTCGAGCAGTGTTGCCGATCCTGGTTGAGCAGGGTGGTGGCGTGATCGTCAATGTCTCTTCAGTGGCGGCCCGAGGCATCCATCGAATTCCCTATTCGGCGGCGAAGGGAGGCGTCAATGCGCTGACCGAGTCTCTGGCCTTCGAGTACGCCGAGCACGGTATTCGCGTGGCAGCCGCCGGCATCGGCGGGACCGAGGCGCCGCCGCGCAAGATTTCCCGCGGCACCCCGGAGCCTAGTAACGCGAAGGAACGGGCCTGGTTTCAGGCGCATATCGACCAGACCAAGCAGAGCTGCCTGATGAAGCGCTACGGCACGCTCGACGAGATGGCCGCACCGATTCTGTTCTTGGCCTCGGACGAGGCGAGCTACATCACCGGCAGCGTACTGCCGGTCGGCGGTGGCGATCAGGGCTGAGCCCTAGACCTCTGACCATCCGAGGCCTGCCGCAGCCACCAAAAAACGACAACGACAAGAATCCCCTGGAGCACATCATGAAACATCTCGAGAGAGGCGTCGGCCTAGCGTCGGCGCCGCGGGACTTCCTGCGCGACCTGAATGCCGACAACCTGAGCGCCGGCTTGGTCGCCGGTATTTTCGGTCTCAGCGCGGGCATCATTCATATCAGTGCCGGCACGGCAGCCGGGCTACCCAAGGATTTCACCCTGCTATGGGTGATTAGCTACCTCTTCATCAACGGTCTGTTCGGGCTGCTGCTTCCGGCCTACTATCGGCTGCCCCTGCCGATGGCCAACTCCATTCCCGGGGCCCTGCTGTTCGCTGCCATCATTCCCGTGGTGGGGCTCAATGAGGCCCTGGGGGCAACACTGATGGCGGGGGCCATTTCGGTGGTGGTTGCCTTGGCCGGCTGGATGAGCCTGGTGATGCGGCTCATCCCTATGCCCATTGTCATGGGGATGGTGGCCGGGGTGCTGCTCAAGTTCGGCACCAACATGGTGATGCCACTGCAGAGTGCGTTGATACCAGCGCTGGTGATGATTCTGGCCTTTTTCTTCTCGGCGCGCTTCCTGCGTCGAGTTCCTCCTCTGGTGGTGACGCTGGCGGTGGGCGTTATCTATATGGCCTTCTCCGGTGCCGATTTCTCGAGTGTGGAGTTTTCGTTCCGCATGCCCGAGTTCATCGCGCCGGCATTCTCCATGGACGCTTTTTTGGCCTACGGCCTGCCGCTGGCATTGATCCTAGTGGGCATGGAGACGCCCGCCGGCGTGGGGTTGGTCAAGGGCATGGGCTTTAAGGAGGTGCCGGCCAACGCCATCACCTTCGTCGGAGGCATTGGCACCATGGTGTCTGCCTTTTTCAATCTCCACAGCACCTGCATCGCCGCGCCGATGACCGGAATCTGCTCATCCCCTGAGGCAGGAAACCACGACAAGCGCTGGGTGGCGGCGGTGATCGTCGGCATCATCTTCGTGATTGCCGCACCCTTCTATGGCTTCGTGTTCAGCCTGATCGAAGCGATGCCGAGCTATTTCATCGCCATCATTGCCGGCTTGGCCCTGCTGAGGGTGATCAGCTCGGCGATGCACATCACCTTCTCCGGCAAGCATGAGGTAGGGGCGATGTTCTCCTTCCTGATCGCCGTGTCGGGCCTGCAGATCTTTGGCATCGGCGCTTCGTTCTGGGCGCTAATCCTGGGTGCGCTGATCTCGATGCTGGTGGAGTTCCAGGACTTCGACTTCTCTCAGGAACGCGAGGCCCTTCGCAAGCGCTTCCCAGCTAAGAGAGTGGGCTGACCGATAGTGCCGGCGTCTGGACGTCGGCGCTTTTGCATGGCGCTTCTTCCTTGGCCCGCGGTTGCTTGGCAGCGCGGGCATTTTTGCTGTGCGTTGCGCGAAGGGCGCATCGCTACTCGTTGCGAGGATTCTTGTGATGTTCAAGGACTGGTCGATACCCGCCGTCACCGCCGGTTTTGTGGCGGTGCTGGTGTCTTACTCCGGGCCACTGGTGATCTTCTTTCAGGCCGCCCAGAGCGCCGAGATCTCGAGTGCCATGATGACTTCCTGGGTCTGGGCGATCTCGCTTGGCGCTGCCGTCTCGGGCATTCTGCTTAGCTTGTGGTTCAAGGTCCCGGTGGTCACCGCCTGGTCGGCGCCTGGCACGGCGTTGCTGGTCACGCTGTTTCCCGACCTGTCGTTAGGCGAGGCGGTGGGCGCCTACCTGGTGGCGGCAGCGGCGATCTTCGTGATCGGCGTGACCGGCTCCTTCGATCGCATCATTCGGTTGATCCCGCCAGGCATCGCCAGCGCCATGATGGCGGGCATCCTGTTCCAGTTCGGCGTCGGGGTCTTCGTGTCGTTGGAGTCGGTACCGGCCCTGACCATCGGCATGATTCTCGCCTACCTGGTCTTCAAGCGGTTAAGTCCGCGCTACAGCCTCGTGCTGCTGCTGGTGGTTGGCGTTATCCTGGCGGTGATGCTTGAAGATGCCAGCCTCAGGGGCGTGACGCTGCGCCTAGCCGACCCGCAGTTCATTCACCCAGAGTGGAGCTGGAATGCCACCCTTAGCCTGGCCATCCCGCTGGTGCTGGTCAGCCTGACCGGGCAGTTCCTGCCGGGCATGGCGATCATGCGAAGCTCCGGCTATAACATCTCGGCCAAGCCGATCGTCACGGTGACCAGCTTGACCTCCTTCGGCACCGCCTTCTTTGGCGGTATTACCACCGTGATCGCGGCCATCACCGCGGCCATTTGCACCAGCAAGGAGGCCCACGAGGACCCAGACAAGCGCTATGTGGCCGGGGTCGCCAATGGGATCTTCTACTTGATCGGTGGCACCTTTGCCGGGACCATCGTGGCGCTGTTCACCTCGCTGCCGGGCGAGTTCGTCGCGGTGCTGGCGGGGTTGGCGCTGATCGGGGCCATCACCAGCAACATCAGTGCCTTCGCCGCCCATAAGGATCACCTGGAGGCCTCGGTGATCACCTTCATTTCCACGGCGTCCGGCATGAGCTTCCTGGGGTTGGGGTCGGCCTTCTGGGGGGTGGTAGTGGGCGCCCTGGCCTACAACGTCCTGCACCGGCGCTTCGCTCGGTGCGAGTCGACGCAAGTTTCCGACAGCGTGAGATAAGCGTCCCGACCGAGCCGGAGGCTCGCCTGGGCCTCACGGCTTGGCGAAAATCTGGCGGATCAGCTCGCGCAGCCAATGGTTGCCGGTATCCTGGTGGCAGCGCCGTTGTCAGAAGAAATTGATCAATGCCTCGTGGAGGTCGACCGGGTAAGGATGTTAGACGAGAGTGAATTTGTCCCGGTTGGCCTCGGCCAGCTTGTTGGTGACGTGACCACCAGGTCGGTGGCACCGACGATGAGGGGGCGGCGACGAAGTGTGGCACCTCGAACCGTACCGGTCTGGCGACCCCGCTTTGGGCGAGCAGCTCCTCGGCCCTGACATGCCCGTTGCCTCTGACAATCGCTATGGCAGGCTGGGCGGCCTCATCTCGCTGCTCTTCGAGACCAAGGACTTTGAGTTCATCTGCCGAGCCGCCTGGGGCGGGCCTCTTCTTGATCATGTGACCTGAAACCTTGTGGTGCTTCATGGCCCGCGACTGCTAGGCAGCGCGGGCTATTTTCATCTGGCGGCGTGCGGGCTGATGCCCAGGCATGTGGCATGGGGCCTTAACGTGATGCGTTGCCGCTGCACGGGGATGCCAGCAGAGCGATCGGCTTCCTTGCTTCGGATGTTCAGTATGATCAGGTTGGGATTCGTCACCAGCGGCATGCCGGCGATCATGATTGGAAGCGTTGGTTAAAGTTGTTGAAATTTTCTAGTTCTTTTTTATCACCGAAGGCGACGGTCATCTTTGATCAGAGATGATACTTTTCGAGCATATACCATGGTCTACGTATGGATTCGTTGTCTTAAGCATGCCTGTCAATATAGTTCATTGTTATCAATGGTTTATATTTTATTTCCGGGCTGGTGATAAAAAAGTCCAGATTGGATATTTCTTCACGTTGGTCACGTTGCCCGTATGCAAAATTGACAGCTAAGATGTTGTGGACAGTTGGGTCGCCAGCCCGGGTTTTAATTATTAAGACAACAAGAAAGGTTATTGTCATGTTTAAAAAGAAAGTTCTCAGCGTAGTGGTAGCTGTAATCTTTTCAGGAGCTGTATATGCGGAAGATACAGTAAGAATTGGTATTACACAGAATAACGTCGGTGTGGACAGTTATCAGACCACCTATGAAAAGGCATTCGAAGAAGCGGCCGCGGCAAATGATAGCGTCGATGTTGTCGTCCTTGATGCCGGCGGCGATGTGGCGCGACAGATCGGCCAGGTTCGCAATCTGATCCAGCAGCAAGTCGATGCCATCATCATTTGGCCAACTAATGGCCAGGCGGTGATCCCTGCCATTCGACAAGCTCACAAGGCGGGCATTCCGGTGGTGGTTACCAACTCCAAGATCGCCGAGGCCGGCCTCGAGTACATTGCCGCCTTCTCGGGACCCGATAACGTCCAACAGGGAGCCTCCTCCGCTGAGATGATGTGTGAAGCCTTGGGTGGCAAGGGACAGATCGTTCAGATTGCCGGGCAGCCCGGCTACACCACTGCAATGGAGCGGTCTCAAGGTTTTGAGGACCGGTTGGCAGAGGCCTGTCCCGACGTAGAAATCGTGGAGACCCAGCCCGCGGACTGGAACCGCGAAAAAGCCCAGCGGGTCATGGAGAATTTCCTCACCAAGTATGACGTCATTGATGGTGTCTATGCCGGCGACGATAACATGGGGGTTGGTGCTCTGAACGCAGCCAAGAGTGCCGGCAGAGCAGGGGATATCGCCTTCATCGGTGCCACCAACTTCGCTGTGGGTTACGAGGCCATCGAGCGAGGCGAGTACTACGGCTCCATTTACCAGTCTCCGGTTGATGATGCCGAAGCGGCTCTTCAGACGGCACTCGATGTATTGGCCGGTAAAGAGGTTCCGAAGATGAACTTCTTCGAGACTCCCAAAATCACGGCCGACAATCTGGCCGAGTTCGACAAGCCGGTGTTCTAAAGGCTCCCGCCGAGGTGCATGGGGTCTGAGGACCTCATGCACCGTAGCGCTTCGCCAAAGAAAGTCCGTTGGTCATGAAGGATGGCTCTGCAGTGCTCTGCTCTTTCTCCGCTATAGAAGCAGTACTTGGAAAGCCAACCCACTGAACGGACAACCGGTGACCTTAGGAACAAGGTTGCGCCCATATAGGTGAGTGACATGGCTTCTGCAGAACACACCAAGCAAGGCTTCATGCTCAGCAAGAAACACAAAGCAGGTCTCCTGAACTTCCTATCCGCTCAGGGAATTCTAGTGTTCTTCTTGATTTGCATGTTTGCATTCTCATTGACTTCCGAACAGTTTCTTTCTCAGTCAAACATCATGACCGTGGTCCGGCAGGCGTCGATCATCGGTATCATCGCGGTTGGTGTCACTGTGGTGATTATCGGCGGCAACCTCGACCTATCGGTGGGGTCGATGCTCTCGTTCTCCACCGTCCTGGTGGTGGATCTTCATGACAAGATCGGTCCGATCGGCGCCATTCTGGTGATGTTCGCGATGACCCTGATGCTCGGGGCCTTGAATGGTTTCCTGGTGGGGTTCATGCGGCTCAATTCGCTCATCGTGACGCTGGCGATGCTATCGGCGATTCAGGGCCTGGTGCTGATCTACAGCGGTGGTCAGAACGTCGACATCGCCAATCAGAGCGAGACATGGTTCGGCGTGTTTGGGCAGGGGTACCTGCTGGGTATTGCCGTACCGATCATTATCTTTTCCGTGCTGGCCATCATCGTCCAAGTCGTTATGTCCTTCACCGGCTACGGCCGGCGTATCTTCGCCATTGGTGGCAATCCCATGGCAGCCGTCTATTCCGGTATTCGCAAAAACTGGTGTGTGTTCAGCACCTACCTGATCTCGGCCTTTTGTGTTGCCTGCGCCGCCCTGGTGCTCGGGTCGCGTGTAATGGGCTCCCAGAACAACGTGGGGCAGGGCTACGAGTTGCTCGTGCTGGCCGGGATTATCCTCGGCGGCACCAGCCTGCTGGGTGGTGCCGGCAGTATCTGGAAGACGGTAATCGGGGTGCTGATACTTGGCTTCATCCAGAACGGCCTGCTGCTGATGGGCTACCCCTACTACACCCAGTGGCTCGTGACCTGGGTCATCATCATCCTCGCGGTATGGCTGGACCTTGCCAATAAGCGCAAGCGTCTGCTGACCCGCCACTCCTGACAGGGTGAATACCATGATTGATATGAAGCGTTTCATGAGCGGCAGCTCGTTCATCCAGCCGATTTGGGTCTTCGTCGTCGCCATCACCATCTTTTTCAGCGTCATGTCCGACTATTTCCTGTCGGTGGGCAACCTGGCAAACATCCTCGTCCAGACCTCCACCATCGGGCTGATCGCTCTGGGCATGACCTACGTGATGATCAACGGCAACATTGATCTCTCCGTGGGGGCCACCCTGGGGTTGGCGGCGTCACTTTCGGTGGGGCTGCAGGACTACGGCCTGACCGTGGCGGTGCTGGCCGCCATTGCTACAGGCGTGGCGTTGGGGGCCCTCAATGGTCTGCTCGTCTGGAAGACGGGGGTCAACGCCTTCATCGTCACCCTCGGCGCGATGATTGGGGTGCGAGGGCTGATCTTTGTCTATACCGAAGAGCAGTCTTTCTACGCCAGCAACTTCGCCTTTTCTGACTTCGGTGCCAGCACCATCGGCCCCATCCCCGTGCTGGCCATCATCTTCCTGCTTTGCACCCTGGTGATGCACCTGGTGCTCAGGAAAACTGGCCATGGCCGTAACACCTTCGCCGTGGGGGGCAACCCCGAGGCGGCCCTGGATGCCGGCATCCGGATCGGCCGAAACATGATGATCAACTTCATGATTGTCGGCTTCTTCGCGGCCCTGGCCGGTGTCCTGCTGGCCACTCAGATGGGGGCCTCGACGCCTAACCTTGGCCGGGACTACGAGCTCTGGACCATCACAGCTGTTGTGCTCGGCGGCACCAAGCTTACCGGCGGCTACGGCAGCATTACGGGCACCCTGGGGGGCGTGCTGGCTATCGGAGTCCTGCGCAACGGTATGAACATGATGCAGGTGCCGGCCTTCTACGTGCTGGTCATCCTCGGGGTGATCCTGATCTCCGTGCTGATCATCGATCAGCAGATCAACCTCAAGTCTTCCAAGGGGGTGCAGGCATGAGCACTGCAACTGTGACACATACCTCAGGGGCGCCTGGGCGGGGAGATACCCCCATCCTCTCGCTGGTGGACATCACCAAGAAGTTTCCAGGGGTGATCGCGCTCAACAAGGTCAGCTTCGATGTTCGGGCCGGTGAGGTCCATGCATTGCTTGGTGAAAACGGTGCGGGAAAGTCCACGCTGATGAAAGTGCTGGCCGGCAAGCACAAACCCAATGGTGGCCAGATCCTGCTCGAGGGGGAAGAGAAGGTCTTCGATAATCCCAAGCGCGCCAAGAAGAGCGGCATCGTGCTGATTCATCAGGAGCAGTCGCTGGTGCCGGAGATGTCGGTGGCCGAAAACATCTTCCTGGGCAGCCTGCCCAAGAAGTGGGGCAACTTGGTCGATTGGAAGACCCTGCACCGGGAGAGCACGGAAATCCTCAACCGTCTGAAGTGCTCCTTCAGCTCGAAGGACATGGTAAGCGATCTCTCTATCGCCAAGAAGCAGATGGTCGAAATCGCACGAGCCCTTGTGTTCACACCAAAAGTGGTGGTCTTCGATGAGCCGACGGCGTCGCTTACCGACCACGAAAAGCCCGTGCTATACGACATCATCAATACCCTGCGTGAGCAGGGAGTCGGCATCGTCTACATCTCCCACCGTATGGACGAGATATTCCATCTTTCGCAGCGGATCTCGGTGCTTCGGGATGGTGAGTACAACGGCACAGTGAACACTGCTGATACCAATGAGGATGAGGTCACCAAGTTGATGATCGGCCGCAGCCTCGAACTGGACCATGACAGCAAGCCGAAGGATTTCGGCAAGAACATGCTCGAGTTGCGCGGCCTTACGGTCGACGGGGTGTTCAAGGATGTCAGCTTCAATGTCCGCAAGGGCGAGATCGTTGGTATGTACGGCCTGGTCGGGGCCGGGCGCTCGGAGGTGGCGGAAACCATCTTTGGCCTGCGCAAGCCCTCGGGTGGCGAGATCCTGCTCGATGGCCAGGTCGCACAACTGCGGTCTTCCCACGATGCAGTCGCCCAGGGGATCGCGCTGGTCCCGGAGGATCGCAAAGACCAGGGATTGATCCTCGGGATGAACTGTCGCGACAACATGACCCTTGCAGGCCTGGAGAGCGTTTCCACGAGAGGGTTCATGAAGGCCGCTGCAGAGAAGCAGGTCTACGACAAGTATCAGCAGGCGATGAAGATCAAGACGCCCAGCTGGCGACAGAAGGTCGGCAACCTCAGCGGCGGCAACCAGCAGAAGATCGTCATCGGCAAGTGGCTGCATACCCACCCCAAACTGCTGATTCTCGACGAGCCGACCCGTGGCATCGATGTCGGTTCCAAGGCGGAGATCCATGCCCTTATCAAGGAACTGGCCAGAACTGGGTATGCGGTGCTGGTGATCTCCTCGGAGATGCCCGAAGTCCTGGGCGTCAGTAATCGCATCATCGCCATGTACGACGGGCAGGTGACCGCCGAATTCGATGGCGATGCTGTGTCAGAGGATGCGCTGGTGCAGGCCATCACCGGGCAGTACGTGACAAGTGCCGGCACGTCGGTCGATCAGCCAGCCGCCTGATGCCCGCTCCGTGGCTCATCCAATCAACAAGGACAACATCATGATGCCGTTTATCTACAATGGCCTGCCTTCTCGGGTCATCTTCGGCCAGGGCACCCTGGCCCGGGTGGCGGAGGAGGTCCAGGCGCTGGGCTGCCATCGGGTGCTGGTGCTTTCCACGCCCGAGCAGGAAGGTCAGGCACGCCAGGTGCTGGAACAGCTCGGTGAGCTGGGAGCAGGTGTCTTCGCCGGGGCCCGCATGCATACCCCGGTAGAGACAACCGAGGAAGCCATGCACGATCTGGCCTCGCTTGGCGCCGATGGTGTCGTGGCTATCGGGGGCGGTTCCACCATCGGGCTTGGCAAGGCGATTGCCCTGCGCACCGATCTACCCCAGGTCGTCATTCCCACCACTTATGCCGGTTCCGAGATGACGCCGATCCTCGGTGAGACGAAGGACGGCCTCAAGACCACCCAACGGACCTTGAAGGTACTGCCCGAGACGGTCATCTACGACGTCGACCTGACGCTCGGGCTACCCGTGGGTATGTCGGGCACCAGCGGTATCAATGCCATCGCCCATGCCGTGGAAGCCCTCTATGCCAAGGATCGCAACCCGATCGTCTCGATGATGGCGGAGGAGGGCATAGCGGCCTTGGCACGCAGCCTGCCGACGATTGCCGGCACCCCCGGCGACGCCGGGGCACGCTCTGATGCCCTCTATGGCGCCTGGCTGTGCGGCGCCTGTCTCGGCTCGGTGGGCATGTCACTGCATCACAAGCTCTGCCACACCCTGGGCGGCTCCTTTAATCTCCCGCATGCCGAGACCCACACCATTGTGCTGCCCCATGCCGTGGCCTACAACGCCGCAGCCGCCCCGGAAGCGATGGTGCGCATCGCCCGGGCGCTGGGCACAGCGGATGCCGCTGCGGGGCTCTACGACTTGGCGCGATCCGTGGGGGCCCCCCTCGCCCTGCGGGACATTGGCCTGGAGGGGGGCGACATCGAACGTGCCACGCAGATTGCCACCGCTAACCCCTACTGGAATCCCCGTGAGATCGAGGCCAATGGCATCCATCGGCTGCTGGATGATGCCTATGCCGGTCGTCGCCCCGAAACCCTGGAGGCTACCGACGCATGAAGATATTGCTGACCAATGCCACCGTACTGACCCTTGATCCGGCCATCGGCGATCTGACCCAGGGCCAGGTCCTGGTGGAAAACGACCGCATTTTAGCCGTGGGGCACGATTTGTCCGCCGAGGATGCCGAGGTCGTCGACTGTCGCGGCGGCATCCTGATTCCGGGGCTGGTCAATGCCCATATGCATACCTGGCAGACGGCCCTGCGCGGTGTCGCCGCCAACTGGACGCTGCTGGAATACTTCGGCCATGTGCACCGTGGCCTGGCGACACTGTTCACCCCAGAGGACATCCATGTCGCAACGCGGTTGGGTGCGCTGAATCAGCTCAACTGCGGAGCCACCACCCTAGGAGACTGGTGTCACAACAACCCCACGCCTGAGCATACCGATGCCGCCGTCAGGGGGCTGCAGGAGTCGGGTATCCGCGCCGTCTTCTTTCACGGCTCGCCCAAGCCGGATCCCAAGCCCGGCCAGCCCCATTTCAGCGAGATTCCTCATCCCCGCAGTGAGGTGGAGCGGCTGCTGGCTGGGCCGCTGGGGGATCCGCAGGGGCGGGTGACCCTGGGCCTCGCGATCCTGGGGCCGCACTATTCGACCCTGGATGTCTCGCTGCACGACTTCGAACTCGCCAAGGAGTTCGGGCTGGTGGCCTCCATGCATCAGGGCGGCGGTGAGGCCGTGAGCCCCGGTGGCTGGGATGTTATCGAGGAGCGTGGACTGCTGGGGCCGGACATCAACATCGTGCACGGCCAGAGCCTGGATGATGGCCAACTGGCCCGCTTCTGCGAGCAGGGTGTGACCTTCTCCATTGCCCCTGAGAACGAGATGACCCAGGGACACGGCTTCCCGATCACTGGCCATGTTCGCCGCCATGGCGGCGTCGTGTCGCTGGGGGTGGATCTCGAATCGGTGATCTCTGGCGACATGTTCGCCGTGGCGCGTGCAGCACTGGGGATGCAGCGCTCGCTGGACAACGACGCCTCGCGCCGGGAACAGGGCAGCATCCCCGCCACTTCTACCGTGCGCACCCGCGAGGCATTGGAGTGGATCACTCTCCACGGCGCGCGGGCTCTGGGCCTCGATGACCGCATCGGCAGTCTCACCCCCGGCAAGCAAGCCGACATCGTGCTGCTGGACAGCAACCTGCTCAACATGCAGCCGGTTAGCGACCCGGTGTCCAGCGTCGTCATGCAGGCGAGTCTCGCCAATGTCGACAGCGTCATGGTCGCGGGGGAATTTCACAAGCGACACGGCCGGTTGGTGGCCGATGTCGAGGACGGTCTGCGTGAACTTGAGGCGTCCGGCCATCGCATCTACGCCGAACTGCAGGCACGGCAACAACACGAGGAGACAGCCCAATGACAACCACACACAAGGTGGCCTGGGTGGGCCTGGGCAAGCTCGGTCTGCCCATGGCGGCCCGTATCGCTGCCGCAGGACATGAGGTTCATGGCTTCGACCTCAGCACCGAACGCATGGCGCTGGCCGAGCAGGCCGGCATCACACCTCATCCTGACCTGGCCAGCGCCATCGACGGCTGTTCCCTGGTGCTGGTCTCGATTCCCGATGACCGGGCTTTGCTGGGGCTTTGCCTCGAGGCTGGGGATCTGATCGGCAAGATGGCTCCGGGGGCCACGCTGATCGAGACCAGTACCGTGAGTATCGAGGCCTCCGCTAAGGTGGCGCGCGCTGCAGAAGCCCGCGGTATCGCCTATCTGCGCAGCCCAGTGTCGGGCAATCCGGTGGCGGCCGAAGCCGGCACCCTGTCGGCCATGGTCTCCGGTCCCCGCGAGGCGCTGGATGAGGCCGTTGTGGTGATGCAGAGCTTCACCAAGGCCCAGTACTGGCTGGGTGAGGAGGAGCAGGGTCGCTATGCCAAGTTGGCGATCAATCTCATGATCGCGGTCAGCGCCGGGATGCTGGGTGAGTCCTTGACCCTGGCCCGCAAGGGCAATATCGGCTGGGACGATATGCTCGAGCTGGTCGCCGATAGCGCCGTGGGCTCGCCGATGGTGCAGTACAAGGTGCCGCCTCTGAGTCAGCGAGACTTCACCTCTACCTTTTCGGCCGCCCAGATGGCCAAGGATCTCGACCTGATTCTCGGCTGTGCTCATAGCGCCGGCGTGCCGGTGCCTCTCGCTGCCCAGATGCGCGAGGCTTATACCTCCTTGATCGGCACGGGGTATGGCGAAGACGACTATATCGCCACGGTGCATCATACCGAGCGCCTCGCCGGACTGCCGGCCATCGAGCCCGCCGCTGACACAAGGAGAGGGTAATGCCATGCGCAACCTGAACGCAGATAACATCACAGAGGCGGTGATCGAGGAGTTCTCCGGCTGTCAGGATGAGCGATTGAAGACGATCCTGAATAGCCTGGTAACGCACCTGCACGCCTTTCTGCGTGAGGTGGAGCCCACGGAGAAGGAGTGGACCCAGGCCATCGACTTCCTGACCCGGACCGGCCAGATGTGCGACGACAAGCGCCAGGAGTTCATTCTGCTCTCCGATACCCTTGGAGTGACGATGCTGGTCGATGCCATCAACCACCAGACCTCGGACCCGATGGTCTCGGAAAGCACCGTGCTGGGGCCTTTCTATGTCGCTGACCCGCCCGAGGTCGCCCGAGGCGAATCCATCGACTGGAACGTCGCAGGCGAGCCCTTTTTCGTTGAGGGGCGGGTTCATGATGAGCGCGGCGAGCCACTGGCCAATGTTGTCATCGACGTTTGGCAGTCGGACAGCGAAGGCTTCTATGACGTCCAGAAAGAGCTCGAGAGTGCGTCACTGCGGGCCCGGTTTACCACCGACGATCAGGGGCAATATGCCTTCTGGACGGTAACGCCTTCTCCTTATCCCATCCCTACGGATGGCCCCGTCGGCAAGATGCTGGAGGTCACCGGTCGACATCCCTATCGGCCCGCCCATGTGCACTTCATGCTGATGGCAGAGGGGTTCGAGACCCTGGTCACTCAGGTGTTCGCCGAGAACGACCCCTACCTCAATTCTGATGCCGTTTTCGGCGTCAAGGATTCTCTGGTTACGGAGTATGAGCTGTTTCCGCCAGGCAAGGCACCGGATGGACGCTCGATGGACGTTCCCTTCCGCCATCTGAAATATGATTTCGGCTTGAAGGCAAGCTGAGAGTGCGACACACAATAACCCACTGTTCTACCAGAGGTATGTCATATGACCGCCATTGACCAGAATGCTATCGAGACGCTGTTTACCGCTGCCCGGACACATAACGTCTGGCTGGATAAGGACGTGAGCGACGATAAGCTTCGCGAGCTCTATGAAGTGATGCACTTCGGCCCGACCTCGATGAATTGCCAGCCTCTTCGGATACTGTTCCTGAGAAGCCAGGAAGCCAAGGAAAGGCTCAAGCCAGCACTGCTTCCCGGCAACCAGGATAAGACCATGAAGGCGCCAGTGGTGGCCTTGCTGGGCTACGACACGAAATTCTATGAGCATCTGCCGCGAATGTTTTCTCACAACAAGGATGCCAAGTCGCTGTTCGAGGGCAAGACCGACTTCATCAACACCACGGCCTTTCGCAACAGCTCCATCCAGGGCGGCTACTTTATCCTGGCCGCTCGCGCGTTGGGACTGAGTGCCGGGCCGATGTCCGGCTTCAACAATGCGGCCGTGGATGAAGAGTTCTTCCCCGATGGCCAGGTGAAGAGCAACTTCCTCTGCAATCTGGGATACGGCGATGCCTCGGCGCTCTTCCCGCGCCAGGATCGGTTTGAGTTCGATGAGGTCTGCCAGGTCCTCTGACAGGGCGGACAGGCTGCCACCTCCGCCTGGGTGGACTTGAAGTGGCAGCCGAGCACAGCAAGTTCTTCCGATGTGGGCCGTGTTTGCACGGCCCTTTTTTCATTCCGTTCCGGAAAGCATGAGGCGTCAAATGGTGTATGACTGGCAGTTCATTATCCTGATGATCGTGGCGGTGTTGATCACCGGCATCTCGAAGTCGGGATTCGCCGGAGGCGTCGGGGTGGTGGCCGTGCCCCTGATCTCGCTGAAGGCGAGTCCGGCCTATGCCGTGGCTGTCATGCTGCCGCTGTTGATCGTCATGGATGCTTTCAGCCTGCGTGCCTGGTGGCGATATCGTGTCGGCTCGCTACTGTGGCTGATGTTCCCTCCGGCTGTGCTGGGCGTCGCGATCGGCTATCTGACGTACGGGCTCTTCGATGATGACCTGCTCAAGGTGCTGCTGGGGGTCTTCTCGATCCTGTTCGGCCTGTGGGGGGTGTTCAAGCCCTTCCGTGGTCGCGTGATGCCATCCTGGATAGGCGGGCTCTGTGGGGGGATCGCCGGTTTCACCAGCTTCATCGCCCATGCTGGTGGTCCGCCGCTGAACTTCTACCTGCTTCAGTCCAGGCTATCCAAGGAAGCGTTTCTGGGCACGGCCGTGGTCTTTCTGGCCGCTGCCAATCTCGTCAAGCTGGTGCCATACAGCTTGCTCGGTTTTCTCAACGTCGAGAATCTGACGCTGGCCCTGCTGATGATCCCCGTCGCCTGGCTCGGGGTACGACTGGGGCTTGTCATTCAGAAGCGTCTGAGTGGGGAGCTATTCTTCCGGATCATTCTCACGCTGCTTATCCTGCTGGGCATTCGGCTGATCGTCGATGGTGCAGGATGATGATTGCCGGCAGGGGAGGTGAGAGGTACTTTCGATACAGAGTCCATTGATATGCTTGAGGTGAGAATGATCGATGAATCGGTCGCGGGGCATCCGGAGGGGCCCTACGACACACTGCCCCAGATACCCATGTCGAAGCTCTCGAATACGGAGCTTGCGAGGTTCATCGACTTCATCGAACAGCTCGAGGAGGAAACCGAGCAGTCACTCTCCATCAACCATGGCTACCGGGAGATGCGCATGATGACCCATATCATGCGCAACCACCTGGTGGGGCGGCTCACGACGCCCACTTCTCTGGCCGATGCCTCTGGTCTGTCCTACGGCACTGCCAAACGAGGTATCGAGAGTATACTCAAGCGCGGCCTGATCGTGTCGCGTCCCCGGATGAAGTCGGGCAAGACGGTGTCACTCCATCCGTCTGCGGCACTGATCGACGAATGGGAAGCCTATGCGATTCGGATCAAATCCTTACTGGGAACAACCTTTGGTGTGGATGCTGGCTCTGGCCAGGACAGACGTATCTTGCTGGGAAAGGCCGACGAGACCTCCGCCGTCATACCGCCGCCCGCCGTTCTCTCTCAGCGCCTCGAGCTGAAAGGAGGGCTGCGTGTATTGGTTCATGCCGACCCGACGTTCATGGCCATGCACAACCTCAAGCGGCAACTGGAGGCGGTGTTTGGGGTGGATATCAAGAACAAGGCGAAGTCGATCGATGGTCTACGGTCGGAAATCCTTTCCAACGCGCGCCTGGCAAAGTCCCGGTACGATGTCATCGCCTGTGACCTCCCCTGGTTCGGTGAGTTGGCGTCTCAGGATATGCTGCTGCCCCTAGACCCCTTGCTGGCGCGGGATGGCCATGACCTGTCCGACTTCCACCCCATGGCCATTCAGAGTTCGCAGTATGCCGGCAAGCAGTACGGTATTCCGGTCCAGACGACGCCAGAGCTTCTGTGTTATCGAAAGGATATCTTCGAGCGAGAACATCTGGATCCCCCGACCACCACCGAAGAACTGATCAAGGTCGCCAGGCGCTTGCACGATCCCGGTAAGGGGCGCTACGGCATTGCCTGGAACGCTGCGCGGGGTACGCCGCTGGGCCATACGTTTGCCTTCCTGATGGCGAAATATGGCCAGCCGATCATCAACCTTCGAAGCACCCGGGACGGTTATGACTTCCAGCACGTGTCCGGCGAAGAGTATCGGCCGATGTTCCAGTCGGATGAGGCCTTTCGCGCCTGTGAATACATGCTGGATATCCTGAAATATTCGCCACCGAACATCCTCAACATGACCTGGTACGAGCGTGCCAAGTCCTATGCGTCGGGCGAGTCCTGCATGGCCTACAATTACACGTTGCTTGCTCCCCTTTTCGAGCTCAATCAGGCGTCTCCTGCTTGGGGGAATACCGGATATCTTCCCCACCCGGTCGGTAACCATGGCGCTCCTATCACCCCGATCGGCGGCTATGCACTGGCCATTCCGTCCAACCTGTCCGAGGAGCGCGTGGAAGCGGCCTGGAGCGCCCTGAAAACGTTGACTTCTGCCGGCCTGTCGAAGCTCTACATCATGAACGGTAGCCTTGTCACACCGCGCTTCAGTGTCAGTCGCGACCCTGAGGTTTCATCATTGTCACCGCTCATCGATGTGGTAGATGGGATGGCACGAAAGGACATTCTCCAGGCCTGGCCGCGTCCCCCGGTGCCAGGAATAACCGATCTGATCGGCATTGCCGGGCATGAACTATTCGAAATGCTCGACGGGCGCCGCTCCATCAAGAAGGCCCTGTCCATGGCACAGGACAGGGCCGATCGATTGATGCGCGACAGGGGGTACTACTGAGCCACCCGCCGGGTTGCCGGTGGCATCACTGCATGATCATGCCACCGTCGATCATCAGCAGTTGGCCGGTCATGTAGTCCGACTCCGGGCTAGCCAGGAAGGAAGCGGTGCCCACTACATCTTCCGGGTAGGAGTAGCGTTTCATCAGAATCATCTTCTCGGCAAGCTCGTCCATGGACTGGCCCTGCTTGTCGAACTTGCCGATGCTGACCAGATCCTTGTCCAGCTGCTCCCACAGTTCAGTACGCACGACCCCGGGGCCATAGCCATTCACGGTGATATTGTGATCCACCAGCGCTTTGGCGCCGCCGTTGATCATCGCCAGCACGGCATGCTTGCTGCAAGCATACGGCACCACATCGTCGAACGCTTGACGGGAGAGAATGGAGCCGACATTGATGATCTTGTAGGGGCCGTTCTCCTTGCCCTGCTCGATCATCTGCTTGCCGGCCTCCTGCATGCCGATCAGGCAACCCAGGGCATTGACGTCCATGATCTGATGCCAGTTTTCTTCTGTGATGTCCAAGAACATCAGCGGCTTGTTGATGCCGGCATTGTTGACCATGACGTTGAGGCTGCCAAAGGCATCGACGGTGGCCTTGACGGCGGCCTGCATCTGGTCACGCTCGGTCACGTTAAGCTTCACGGCGATGGCTTTGCCACCCTTCTCCTTGATGCGTGCCACGACCTCGTTGCATCCGTCGATGTTGAGGTCTGCCACGCACACATTGGCGCCCTGTTCAGCATAATGTTCAGCAACGGCGGCCCCCATGCCACGCGCAGCACCTGTGATCAGGCAATTTTTTCCTTCAAGTCGAGTCTTGTCCATGGTGTCACCTCGGAAGTCTTGTTGTGGGTCTCTCCATATCACCGGTGGCCCTTTTCTCGTGGCGCATGGAGCCTTTGTCTACAAGGAGTTCTGATAACGCGAGCTGTAGCGTGAGCGATACGTTTTGTTTCCTTGCTGACTCGTATTGTCAGCAGGCCAGCCTGGCAATGACAGCTGCCCCCACGGCCAATTTGACCAGATTGGATTTTTCTGAAGGCGACACGAGGTGTGCGGTCGATCTTGTGAACAGAAAGGTGCTGACTTGCAGTGAGAAACGGCCAATGACGGCCAGTAAGCCGCCTTATCACCAAGCAAGCCGTGGTGGCGTCGCCTGGGTTAAATGGCTTACCGAGCAAAAGTCCTGCTAGATACTGATTGATGCGTTGATGGCAGCAAGCGTCAACTGACGCTGGCGCTTATCTGTCGGGCCTTTTCCTGCAGCAGTGGCAGGTACTGGCGGATCAGAGTGTCATAGTCGATGCGGGCTGCATTGGTACTGATGTTGATTGCGCCCAGCAGTCTGTCGTTGGCATCGAAGGCCGGCACGGCCACCGAGCGCAACCCGGAGTCGAGTTCCTGGTCGGCGATCGCGTAACCCTGCTTGCGCACGTCGAGGATGCGGCGCTTGAGTTCGGCCTTATCGGTGATCGACTTGTCGGTGTGCGGTTCGAGAGCCACCTGCATCAGAAAGGCGTCAAGATCGGCATCCGGCAACTGGGCCAGTAGCACCCGTCCCATGGAGGTATGGGCCGCGGGCAGGCGCGTGCCCACCGAGAGCGTGATGGCCATGAGCCGGTGCCTTGACGAGGAGCGGGCCACATAGGTGACATCTTCGCCGTCCAGCACGCCCAGCGATGAGGATTCGCCGCACTCGGTGGTGATGTCCTCGAGAATCTGCTGGATCACGCTGCGATAGTTGTTGGCGGAAAGAAACGCATAGCCGAGGTTCAGTACCTTGGGGGCTAGCTCGAAGTGGCGCTGCTGCTTGCGGACATAGCCCAATGCATGGAGCGTTAAAAGAAAGCGCCGGGCCCGAGCCCGGTTCATTCCCGTCTTGCTGGCCACCTCGCTCAGGGTCATGCGAGGGGTGGTGTCATCGAAGGCCAGGATCACCTCCATTCCGCTAGCCAGTGCCGTGACGAAGTCGCGGTCATCCGGACTTATCATGTCTTCCTGCATTCAGTTTCCCTCTGCCTGATGGTGGTGTCTGCGGATACTGACCTTCGCTCGAATCTAGCACATATGTTCGCCTGGCGAACATTTTTGGCCCCTTCCTTGTCAGGCCGTTCTTCCCGTCGAGCCTATACTTTGGTCGCGTTTCGACAGATCTGTTCAGAGTAAAAAACATTCTGCTGGCAGTGGGTTATCACACGCTATCCCGTCATAAGGGGGATGGGCGATGTCTCCCTGCGTTTGACGCTTGCCGGCGTTGGCGCTAGATTCGTTCGCAAAGCAAACATATGTACGTATAGCGAACTTTAGTTGACTGCTTCTTAGGAACGGTCTTCGAGTCCACCACCAGAGAGGTGCATCCCCATGGCCGAGTTTCTCAGCCTGCATGACGCGGTCGCGCAATACGTCGAGGACGGCGCTACCGTGGCCATGGAAGGCTTTACCCATCTGATTCCCTTTGCCGCGGGTCACGAGGTGATCCGTCAGAAGAAACGTGACCTGATCCTGATACGGATGACTCCTGACCTGATCTACGATCAGTTGATCGGCGCGGGGTGCGCGCGGAAGGTGATCTTCTCCTGGGGGGGCAATCCCGGCGTGGGTTCACTGCACCGCCTGCGTGATGCAGTGGAGAACGGCTGGCCTCACCGGATAGAGATCCTCGAGCACAGCCATGCGGCCATGGCCTGTGCCTTCGAGGCCGGCGCCGCTGGCCTGCCGCTGGCGGTGCTGCGCGGCTATGTGGGCAGCGAGCTGCCCAACGTCAACGATCAGATCAAGTTCATCGACTGTCCGTTTACCGGCGAGCGCCTGGCGGCGGTGCCGGCGGTGCGTCCGGATGTCTCCATCGTCCACGCTCAGAAGGCCGACCGGAAGGGCAACGTGCTGGTGGAGGGCATCGTCGGTGTGCAGAAGGAGGCCGTGCTGGCAGCGAAGAAGAGCATCGTCACCGTCGAGGAGATCGTCGAGGACCTGACCGCTGAATCGGGCTACCACCCCAACACCTGCATCATCCCGGGCTGGGCCATCGATGCCATTGCCGTAGCCGAGAAGGGCGCGCTGCCTTCCTATGCCCACGGCTACTACCCGCGCCACAACCGCTTCTACAAGGAGTGGGACGCCATCGCCCGCGACCGCGACACCTTCACGAAGTGGCTCGACGAGAACGTCTTCAACGCAGCAGGGGTATCCGCATGAGCATCGAATACACCTCGGCCGAGATGATGAGCGTCACCGCCGCCCGGGCACTCGAAAACGGCATGACCTGCTTCGTCGGCATCGGCCTGCCCTCCGAGGCCGCCAACCTGGCCCGCCTGACCCATGCCCCCGACGTGGTGCTGATCTACGAGTCCGGCACCCTGCAAACCAAGCCCGACGTGCTGCCGCTCTCGATCGGTGACGGCGAACTGTGCGAGTCGGCCCTGACCACCGTCGCGGTGCCGGAGATGTTCCGCTACTGGTTGCAGGGCGGCAAGGTCGACGTGGGCTTCCTGGGTACCGCGCAGATCGACCGCTTCGCCAACCTTAATACCACCCTGATCGGCGACTACCAGGCACCCAAGGTGCGCCTGCCGGGCGGCGGCGGGGCGCCGGAGATCGCCACCAACGCGGGCGAGGTCTTCATCACCCTGAAGCACTCCAAGCGAGCCTTCGTGAAGGACGTGGACTTCGTCACCACCCTGGGCTTCGGTCGCGACGGCAAGGGCCGCGACGGCGTGCCGAACATCGGCAAGGGGCCCACTCGCCTCATTACCGATCTCTGCGTGATGAAACCCGATCCTGAGACCAAGGAGCTCACGGTGGTGTCGCTGCATCCAGGCGTGAGCCGCGAGGATGTGATTGAGGCCACCGGCTGGGAGATCCGCTTCAGCGGCGAGCTTGAGAGCACCCCAGAGCCCTCCGAGCTTGAGCTTAAGATCCTGCGCGAGCTGAAGGACAGAACCGAACGCCAGCACGCCGGCGAGTAAATTCACGCTATAACGGCCATCGCTCGCCGCGTTCTATCGGCGAATTCCAGGAGCCTAAATCATGAGCGACGTATTCCTTTGTCATCCGCGGCGCAGCGCCGTGGGCCGCTTCGGTGGCACGCTGGCAAGCGTACGCCCCGACGATCTTGCCGCCAGCATCTTCAAGGCGGTACTGGCCGAGGCCCCCGGTCTCGATCCAGCGGCCATCGATGATGTCTTCATGGGCTGCGCCAACCAGGCCGGCGAGGACAATCGCAGCGTGGCGCGTATGTCGCTGTTGCTGGCTGGCCTGCCAACTTCCGTGCCCGGCACCACCCTGAACCGCCTGTGCGGCTCCGGCATGGATGCGGTGGGCACCGCCTTCCGTGCCATCAAGGCCGGCGAGATGGAGCTGGCGCTGGCCGGCGGCGTGGAGTCGATGTCCCGGGCGCCCTACGTAATGGGCAAGGCCGACGGCGCCTTCTCACGCGGCCAGCAGATCGAGGACACCACCATCGGTTGGCGCTTCATCAACCCGCTGATGAAGCAGGCCTATGGCGTTGACTCGATGCCCGTGACCGCCGAGAACGTGGCCGAGCAGTTCGCCATTGCACGCGCGGACCAGGACGCCTTCGCCCTGCGCTCCCAGCAGAAGGCCGCCGCTGCCCAGCAGGCGGGGCGCTTTGCCGAGGAGATTACCGCCATCGAGATCCCGCGCCGCAAGCAGACGCCGCTGATCTTCGACCAGGACGAGCACCTGCGCGAAACCAGCCTCGAGAAGCTGGCGAGCCTGTCCACACCGTTTCGCGACGGCGGCAGCGTGACCGCCGGCAATGCCTCCGGCGTCAATGACGGCGCCGCCGCCATGCTGGTGGCAAGCGCCGCTGCGGTGGAGCAGCACGGCCTCACGCCGATGGCGAAGATCCTTGGCATGGCCACCGCCGGCGTCGAGCCGCGGATCATGGGCTATGGCCCGGTGCCCGCGGTGAAAAAGCTGCTCGAGCGTACCGGCGTGTCGCTCGACGAGATCGACGTGATCGAGTTGAACGAGGCGTTCGCCGCCCAAGCGCTCGCCTGCATGCGCGACCTGGGGCTCAAGGACGACGACCCGCGGGTCAACCCCAACGGCGGCGCCATTGCGCTTGGCCATCCGCTGGGCATGTCCGGTGCGCGCCTGATGCTGACCGCCGCCCATGAGCTGCAGAAGACCGGCAAGCGCTATGCCCTGTGCACTATGTGCGTGGGCGTGGGGCAGGGTATCGCTACGCTGATCGAGCGGGCCTAAGAGAGCCCGAAGGGCGATACGGAAGCCGACATCAGGATTTGTCGGTTAGTCCCGTGGCAACGAACGGAGAGATTGATATGGCATTTCTAAACATCCACGGCCGCAGCGTGGCTTATCGGCTGTTAGGTTCTGAGGCCAATCCCCTAGTGATGTTGGCCCATCCTCTGGGCATGAGCCAGGCGGTGTGGGACGACATCCTACCGGTGTTGCTGCCACGCTACCGGGTGCTGACCTGGGACTTGCCTGGCCATGGCGCCAGTCAGGCTTGGGGCGAGGGGCCGATTACTCCGGGCGACCTGGCGGGCGAGGCATTGGCACTGGCTGAGCATGCCGGTGCCGATCGCTTCCACTTCGCCGGGACTTCCATCGGTGGTGTGGTGGGCCAGTCCCTAATCGAGTACCACGCCCAGCGCTTGCTTTCGGCGACGTTGACCAATACCGGTGCGGTGATTGGTAACGCCGAGCTGTGGAATACCCGTGCCAGTCGCGTGCGTCAGGAAGGCTTAGCGGTAATGTCCGAGGAAATCGTACCGCGTTGGTTCGCCCCGGCCTGCTTCGAGTCCGAGCCGGCACTCAAGGACGGCTGGTGCACCCAGATGGGCCGCGGCGACGACGATTCCTACGCCAAGCTTTGCGAGATGCTGGGCCGCGACGTCTTCACCGGCAAGCTATCTGGGAAGGGTGTGAAGGTTCAGCTATTCGGCGGCAGCGAGGACATGGCGACCCCGCCGGCGACCCTCAAGGCCCTGGCCGTCGAGCTCGACGGCGCGCTGTTGGAAATCCTCGAGGGAGTGGGCCATGTGCCTTCCGTAGAGGTGCCGGCGCAGTTTGCCGAAAGGCTGATTGCTGTGATCCAGGCGGCGTAGGTGCTCTGCCGACGCTATATTTCTCTAACCATCACATCATTATCTCGCACCTTAAATGCGTTGCGGGGTAAGTGAGGTCACATGTCCAATCCCTGTATCATCTGCGTTGCCATCACCGGCAGCCTGCCGCGCAAGGAAAACAATCCTGCCGTTCCTGTCACCATCGAGGAGCAGATCGAGAGCACCCAGGCGGCCTTCGAGGCTGGGGCCAGCATCGTCCATTGCCATGTGCGCAATGACGACCAATCGCCGACCTCAGCCCCCGAGAAGTTCGCCAGATTGATGGAAGGCCTCAAGAAGCACTGCCCGGGGATGATCATCCAGCTCTCCACCGGCGGGCGCTCTGGGGCTGGCGAGGAGCGTGGCGCCATGCTGCCACTGAAGCCTGACATGGCAAGCCTCGCAGTGGGTTCCAATAATTTCCCCACCCGGGTCTACGAGAATTCCCCGCAGTTGGTGGAGTGGCTTGCCGGCGAGATGCTGAAGTACGACATCAAACCCGAGATCGAGGCATTCGACCTGTCGCATATCCATCAGGCGGTGAGCCTCTCCAAGCAGGGCAAGCTCAAGGCCCCGCTCTATGTCCAGTTTGTGATGGGGGTCAAGAACGCCATGCCAGTGGACAAGCCGACCTTTGATTTCTATGTGGAAACGTTGCACCGGCTCGCTCCGGACGCTCACTGGTGTGGTGCCGGCATCGGCGCCAACCAGCTGCTGCTCAACGAGTGGTCGATCGCTGCGGGCGGGCACACTCGCACGGGTCTCGAGGACAACATGCGTCTCGATCGTGACTCCCTGGCACCCTCCAATGCAGCGCTGGTCGAGCGTACTGTGGCACTTTGCGAGCAATATGAGCGTCCTGTGGCCACCTGGCAGCAGGCCCGAGAGATCCTCGGTCTTAGAATGGCCTGATGGGGCAAACGTCCGGTGACAGCTAAACGATCCTGACTAGGGGCTGGCATCCATTAGGTGCCGGCCTCTTTCTTTCCGCGGGGCGTCGGTACCCGGCTGACACTAGTTCAAGTAGGCGAGCGCCACGGCCGCTTCGGTGTTGATGGCAAGGTGTCATCCAGATGTGAACGGCAGTTCGGCTCATTCAAGGATAATGCCACGAGCCATCCCCCGCGTTTGGTCCGCTGATGATTATGGGGTATACCGGACAGATGAGCCGCACAGGCTGCAATCTCGAGTAGAAAAAGCCAAAGACCTAATCATGGTATGCCGAGCTCGAATTAGGTAGCCGCGGAATGGGTTGCATTAGTAACTCTGGCTTTCCAACTCAAATCGTAGGTAACGTTTTATCTCATGTTGAATCAGCGCGCATTGGCGTATCTATGTGAAGTAGTGCGTAGAGGGTCATTTCGACGAGCAGCAGATCATCTGAATATAGATGTGTCTGTGGTCAGTCGTCAGGTAAAAGCACTTGAAGAATCTCTGGACGTGGCCTTGCTTCATCGCCACTCATCTGGTGTCCAGGTGACAGAATCAGGTCAGTTTCTGGTTGATCATTTTCAAGGCCAAGTGTCTGCCGAGAAGGTAGTGCTATCGAAACTTCAGGAGCTACAGGGTTTAGTCAGTGGGCAGGTCAGCATCGCGGTGGGAGAAGGCTTCATCGCTGACCTGGTTTCCGAGCCGTTGGAGTCCTTCATGACGGCTTATCCAGGTATTGAACTCGACGTCACCATGGCGGGAATGGATGAGGCCATAGACCTGGTCATCCAGGGGCATGTGGATTTTGCCTTGCTTTACGCCCCGCCCGTTGACGCACAACTGATATGCCACGTTGAAACCAGGCATCCCCTTGACCTGATCGTTCCCGCTGGCCATCCGCTGATGGCATTGAAACGGCAAGTATTACTGCAAGACATTGAAAGATATCCGCTGGGGCTGATGAACAACCCGTTTGGTATGCGTCATCTTGTCAATGCGGTTGCTCATCAAGAGCGCATTCCCTTACAGGCGCGGCTTCACACCAATTCGGTGGCGGTACTCAGGAATTTTGTGGTGTCAGGGATCGGTGTCACCTTCATGCCGCAGCTTACCGTCATTGACGCACTCGATAATGCAGAGATCGGCATTCTGGAAATGGCGCACCCGGCTCTTAATGGTGCTACGGCTCAGATTGTCAGCCGCCAGGGCCGCGAGCTAACGGTATCGGCGGAAGCATGTCTTCAGCATTTGCAGCGAGGTATGCGCTTTTTTAACAGCGATGCACCGCGGCTGTTGTCGTAATCGCAACACCTAGTGTATTGCAAAGGCAACAGAGGTGCTCATAGCCTGACATGCAAGGCCACATGGGTGAGCCGATGACATAACTATACAAGATCCTTCACAGAGGAGTCCGACATGGACCTGTCTCGGAAATTTGCGCTTACCACTCTTGCCTCAGCCTGTGTCATGGCATCCCTAGCCACGAGTGCCCAAGCCGCAACCACGGTAAATCTGAGCTATAACGGTGCTCCTGACGCTGATAAGAATGCCGTCCATGCTTTCGCCACCAATCTCAAACAGCTGGTCGCCGAGAAAACCGACGGCGAAATCGAGCTAAAGCTGTACCCCAATAGCATGCTGGGTGAAGAGCAGGAGCGCATGGAGCAGGTGATGAACTCGCCTAGCCTCAACATCGCCTCTTTTGCGGGCATGTCGCCGGTAGTGCCGGAGATTTTCGTCAGCGCCATTCCCTTCTTGTTCGATGACTTTGCCTCAGCGCGTACCTTCTTTGACGAAGGCCAGTATTGGAACAATGTTGAGGCGGCGCTGCGCGAGCGCACTGGTGCAGAGTTATTGGCCGTGGTCGAAGAGGGCGGTTTCCTGGCATTCACCAACGATGAGAAGCCTATCTCTTCGCCCGCTGACTTCGATGGCCTGCGTTTCCGTGCGATGGACCCAAGCCAGGTCGCGCTGTATGAAGCCTTTGGGGCGTCCGGTACCCCGATCCCCTGGACCGAAGTCTACATGGCCCTCAAAACCGGTGTCGCAGACGGTCAGATGAATCCGCCGATGTATATCATCCTCGGCAGCCTGTACGAAGTGCAGGATTACTTGACCCTGGCGAACATCCAATATTCCGACCAGTTTTTGGTAGGCAATGGCGCCATGATCGACGGTTGGGATTAGGAAATGCGAGCGAACTTCATGGAGGCCGTGGCCGAAGCCAACACCATGGCGCGTGAGCAAAATGAAGCTAAAGTCGATGGTCGTATCGCTTATCTCGAAGAGCAGGGAATGGAGGTGATCCGCCCGACAGAGGAAGAACTCAATGCCTTCCGAGAACAGGGTCAGCCAGCGTACCTAGAGTGGCTCTCCGAGCAGGGTATCGAACAGAAGTGGATCGATATGGCGCTTGAAGATGCCGGCATGAACGCCCTCGGCAAGTAAGCAGTGTTGCGCCGCTCCTTGGGCGGTGCAGTTTGGCATAGCACTCGCGGGCAGAGAGAGGAATTCTCTGCCCGTTGCAGTTGGGACTCTTACTTCTATGTTATCTCTACGCTCTCGGAGCCTTCTGGTGAGCCAGAAGGCCACTCTGTGGCTTGCCAGTAGCTTGTTGCTCATCGACTTGCTGGCC